>CAZIEE010000036.1:0-12017 GCA_964538135.1 uncultured Methanosarcinales archaeon
AAACTTTCAAGACGCTCCGAGTTGAGCGCAAAGCGAAACTCGGAGTAGTTCACAATCTAGGTTCACCCATTGTGGCTCCCATTTATTGAGCCCCAGAAGGTTTAGAGAACTTTGAATAATGCTTCAGGATACTAAAGGTATATCTGTTAACAAAATAGCTTATATCTCTCCAAGAGCCCATGCCTTTAATTTCTCGTACTTCTGATTACCACATAGCTTTTTGCCAGTCTTCTCGTTGTAAAACAAAGGAATTCCACCACAAAAAACAGAGCCATCATTGTTTTTGTCTATGCTTTCCAATAAGGCAGCATTTTCTTCATTATGCCAAACTTCAAGCTCTAAAATTTTTACTCCAAGTTCTTTTTCCAGTCTTTCAACTAATGGGTGCATCTCCTTACAATGGCTGCATTCAGTTCCATTAAACATAATCAAGCGTTCCAATTTTAAATCTCAAATCCATACTTGCCATACATTGGGGTGAACAAAAAATGTCCCAAAAAATTGAGTTCAAGATTTCCATCTTTCATTTTTTTACCAACAACCATCTCTTGTTCATACTGGTTACCAATAGGTCCAACTATAATTCCATTACACTTAAGTTGTTCCAATAATGGTTTTGGAAATTCTTTACATGCAGATGTTACTATAACCTTATCAAATGGTGCTTCAGAAGGCATTCCATTAGATCCATCTTCTTCGTAAACAAAAACATTATTTATGTCTGCTTTTTTAAGGTTTTCTCTTGAAAATTGAACAAGCTCAGGTATTACTTCTGTAGTTATAACTTTCCCCTTCGCTCCAATTATTTTAGCTATAATTGCAGCCTGATAACCAGATCCAGTTCCTAGCTCAAATACCTTTTCAGCTGGTTTTAATTCTAAGTAGTGAGTCATTATCATAACTGTAGTTGGTTGTGATATTGTTTTGCCTCTTATTAAAGGTAAAGGAGTATCTTCATATGCAGTATTTTTGAAATTATCAAAAACAAAGTCTTCTCTTTTAATATCCATGAAAGCATTTAGTTCTGCATCTCTAAACTCAAAATTATCCTTCCAAAATTTTATCAGCAGATTTTTTTTGTCCATATCACCCTAACCCCAGTCTTTGTATCTTCCAGTCCTATTCCTTTCTTGCTCAACTCTTCTCTTATCTCATCTGCTTTCTTGAAATCCCTTTCTTTACGTGCCTTCTCTCGCTCATTAATTAATTTTTTAATTTCAGGACTTAAGATTTCTTCTTTTTCTTTCAGGATTCCTAAGACACTATCAAATCGCATCATGACATCAATTATTTTTTTTGCACTATTTTTACTTATCTTATCCTCCATAATCAATGTATTTATGTCATTTACAAATTCAAAAATGTATGATAGAGCAACACTTATATTCAGGTCGTCATCCATTGCATTTTCAAATTTTGAGCTGGAATTTTTTATTAGCAAAAAAATCTTTTTAGATGAATCTTTTTGTGATGGAGTTTTAGCTGATTTTATATTGGATTTTTTTGCGTCTTTTATTTCTTTTAACTTAATCATAAAATTTTTTAATCGTTCTATTGCATGCTCTGATGAACCAATCACATCTTCTTTGAAATTGAGCTGTTGTCTATAATTAATTGATAATAAAAGATACCTTATTGCTTTTGGATTATATCCTTTACTCAGCAAGTCCCTTAAAGTATAAAAATTTCCAAGAGATTTACTCATTTTGTGTCCATCTACCAGCAAATGCTCATTATGAATCCAATAATTTACAAATTTTTTATTTGTTGATGCCTCGCTCTGAGCTATTTCATTTTCATGATGGGGGAATACCAAATCAATCCCTCCTGTGTGTATATCAAAGCTTTCTCCCAGGTATTTCATTGACATTGCAGAGCACTCAATGTGCCACCCTGGACGTCCTTTAAATTTTAATTTAATATTAGTAACATCGAGTTCTATAACAGTTTCCCAGAAAACATTGCCATCTTCTTTATCGTATGATTTCCATAATGCAAAATCTTTTGCTTCTTCTTTCTCATAAGAATCATGTTTTACTCTTGTTCCTTCTTTTAAATCCATAATTTTTGTGTGGGAAAGTTTGCCATAATCATTGAATTTAGAAATATTATAATAAATGCTACCATCTTCACTTTTATATGCAATTCTGTATTTTAGTAATTCCTTAATTATAGAAACCATTTCAGGTATATGATCTGTAGCTCTTGGGAACTTATCTGCTTTATCTATATTTAAGGTCTCTATATCTTCAAAAAACGCATTTTCATACCTTTTTGTATATTCTTTTAATGAAATCCCTTCTTTATTTGCACCTTTAATTGTTTTATCATCAACATCTGTAATATTCATTACATGCTTTACTTTGTAGCCTTTGTATTTTAGATAGCGTTTGAGAATATCACTACATACATAAGCCCTAAAATTACCGATGTGGGCGTAATCGTAAACGGAATGCCCAAAATCTTAATTATTTAGGATTTTGTTTGGCCCGCAAGTATACATGCCCACAATCTCTTTTTTTATTGGCTTAAATACTTCTTTCTTTCTTGTTAACGTGTTATACAATTTAAGTGTCATTATTCATCCACTTTTTGCTTATTAACTCCTCCTTTAATATATTTTTTTCTCATATTTAATTTTTGTGGCTCTGAAAAAACTGTTGTGTTAAGTGGTATATCCTTATGTACCCAGGAATTAGCACCAATATTTACATAATCTCCAATAGTAATATTGCCAACTACCTTGGCCCCTGCTCCAATCACTACATTATTGCCTATAGTGGGGTGCCTTTTATAACCCTTTTTTAAAACATCACCTTCTTTTTCAAAATGCAGAGCCCCTAGTGTAACTCCTTGATATAATCTAACATAGTCACCAATTACAGATGTTTCACCAATAACAACACCAGTTCCATGGTCTATAAAGAAATGTTCACCAATCTTCGCTCCAGGATTTATATCAATTCCTGTTAATGAATGAATTTGTTCTGTAAGTTCTCTTGGATAAGTGGGAATTTGAAGTTTGTATAAAAAATGCGCAACTCTCTGAATTAAAATAGCATTAAAGCCAGGATAAGTTCTTATAATCTCTGTATAGCTTGTAGCAGCAGGATCACCCTCATAAGCTGCTTTAACATCTTTTTTTAAAGTTTCCCTAGTCTCAGGTAATTTATTTAAAACATCTAGGACTAATTCATTAGTATGTATATTTTTTGTGTATGATCCTATCCCTTCATGTAGGACTGTCTTTAAATCATTTATTTTTTCTTCTAAATCTATTAAATTTTTTGTAATATGACCCTTATTCCAATAATTTGGAAAAAACAATTCTCTAAGTATATCTAATTCTACAAATCCACTATCTCGTTTAGGAAATCTTAAAGGAGTACTTGTAATAAAAGGTTCCTTGTCTTTTTTATAGGATTCCAGTAATTTTTCTATCATAGTATTAAATTGCCATAAAACTATATTCAGTCTTTATATAATAAAAGCGAAGGAAGGGAAATCCGCAACCTTTTTCTTTTCAAAAGGTTGTCTCGAACCCTTGAATAAGCGGGCTCAGCAATGTTTAATTGCAGCATCGAGTTCAGTTTTAGCTGAAACGCTCGCCTTAGCCGCTTGGCTTTGAAGTTGAGGTCTTAAAACCCTCGCAAAGCGCACAATAACCTTCGCCTAAATCAAAAATAGGATTAGCAATAACAACGAATATAAGAATTTTCCTTATATTACTATTTGTATTTAGATTCTTCAGTGCGATTGTTAAAGTCTACTGTCAGTAAAGTTTCTATGAACTCGTTTTTCTCACAGTTTTTTTCCAGACTTGTTTTTTCGTTATTATATCGTAGTTTTGTCTTGTATTCCAATTTTAACACCTCCATAATTTTTTAGAAAATAGTAAGGTTAAAGTGGGAAATCAGCACATAAAGACATGTGACTTAATTGACCAGCTAGTCCTAATTGAACTCAGAATTCTATTATTTATATACTGGTTGTTAGTTCTCATTCTTTATTATTTCCCTATCTGTATGTGCATAGCATCATAAGGTCAAAATTCAATCATGTTGAATTCATTGACGAGCGTTGTGGCGAGGGGATGCTCCCTACGGGAACGCAGCTCCTTCATCCTTCCCATAGGGAATTTTGAAGATGCTATACACATACCCTATCTTATATGTAATTTATATGTAATATTATTAGGTTATATTTAAACTTTACGTTTTTTCGAAATATTTAAAAATAATAAGCATAAGTTACTTTTTATAATACATAAAATATTAAAAAATAGTTTAATATACATTTTAAAAGTTTAGAAGTTTATAAAAAATAATATTTATATTATAAAAATATAATATTTATATGACAAAAATATAACTCTATATTGTAAAAAATAATGTTTATATTATAAAAAAATAATATAAAACAATTTTTTATAATATTAAATTAAATAAAAAATAATAATCATTTACAAAAAATAAATATGATATCCTTATCAGATAATGAGTTTAGCGTAATCAATTTTCTAGTTAGAAATTTTACTGAAAAACTTACCATGAGGAGTATTGCTCAAAGACTCAAGTTTAGTTCTCCAGGCGTATTCAACATTCTGAAGAAATTAGAGAAACAAGGCATAGTTATAGGACAAAAATTGGGGACTGGGTTATTTTATTATATCAATCTTGAAAACAGGGTAGCTAAGCATCTAGCTGCTATTGTATTGTTTTATTCTGATGAAAAAATAGAACTCAAAATTGAGCAATTTGAGCAATTAAAGAAAGCAGAATCTGCAATCTTTGACAAAAAAACATTGTTGATCGTCGCAGACAAAATAGATATTGATATGGGATTTGATATTAAGATTCCCAATGTAAATGTTGTTACAAAAACAAAAGAAGATCTTATTGATATCTTAAGAAAGAAGGATACTGAAATGCTTCAATTAGTGAAAAAAGGTGTTGTGTTAATCGGAGAAGTCAAGTTTGTAGATATTATAGAAAAGTGTATTTCGCGGTTTTAGAAAAATGGAATCTAAGAAATATAAAATAATAAATAATAAAATAATAAATAAAAAGTCAATAAGTCTAATCTTAATTTTTATGTTCTTAGTAATACTCTCAGGTATAACATATGCTAAACCTTTCACAAATGCTTTTGAAGGTGGTTTAATAAATATTAATAATTTCTTTGAAGCCAGAGAATATGAAGCATATTCAAAAACTATAGATTTCTTCTTTTTTACATTGCTATTCATAGCCATCTACATGATGGGTGCAAGATATGCATTTAAAGAAGTTAAAAGGCCAGAGCAAGCTATTGTTATTTTGCTTGGGTTAATGACTTCAATTTTATTAGTTATAGCTGGTATCTCAGCAACAATATTGTTACCTTACATCCATTGGATTTTTTACATACTATTATTTATTTTATACTGGTGGTTGTTGAAAGGAATAAAAAACAAGTTCTGGCGTTTTCTTCTTGCTTTGTTATTGACACTCCTTACCATTGCACTGTTCCAGGGACTTTTTAATGCATTGACTTCACCTACTATAGAAGAGAGAAAATTTTCAGGTTTTGGCAGGTTCTTTAGAGGCTTTGGAGAGTCTTTTGATGGCATTAAGTTTGAAGGAGCTCAAACACCAGGGATTGGAGATTACTTTACTAAATTGTTCGGTGATAAAGAAGTTACAAGTATTTCTCCAACTGGTGAAGAGGTAGTAACACCTGCCCAGACACCTATACCTGCGGGAACTAAACCTGAACAACCACCTACAACTCAAGAACAACCTGAAAAGAAGTTTAATAAAAATTGGTTATGGATGTTCCTATTGCCTTTATTGGTATTCCTGTTGTACAGATATGGAGGTCGATTATTTAAGGAAAAGAAACTTGGTAAAGAATTAACTATTGAACAAATTCTTAGTGAAATTGAAAATTACTTAAACAAGAAGAAAGAAGCCCTTATAAATATTTACTACATCTATAAAACAAAAAAGGAGCTTACAGAAGAACTTATTGATTTGTACCATAAAACAATTTACAATGTTGAGCCTGTTAATTTATTAGATCCTGAAAATGAGACGCATAAAAAATTTTTGAAGGAGGGTAGTATCGTAAATGACTTAATAAAGGCAGAATTAAAGCTTGGGAATCAATTAGAAGAAATTCTAGGCATCGAGCAAAAACTTTCAGGAAGTAAAAAAGGGGGAGATGTAAATAAATGGAAAATTTTATTAGAGAAAAAATTTGCTCAAGAACTTTTATCCACTACAAAAACTGAGTATAGGAGTGGTTATGCAAAATTAATGAATTATTTATCAAATTTGGATCAAGTAACAACCAATGCCAAGTTAATCATACAAAATTATTTCTTACTTACTAAAGTACATATAAAAAAAGAAAAAGAATTAAAGAAATTGCTTGATCCTGATGAATTAGAGGCATGGATTAAAACGACTCAAATTGAAAGGTGGTCCAATTTAATTGAAACGAAAACACGAGAGTCAAGAGACTTCTCTAAAATATCAAAATATACAAAAATTGACGAAACAAGTTACTTAAAAACTGAACTATTTCCTGGAATTAATAAAGAAAGAAAATATTTAAAGTATATTGAATGGCTAATCAAGTTTTTGCAATCAAAAGCTGAAATAAAAACACTCATCCAAGATTTAGTAGTGGAGCCAAAAGAAGCAAAAGAATTGACAGGAGTTACTTATGGAACACCTATAAAAATTTCAACAAAAATTGCTCAAGGCATAGGACCATTTAAGGCTTATTGTTTTGTTTATATGAAAATCCCAGAAGTAAATCTAATTACAGGTCAGATAGTTAAAGAAGAGTTGGTGCAGATTTATCCTGAAGGAAGTCCAAATACACCAATATCGAAATTAAAGTTTAAACCATTTGCTAAAATATTAGATGAAATTATATTTTCATCAGAAGACTTTGGTAATTTGAAAGAGGGTGATTACGAAGTTGTATTTTTTGTTAGAGGGCGTAGAGAAGAAACTTCTCCAGTTGAAGAAAAAAGATATGGTTGGGATAGGAAGAGTATCAAGATTTATGTACAAAGAACCGAAATACCAACACCAGAATCTCAATTACAAGAATTAACTATCAAAGTTCAAGAATGGAATGAATCAAAGAAGGAATTTGAGAATGAATGGAAGGAAGCAAAAATTGAGTTGACTCAGCCAAAGACTTATGAAATAATTCAAAATGTTCCAATTCAGGTTAGTGCAAGGTTATTCAACGTCAGGTCGCCAATAGATATATACCCAATAAAATGTATATGTTATGTTGATAAGTCAAAAATAGGAGATGAAAAAGAAATAAAAAATGAGAATGAAGCAATTGAATTTGAAATAACTAAATATGTAAGTTTGTTGCCAGGTTTACATAGAATATCATTATTTGCAATTAGTCCAAAGGGTAGTACTTATAAGAGACGTGCTTTAAGGAAGTGTATTATCCATATTGTACCTTCTGTACCTTCTGTATCTACTCCTACTATACCTACTACTCCAGAAGTTACACAATTACCACCAATTGGAGCCATTGGAGCCATTGGACCTTTGATTATAATTTCCCCTGAAGATGATCCTGAAGGCAGTCATCCTTTTTATATAGGCGATAGGATAGAATTTATAGTAAAAATAGGTGATTTAGATACATCAGAAAGTGTAACCTATACTTATTCTCTGTTTAAAATTATTTATAATATGAATATGAAAGTAATAAAATTGGAGAAATTTGATGAGGGACCAGCTACTCCTAAAGGTCTTTATCTACCTATACTTGCAAATAGAATTGGTGTAGGCACACATAAGATTATATTTGGATTGAAGAAGGTGTTTCCAACAAGAACTAAAGAAGAGGAATACATTTATTCTAAAAATACTATTATAATATGGGTTAAAGAAAAGGAATTGGAATATAAACCAGGAACGTTTAGCCTATTAAAAGAAACAAAAGAAACCTTAATTGTAAAAATAAACAGACCAGTTGAAAATTCTGTTCATTTTATTGGTGACTCTATCAAAAATTTAGAAGCAGAAGCAGTAGGTTTGGGAAGTGATATAATCAATTCTGAAGGTAATTCTAAAGATGCTAATATTAGCTTTATTTGGATAATCTTTCAAGGTGAAAAAAAGCAAGTTATACATAAAGGAAGGATTAGTGATCAGAGCTCGGGAACTATACTAAGTAAATTTACAAAAGGCAACGCAGAACTTAGGGTATATCTGTTTGATGAAAAACAAAATGGACTATTTAAGGTTGGAATAACAAAAATAAGATTGGAAAATAAAATGTCACCTGTGGTAGAAAAACAAGAAGAAAAAATTATACCTATAAACCCACTCCCAACTAGAACTAAGGGAGCATATCCCCCTCAAACATATTAAAAATTAAACTTAAAAAATAAATATAAATAAAAAAATAAAGTAATCAATAACACCTTTGATACTGGATAGGTAATTGATTACTTCCCTTTTGATAATGCAATATATTTTGCACTATCCCCTATACATGAATTAGCTATAACTTGGGGGGGGTTCTGAGTACTTAATACTATTGGATGAACTATCCCTAAAGTATATCCTAACTTTTCTGATTCGAATATTGTTCTTTTTAAAGTTCCCTCATTATACGTTGCAGTCATTGTTTCTCTACCCCTTTTTCCAAGTTCATATAATAATCGATCTAACCTATTTGGATTTTGACCAAAAAGAGCCATGAAAACTGGGTCATTGGGTATTTTATTAATAGGTATAGCTCTATTAAAAGATTCCATTGCTTGTTCATAGTTAAGAACACTCACTGCTGTTTCTTTTCCTTCACCATAGCCAGTAACCTCATCCTTTAATTTATAAATAGAAAGTATATTTTCCAAAGGTACCTTCTTACCTCCTGCTGGTGAGCCTTCTTTAGGCCTTGAACCTGTCAATGGTTCTAAATTTTTAACAGTTAAATATGGATTTACATTTTGGTTACTCCCATAAGGATGTACTACAATAAGCACTCCTGCTGGTCCATTTCTCACACAATGCATTTCACTTCCAGTTGTTACATAATTAAGTTCAAATAGTGACCCATGAGTTCTATCTACTACCATGGGATTTGTTAAATAATCTGTTAAATTAAGTAAATTCATTGGTTTTAACCCACCTTCTTCCATAATGCTTAACCCACCCATAAGAGTTTCTTGATCTACTAGTTCTAATTTATTATAAGTTACAACTGGTATTTCAACCAAAGGATTTCCCCCAATACCGCTATTAGTGGTAACCACACCTTTTTCTACTCCAGTAGCTACAACATCTCCAGTTTTATTAACAGGTGTATTCTCAGGTGTATTCTCTTTAGCCATTTTTTATCCCTCCAATTAGTTTTTTCTTTTATCTTAATTTAATTAATGACTGGAAAGGAGATACACTTTATAAACTTTTTCTTAGTCACTCCATTTTATGTATATTTATTTATTATCTATTAGTAGTTACTAATTTAAAACCTAAAATCCTTTAACATTTTTTTGTTAAACAATATATAGCTTAATCCTGTACTGATTATAAATAAAAATATTACCACCCACCTGCTACCGTAATAAATTCCAAGTGCATATCCAATTAAAAATCCGCATATAATTATCAAATATGGGAATTTTATTTTGTGCTTTCTCTCAAAAATGAGTCTGCCTGCAAATATTCCAGATATAAAAATTATAAAATAGCTTATGACTGCACTTGGAGATAACAATGCAATTAACACACCAATTACCATAAGTAAAAAAAAGAAAAACTCCATCCAGTTTTTGTGAAAATCAAACATTATACCCTCCGAAGATTACTATTTGTTTAGCATCTTCAAAATTCCCTATGGGAAGGATGAAGGAGCTGCGTTCCCGTGACTTGTGAGCGAGTGAGCTCGTTACGAACTCGCTCACTCTCATGTCATTGGAGCATCCCCTCGCCACAACGCTCGTCAATGAATTCAGTCCGATTGAATTTTGACCTTATGATGCTATACACATACCACATACCCCTACTATGGACCAAACCATACCTTCCTTTCAAATGTTATGTAATAAACTAACCATAAGATTATCCCAATCAATAGTGAAAGTATTAAAGCAAAAAATATGGGAATGTTAATTATCATAAGAAAAGAAGCAAATATAATTGCAGGCATTATAAAGGCGTAAAGCATTCTGCTTCCAAAATATATTTTGCTGCCATCCAAAGGTGGAATCGGTATAAGGCTTGTTATTGCATAAATAACATTAAAAAAAATTGCTTTCTCAATCAATAAATTTGTTGAGAATGCACTCAATAATTTAAGCAATATAATCAACATTAAGCTGAAAAGAGGACCTGCCAGTGCTACCATAGCCTGACCAAAATAGTTTATGCCATACCTGAACCATCCCAATCTGGCTCCAGCAAGGTGGTGTAACATAAATCCACCTGGGACAATAAGCCATAGGTTACCATTGCTTATAAATGCAAGCACTACTGCAATTACCAATCCAAAAGACCACAACCTGAATTCTACTTTGTAACCAATAATCAATCCAAGAATACGTTGACCAGTATCGTGAATAACTATTGATAAAGCAACAATCAAAATAGAATTAAATAAATTGTAAAGTCCTTCGCTTAAGTTAAAATCATTTGTGCCCCACTCCTTAAAAGATATAATAAATCCAATTACAAGAATTGATATAACCAGTCCTTTTATTTCATTTGTTGTTGGCCTATAGTACCTTTTTATTTTTTCTTTTAAGTCAACTAACTCTTCCATCTATGTTAAATCTCATTCTATACTATTTAAATTTATCAGTCCTAAAACCTCTTCTACATGGCCTGCTCCCAAAATAACCAAAATTTTTTTGTCTGGGTGAGATGCCATCAGATTTCTCAAATTATCAGAAATAACAATATTTCTTTCTTCTATCAAAACTTTATATATATTAGGGTAACGATGTTTTAATTTCTCTATTAACAACTTAATAATTTTTTTTTCTGGAACTTTTTTTAAGTCAAATTCTATTTCTCCTTTAACCTTTATCATTGCCTTGATTATGTCTAATAAGAAATTTATTTTTTCTTTCCACGTTATAGCTTGAGATATCCTTCTTAAAGTTATTTCTATATCCTGGTCTATCAAGGCTACTCCAATCTTTTTCTTTTTTGCAATTCTCATTGCCTTTTTCATCTCAGAGCCTGGAGTGATTCCAACAAGCTTTCCTAACTTTCTTTCAGCCCATGCCCCCAACATGGAAAAAATAAAACCCTTCACTCCAATATGTTTAATATTTCTAAATTCTAATTTATTTTTTGGCTTTTTTATCAAAGCATGTGCCCTTTTTTTGTCTAGTTCAAGAGCTATTATGTCAGGTTTCTCTTTATTTATATATTCCTCTACTTCATCAAGGCTCTGTTTTGCTATGTGTGATGTTCCTAAAAATACTAAGTTTTTGTACTTCATAAGTTATAAGAAAATCCATGTTTTTAATAATGTTTTCCAAAAGATTTAAATACTGATTATTATAATTTTTCATGTAGCAAAGAACACAAATAATTGAACAATATATAATGTTCTTTGCTTATTACTAACGAGCATCTATACTCAATTAATTATGCGAGTGAGTATAGTTTGGTATGGTGATCTAAAATGTTGAAAATGAAGAAAATAAGTGAAACTTATGATATGAGAGTATTCACTGATAATGGGGAGTATTTTGGAGATGTTGAAGAGACTATTTTAACTCAAAATAAAGTTTTTGGGTGGCGTGTCAGAGCTACTAAAAGCTCATTTTTGAACAAGGTTTTGGGATCTGCCAAGGGAGTTATTGTTCCTCACCAGCTTGTAAAATCAATTGGAGATATTATGATAATAAGCAAAGCTGCTGTTCCTTCTTATTCTGAAGGGAGTGAAACAAAAGAGAAAGGAGAAGATTAGAGAAAATTAAATTCTAATTTATTGATTTTTATTTTTGCGACTGTGATCCAATGGTTAAG
>CAZIEE010000037.1:0-11509 GCA_964538135.1 uncultured Methanosarcinales archaeon
TACAAAGTAACTAAAATATGCGCAAGGGTAAAGCTACCGAAGGTTTAGTTCAACAAAAGGTTTCTTATTAGATTCCAATGCAATATAACCTCCTTTTCTTACCATTGGCCAGTTATCAGAACCAGTCTCGGAACCTGCTCTTGCCAGAGAAGTAATTCCCATTTTTGTATCAGAAGTTGTTCCAGATGTCGTTGCATTTTCTAGGCAATAAAGTGATAAAGAATTGGTACTATAAGCTGAGAAAGCAACATCACTATCTCCAGATAAAACCTGTACAAATCTTACTGCACTTGTATAATTGGATGATGTAATTCCAAAATCACTCAGTTTGAATGTTAAAATTCTAATATCCCTAGTTGTTCCAGAAAAAGCAGAACCACTATTGTAATCATGTGGACAATTGCCTGCATAATAAAAACTCCAAAGAGCCTTTCCAGAAGGTGATACAGAAGAAAAATTAACATCTTTCTGAACACCTACAGTATTACCATTAACATCAGTAAATTTAAAAACATCGAAACTGGAACTAGGCGCACCAACCTGAGTCACGATAATATCAGGAATATCATCTGTGATACAATTTGGATTAATATCAGCCAAAACGTTTACCAAAAAAGTTAATTCTTGCTTAGGAATATTGAAAACTGCTGTACTTAAATCCAGACCATTAATTCCATCTCTTAAATAATAACCTAAAGAAGTACTACAGCTTAAGGAAGGCGTATTAGTTTGATCTTGAAGAACACCATTCACATACCTTGGAATACCAATCAAAAAGTTGGTAGCCGTGCTAGTTGTATTAATTGATGTTGGAAAAGATCTGTAGCTTTCATTCACAAAACTGACTCCATTAGCTGTCAATCTTGCGTTATTGACACCCGTAGAATAGGTAACTCCTCCAACCGTAAACCCAAGAAGATTATTGGTATCTTGTGCAGTAACATAAGTTGCCGAGTTATTTTGGGAAGTCCAATAAGTATTGTAATCACCGTAGATGACACTTGGTCTCAATTGTGAATACATTAAAGAACAGAAAAAAAAAAGTAAGAATTAAACATACTTTTTCATTTAAATTTTTATTCATTTTCGCTCATTTTCATTATAAGTGCTGCCTTCAGCAAGGTTTGTTTACAACAAAGTTAGGGATAATTATCGAGAATATAGTTTAATTATGATTTAAATCATTATAATCATTTGCTAAAATATATTATCAACCTGTTGTGCATTTAGGAATTAAAAAAAAAAAGATTGTCCATTTGATTAAAAAATCGTATATTTAATTGATTACCAAGTTATTAAATACATGAACAATCTTATTCAAAACTACAAAATTATTTTAAAAGAATTGACAAACATCTGTAAATATATTACTGCAAGTAAGAAAATTAGGCTTCCAAAAATGTCTGATTTGGAACTTGTGGCACTCAACCTCACTGCAGAATATATGTCTATTAACTCTGAACTACAGTTATTTAGATACATTTCAGGGACTGATTTGGAGGGAAGAATTGAAAGGAGTGTCTACAATAAAAGGAAAAGAAAACTTTTTCCCTACATTGAAAAAATCAGAGAAACCTTGAGCAGCAAGTTTTCGGATTTCACCGATGTCTTTATTGTGGATTCCACGCCAATTGAAATCTGTAAAATAAGTCGGGCAAATCGTTCTGCAATCTGTTCCACGGATGAGATCAAACCTGCATATGGATATTGTGCCGCACAAAAATCTAGGTATTTTGGCTATAAACTTCATGCGGTTTGTGACAAAAATGGAATCTTCCACTCGTTTGATTTTTCCCCTGCAAATGTTCACGACGTGAACTATCTGCACGACATTAAGGAGAATTTTGAAAATTGCTTATTAATCGGCGACAGAGGGTACATCAGCAAAGAACTCCAACTGGATTTATTCAACTATTCCAAGATAAATCTTTCGGTTCCAATGCGTAAAAACCAGCATAATTTTGTGGACTTTTGCAAGACAAAATCAAAAATCAGAAAGAGGATTGAACTGCGAAGCAATCGTGAATACCATTGAAAAAAAATTAAATCATGAACAAACCAATATTTCGCAACTGTGCGGACAGTTCTTAATAAATATTAACCTCGCAAAAACCTTTCAAGGTTTGGCAACAAGAATAGTATCAAAAATAACTTCTTTTACCATGATTCAATATCTAAATTTTTTCGTCTTCAAGAGAAGTTTGAATAAGTTAAAAATTAATTTGTGCTAAATGCACAACAGGTAACTTAATAAAAAGCAAAGCAAATTTAATTTTCACGACCAAGAATTTTAGCATAAATCCAGGCGCAATCCAAGAGTTATTTATATAAAATTCTTGTCTGTTTCAATTAGGAAGAGGCTTTCTTTTTTTTAATTTTTTTTTCTTTTAGTTATATTTTTCCCTCTCTTTTTTTTAAGAATATACTGTCAGTTTTGAGCGTGTATTTCGGATCAATTTTCAAGATTTTAATTTTATATTTTGTTATTAAGTAAAGAATGCTTAGCTTAGTTGTGATGTAGGCGTTAAAAAAGAGCGCAAGAAGTGGAAAATGCCAGCAAAAACCATCGTTTTTCTTCTGCCGTTTTCCCATTCTTGCTTTTTTCACTCCGTTCAAAAAGGAAAAACTCTCCGAGTTTTGTATTTTTTTGAAGATCATAAATAAGCATAAAACCCGTAAATCGTATGAAAAATTTCGAGCAACTTTTAGCCGATCAGTTAGCTGCAGAACAGAAAAAAAACAAGCATAAAGAATGGGGGAAATTAGGAGGACGTCCCAGGATAGAAAATCGTAAGACCGAGAAAATCACCTTACGATTTACCCCTTCAGAAATGAACTTATTAGAATCCAAATCCAAAGAAAAAAATTTAAAAATAACAGAATACTGCAGAGTTATTTTAAATGAAAAAAAGTTACCTAACGTAGAGCAAAATAAAATCTTAATAGAATATGCGAACAACTTTTCCAGGCTCTCGAATTTCATTAAATCTTCCCATTTTGAAGAACACGAAAAAAAGGAGTTTTTATCTGTTCTTCAAACGCTAGTAACAGACATAAGAGAAAAAATACAATGGTTATAACCGCAGAATCCAAACTAGGCAGTCCAAAAAGTATGGAATACCAAGCCAACGACAAAGGACAAGCTGAAGAAATTTGTCGCAATGGTTTAATAGGTGTAGAACCTAAAGATTGGCATTTACAAATGCGAGGAGTAGAAAGACAAAACACCAGGACAGAAAAATACAGATTAGGCGTTATTATTTCCCCTCCAAAGCAGTATGGTGATTCTCTAACCAAATCAGATTGGGAAGCTCTCGCCAAAGATTATATGCAAAAGCAAGGCATTAATATAGATAACCATCAATACATAGCTCATTTGCACCATTCCACAGATGATAAACATTTACACCTTACCATCAGTAGAATAGACTTCACAGGCAAGAACGCCATTAATGATAGTAATATAGGCATCAAAGCAGGGAAGATAGGCGAGAAGATGTCCAAGGAAAGAAATTGGAAAACCGCTAAAGAAATAGGAGAAGAAAGGAAAAAAGGATTAAAAGCAACCATTCTGGAAGAAACCAGGAACTCTGCAAATTTTGAAGAGCTGAGAGAGAACCTAGAAAAAAAAGGATTTATTTTTCAAATTTCACGAAACGAAGCTCGAGGCGTTTATGGAGCTAGAATATTGAAAGAAGAAGATTCCAAAAAAGAAATCAAGGACAAATCAAAAGGAGTTCCTATAGGCTTTAAACTTTCAGAATTAGGCTTAAAAATCAAAGAATTAAATCAAATTTTAGAAAGAAATAAAAAAGAGGAAGAAGAGCAACGTCAAGCGCAGAACCAGGAGAGAAAATTTGGGGAAGAAAAACTAAAAAATATCAAGGAACAAATAGAAGAAGAACCAATAAGAAATAAAGGATTTAGGAGATAAAGATTAACCAAAAACAAATTGAAAAAAATGGGAGAAAAAAGTATCACGGAGATAATCTCCGAGTTTAGTGAAGAGAGCCGTCAGGTAGCGCAAAAAAGCCAAGAAATTAAGGATGTATCTGCAGATATTAAAGAAAGTATTATTTTGTTTGAGAAAACACTCCAGGAAGAGCACCGCAGAACAGAGCGTAAAAATGCAGCATTAATGGAAAGCTTTGATGAGTTTTTTCATAAATTTGAAAATAAAGAAGTAAAGGCTGAATTAAGCGCAGATGATAAAAATTCTATCCTTTCCCTAGAAAAAAGGCTAAAACTGTTTAATTGGAGCATTTATGGTTTTATAGGCGCAGGAATTTTAAGTTTGGCAATATTGATTACTGCAGGAAGTTTAGCAACACAGTTTTATCTAAAATCTGTTCAGACCAAGAGCGAAGTAAAAGCAGAAATATTTGCAGAAATGGAAAAGGAAGGAAAAGGGTTTTATAATAAGAAAGAAGTGGATGATCTGGTAAGAGATATCAAGATTGTGAATGAATGGATCAATAAGAATCCAAAAGATTCAGAAAATTTACTTCAGTACAGGGATGGAAAGCTATCAAAGTAGCTTTCATATTTAGGAGAAAAGATATTTTAAATTTATTATAACTTTGTAAAATAAATAGTTAGAATGAGAATATTCACCGTAAGAGTAAAAAATAGACAGCAAGAAAAAAAAGTTCGAGCTGCCTTAAAATTAGTAGATGCAGAGTTTGTAGAAAATTCTGAAGAATTTTTTTATTCTGAAAATCTAAAAAAAGACATAGAACAATCCAGGAAAGATAAAAAAGAGGGAAAGACAGTATCGGTTGATCCAAAAAAGTTATGGCAAAGTATAGGATTGTAACGAGTGTTTTAGCAAAAAAGCACCTAGAACAGATTTATAAGTCTGGAAGAACAAGTGATATAAAAAAAATAGAACTTCTTTTTTTGGAACTTTCAGAAGAACCCCGAAAAGGAACAGGAAAGCCGGAGCGATTAAAAAATTATGATGGAGAAATCTGGAGTAGAAGAATTAATCAAAAAGACAGATTGGTTTACGAGATTTTTGAAGATGAAATTTTAGTGAATATTATTAGAGCATTGGGACATTATGAGGATAAATAATCCTCATTTTTTCGTAAAAAAAGATATTGAAATTTGGAGAAGTACACTGCTTAAGGAAGCACCTACACATTTGTAGGTGCTTTTAATCTAAAAATTTCAACTTTTGCTCACACTTACAATTTGATTTATATCAATTGTTTCATCAATAAGAGTAATCCCAAATAGAAATAAGAGATGGTTGAATCCGCTATTTTACTGTTTGAGTAAAAATTCAATAAATATCAAAATTAATTTTGATATTTATAAAAAATTTATATTTTTGTTTTGAAATAGTTTCAAAAAACTAATATTAACCATTAAATTCAATTTTTCTATGAAAAAATTATTTAAAGTTTTGACTGTATTTGCAGTTTTATTTTCTACAGTAGCATTTGCAAAAAGTATTAACAACGGAGACCCTAAGAACCAAGTAAAAGTTACTATGGTGGAAAGAAACGGTAAAAAATCTGTAGCAACAGAAGAAGAATATAATAAAGCTTCTGATTTTGGAAAGAGAATGATTAATCAAATTGATGCATCTATTGCGGCTTTAGATGTATTAAAAGACAATGAAGATAATAAAGATTTAGTTGCTATCGTCTCTATTAGTAAAAATAAGGATGATAAATTCAGAAACGCAATCATCCTTTCTAAAGTTGACAAGGGAGAACAACCAGATGAAGTATTGCACGGTTCTTGTAAGGTGTGTGGAATTAGAAGTGCTTATGCTTGTTTAGAAAAAATCCAAGACGACGATTCCTTAGGTAACGAATTTGACGTTCACGTTAAGAGACTAGACGACGGATGTGTTGCTGTTTCTTGGTAAAAAATAAATAGAAAACTTAACAATAAGAGAGGGATTATCCCTCTCTTTTAAATTTATATATTATGAGAAAAAAAATAATTTATTTTTCCTTTTTATTTTTTGCGCTTGGTTTTTGTTTTTCACAAAATACTTCTATTGAATACCTTGTTGAAAAAAATGGAATGAGACAGTTGTTTACTTTAGATATAACAGGAAATAAATCCCTTTTTTATTCTAATGAGTATTGTAATCCGGAAGAAATGGAAATATTTAATTATGTAGTTATTGAAAACGCAGAAAAAGGGAATTATATATTCCACGACCAAATAGAAATATTAAGGGTTTATTATAAACAGGAAATAACATTAAAATGGAAAATTACAAAAGACACAAAAGTAGTAGATAATATTGTGCTAAATAAAGCAACAACAAGCTACAAGGATAAGCAATGGACAGCTTGGTATAACCCAAGTATACCATTAAATTTCGGACCTTTTATCTTTGGAAATTTGCCTGGTTTAATTTATGAAGTGAATACAGATGATTTTAAAATAACCTTAGCTAGTATAGAGAATAAGAATAAAAATTGCGCAAAAATTTCCAATAAAGAAAAACCAATAGATAAAGAGAGCTACAATAAGTATAACAAAGAGTTATTAGAAACATTAAAAGCAGGATATGGTAAAAAAACAAATGTTTTTGACAATATGACTATGCAATCATTATTTGAAAATTCAATAAAAAAAGATTTATTTAGAGAACTATTGTAATCTAATATAGTAATCTCATTTTTTTCGACTATAAAAAAAGAAAGTGCTGTTAAAAACTGCACTTTTTATTTTGTGAAATTTATCTGCAGATTTAAAAATCTAAGCTCGTGCATTCGTTTGTTTTTTTTCTCGTTGTGATCTTATTCAGATCCAACGCTCAAAAAACTTCACGAAGCCTTCGCTTATCTTTTTATTTTGCCATACCTAAAGCCGTTCTAATCCAATTTTGTGTAGTTCTTATTTTCTTTCCAGGGCGAATAATCTCTTGGATAAAAAAGACTAAAGCAATAAGAACCATCAGAAGCAGAACGACATTGTTTATTAAAATTTATAATCTTTTTACTGGAGCTAGTGGAATTACGCAAATAGTTACATAAAAGTGTAGGTGTTTTTCAACCCAAAATATCTATTATTTTCTCTCTTCTTTAAAAAATTTTTCATCAATAGCAGAGTTAATCAAATTTCTTACAGATGTTTTTTTATCCAGTGCCATTTGCTTTAACTGTTGCAATTTTGTTTCGGGAAGCGACAATAAAAACGTTTTTTCAATAGGTTTTATAATGCCGTTTTTGTTTTCTTGTATTGGAGTTGTAGCCTTTTGAGAAAGGACTTTGCCTAATAGATTGGCTGTTGAGCTATTTTTTTTTGCCATATATTTATATATTTATATAAGCATATATTTATATGTTTATGCTAATACGGTTAAAATTTCATTTGTCAATGCTTCTATCTGTGATAGAGCTTTTTTATTATCTTCCACCCCATTGTGTAGAGCTGAACGAGAGAAGACTACCAAATCTGAAATCATTGTTTGAGCCACTTTAATATTATATTCGCTCAGCTGGTTTTTTATTTCTTCAGTTAGCGAAGTATTTGGCTTAATCATATTGAAAACAATAAGTGTCTTTTTTTCTGCTTTAGATTGTTTTACTATTTCAATAGTAGATCTGATTGCAAGAACATCAAAAACCCCAGCTTTCGTAGGAATAATAATTACATTTGCAAGAGAGCACAGCTCGGGAAGTTTGTTTGATAGATAAGGAGGGGTATCAATAAATACAAAATCAATATCAGAATTTTTTAATTCTGATAACTTGTCTGGGGGGAGAACAGGAACTGGAGAAAAATTTTTAAAATCAGATAGAGATCCCTGAACATCCATATCCACAATACAAACCTTTGCTTTATCTTTAAGATTTATAGCAAGGTTATAGGTAAGCGTAGATTTTCCGACACCTCCTTTTTGGTGTGTAGTAAGAATAAAATAAGGCATATATGTTTATATGTATATATATTTATATGCAAATATATGATTAATTTTTCACTGGCAAAATTCCTTTTTTTTGATATATGCCAATTAGATAGCCTACAGAATTTTCAATCTTTAGCTTTCTCTGTCTAATCTTCTCATTTAGCTCTGTTATTAAGATATCGAAATCCTTTTCTTTTTCTTTTCCCGCAATCAGTTCTGCTTGTATTTGAGAAAGTCCATAAGCTATCAATTTTGATATATATTTTTGGCTATTAATACTTATGTCAAAATTTATTTCTAATTGTTGAGCTACTTTCATATTAATAAAAACTTCTACCCATTTAAAGGATCGCCCCTGCTTAATCAATTTATAATCAAAATAAATATCACTTTCCTCATTAATTTGTTTTTTAGCAATATCTAAAACATATTTTTTAAAATCATTGATTCTTTCAAATTGTTCGTTTCCTTTTTTGTCGATTAATCCAAGCATCTTTTTGAGTTCTTCAATCTCAAAACGTCTTTTCCCTACATTCCGCCATTGACAACCTAGAGCATACAATCGTTTGGCATATTTAGAAGTAACGGAAAGAGTAGATTTTAACTGCATTGCAGTAAAATTATTTTTTAGTTCAAAAAAGTATGGCAAGGCAACTTCAGACAACTTTACTCTTATGGTTCTTTCTCCCTTTAAATAATCAAAATATTGAAATAATACAAATTGTCTATATTTTTCTGCATCCTCAATTTCAAACATTTTTGTAAGCATCAGTTCTGTGCTTTGTGTGAGCTGTGCTATATTCCACTTTCTTCCAGTTATGTTTTCAATATCTGCCGTATGAATTGTATATTCTAACTCTCCCACCTCTAATTGTGCCAGAACCATAAAAAGAATATCCAATTGGCAGGAAGAAAAATCATAACGCCCTGAAGTGATTGCATTATGTTGCAATATTACTTTTTCATCCTGGTTAACATCTCGTAATTCCATATGTTTTTTGCAAATATACAAAAACGAGCTAAATAAAAGATATTCGTTTTAAAATATCGCAACAACGTTATAAAAACTCGTTTTTTCGTTATAAAAACTCGCACGAACGTTATAAAAACTCGCACGAACGTTATAAAAACTCGTTTTTTCGTTATAAAAACTCGTTTTTAGCTTTGTAAAATATTAATAATCAATTAATTACAGAGACTTAAAATAACAAAATAAAAAAGTAATAAATATTTTAAAAAATAACGTTTATATGGAATTTACTTAATCATTGGAAAAATTTTGCGCCAAAATGGCAGTTTTGCGGAGTGAAAGGAAAACGAAAAAAACGAAGAAAAAAGGATTTTTCAATTGGCGCGATATTATGTATAGCATAATAAATCGCAAAATACTGATTTACAGATTATTACAAAATTACAAAATACAGATGGAGCCTTACAAACTAGGTTTGTAATTTTGTAATTCTTTGAAATGAATTGCAAAATATAGCGTAGAATATTATCAAAAAATGATTAGCTTTGGTTAGTTAAACGACTTCTCTATTTTTTTGAAGAAGAAGAATAGAAGATTGTTTTTATTGGTTTTGATATAGACTAGTTACAGGAAGCGTAACTAGTCTATTTTTTTTAATAGGCGATTTAATTTTACAAAAAAAACAGTCCGAAGACTGCTCAAGAGTATTAATTATTAACTTTAAAAATTCATTTTTTCAAATGAAAATTAGAGTATCAAAGATAGTTTTAATTTTTGTTTTTAGCAATTTATCTTTATTCTTTTAAAGACTATTTTTTAGATAGATTTTTTAGATTTTCTACTTTCCGTTCTTTTTTCATTAGACATTTAAAACTTAACCTGTTGTGCATTTAGGAATTAAAAAAAAAAAAGATTGTCCATTTGATTAAAAAATCGTATATTTAATTGATTACCAAGTTATTAAATACATGAACAATCTTATTCAAAACTACAAAATTATTTTAAAAGAATTGACAAACATCTGTAAATATATTACTGCAAGTAAGAAAATTAGGCTTCCAAAAATGTCTGATTTGGAACTTGTGGCACTCAACCTCACTGCAGAATATATGTCTATTAACTCTGAACTACAGTTATTTAGATACATTTCAGGGACTGATTTGGAGGGAAGAATTGAAAGGAGTGTCTACAATAAAAGGAAAAGAAAACTTTTTCCCTACATTGAAAAAATCAGAGAAACCTTGAGCAGCAAGTTTTCGGATTTCACCGATGTCTTTATTGTGGATTCCACGCCAATTGAAATCTGTAAAATAAGTCGGGCAAATCGTTCTGCAATCTGTTCCACGGATGAGATCAAACCTGCATATGGATATTGTGCCGCACAAAAATCTAGGTATTTTGGCTATAAACTTCATGCGGTTTGTGACAAAAATGGAATCTTCCACTCGTTTGATTTTTCCCCTGCAAATGTTCACGACGTGAACTATCTGCACGACATTCAGGAGAATTTTGAAAACTGTTTATTAATCGGCGACAGAGGGTACATCAGCAAAGAATACCAACTGGATTTATTCAACTATTACAAGATAAATCTTTCGGTTCCAATGCGTAAAAACCAGCATAATTTTGTCAAAATCTACCAATCCAAAAAGTGGCAAAGCAAAACTGACGATAAAGAAAATCGTATGCAAAATCAAAGACGGTATAGAGCCTACCCACCAAATGATTCCGTTTGCAATCTTCTCTAAAACGGAAAGCTTTTCCTGATTTTCTTCTGTGATTTTCATTATAACAGTAAAATATTTAAAAATAACTTTAATCTAAATACAAAAATAAGATAAAGAAATCATTTTGATTTAAAACTAAAAAAAGAGTTTCCAAAAATCTGAAAACTCTTTGAAAATTTTATTAGAAAAAATATCAATAACTCCAAAAACTCCATTGATTTCCGTTATAAAAAGCCAGTGTTTTGATTCCTCCATTATTCAGCAAAACCATCATTCCTGGCGCAGGATTGATAATATTTTTGTAAGAAGAAACGGTTGGTAAAACCATAGCCTTGGTATTAGATTCTAAAACCAAAATTCCGTCTGCAGCAGAAGTATTAGCACCAATAACAACTTTAGCATTAGTATTTTCTTTGGCTGTTGGCTGAATTCCTAAATATGAAGAAACATTAGCAGTCTGAATGCTCAAATCAACCCAAGTAGTACCGTTGTAATATTCTACTTTGGCAGCAGTTGGTATAGTTGCATTCAGGATCATGCTTCCTGGCGTGTTCAGTCCTGTTTTATCTGTAATGTAAGGAAGAATAATTCCTTTATTCTGAGTGCTGGAAAATTCTAAAAGAACAGAAGTCTTATCCGTAGCTGTACCTACATTATCTCCAATTATGACCTGCGAAAAACTGAGTTTACAAATTGTAAACACCAGAACACTTAAAATCTTTTTCATTATTATGGACAAGTTTTTTTATTGAAACATTTCCAACCAATTGCTGCGTTGACGTAAACTTTCAAACAGTTTTCAGTTGTATCATACACCATCATACCTTCAACCGGATTAGTAATATTAGCAAGACCTGCTGTACTAACTCTGCTAATAATAACTAAGTTTTCGTCTTGTCCGAAGGACACGAGATGAAAACCCTGTTGAGC
>CAZIEE010000038.1:0-10854 GCA_964538135.1 uncultured Methanosarcinales archaeon
GAAATGATTTCAAAAATAAGGAAATCACTCATAAATCAGAAAGTGCCTGAAAAACATAAAACATATAAAGAATAGAAGGTAGACATTCAATTCTGAATGGGGGTGATTGTATTATGAGTGCTGAAAGGGATATAGTTAATTTTTGGTATAACAAAAGGGGTTTTTTTACAATTAACAATATTAAAGCTAAAAGCAATAGAGATGGTGGAATTATTGCTTTAAAATTTGGAGACAGAGATAGTGAGATTTACCATATAGAAATTAGCTGTTCAATAACCAGCAATATAACAGATATGACAAATCTTTCCAGTTCAATAAGCAAGATAGTGGCTGAGAGATTTGAGGAGACTAAATTTAATGACCTAATTGAAGATAAACAAAAGATAAAAAGGATTATAGTTTTAGGTGGATTACCCCAATCAAGAAAAAAAGAAATAATAATGGAGTTTAATAAAAAAGATGTTGAAGTTGTTGAATTCGAGGAGGTTATTTACGAAGTTTTGTCGAAACTGGATACAAAATACTACAGAAATGATTCAATAAGGACGTTACAGGTAATAAAATACTTCCTATTGAATGAGCCAGTAAAACTGGCACCTCTGCTCTTAAAGGACACATTTACATCCAGTTCAAGAAAAAAATTCTTATCTAATATTTTAGAGAATGATGTTGTTATAAAATATTTTAAAAAAACAAATATTCTGAATAAATCAGTCAGATCAAAAAAGATTGAGAAATTTGAAATGCCTTTAGAGAAGTTTTTTTAGTACATTATTGTAGGTATGTGCATATATTATAATCCCCTTCTCAAAGAATGAATAACTGAATCTACAGCCCTTAGTGCATATTCTTCTATTCTTTTTTCACTTTGTTGCCAAGTTATGTTTGGTCCTGAAATTCCCAAAGAAACTGGCTTGTCGTATTTAATTGACAACTCAAGAAGTGTTTTTGCAATAGAATGGGCAATAACCAAATCATGATCCGTACCACCTTTAATGATTGTACCTATAGTTAAAACACCTTGTATATCCTTTTGCTCAAGAAATCTTTTGACTGCTAATGGAATTTCGTAAGAGCCTGAAACTTCTATTGACTTATAAATATGGGCACCTACTTCTTTTACCCTTTTTTCAGCTATTTCACTCATTTTTTTTGTGATTTCGCTGTTAAACAAACTAACAACCATCCCTAATTTTTCTTCCATTATATTATTCTCTTCAGTTATATTAGATTTATAGGTCCCTCATCTTTTTTCCCTTGCCTTCTTCCTGTACCAGCATATTTTGTAAGTTCTGTCTTCCCTTTGAGCAATGACAATGCATTTAATGCATGTTTTATAGCCCTATCTTGAGCTATCTTATATATTTCTTCTTCTTTCTTTGATTCATCCATATAAACAAAAACTTCTAAAATGTGTTTATTGGTAATTAATTGTGCTGATTGCAAGCCAAGTGATGCCTCGTGAGCACATTGCTTATCTATTTTTTTATTGCCTGCCATACCAAGTGCAATAACAATATCACATTTATCCTCTTCAATCAACTTTTTACATGCAACTGGTAAATCTTTAAAACCAGGAACTGTATATCTGACTATTATTGAATTGGAATTCTTCTTAATTGTTTCTATAACAAAAGAAGCCATATCGACTCTTGCAAATGTTGTATCTGCTATACCTATTTTCATTTTTACAATATTATTTTTACTTTATCTCCATCTTTGGCTTTTAGCTCTGACTTTAAGTGAACATGAGCAATGAACTCTATAATATTTTTATGTTTGTTTAGTTCTGGTATTATGATGAAACCATTAACTATTATCCTTGATTCCCCAATTTTTGCGATCTTTGCTTGATAAAGGTCTACTCCTCCACAATATTTGTGGCCCGATTTGAATCCATTTATCTTTATTTGCTTCATACTTTTTAATTTATTCCACAAAATGCCTTGCTGATTAATTATTAAATTTAATGTGCCGGAATATGCCTCAAATCCCAGTTTGCTTTTTATCTGTTTTTTGTAGTCTTGCATAGAGATAAAGAAAGCTCCTTCACCAAAACCTGAAGTTATTACGCAATCCAGTTCTATCAGTCCTATATTTTTATCCATACTGATCATTACCCGAACTCGGCATAAAATAATGTATCTAATGTCTTAGGTACATCGTAGGAATAATTTAGTATATTTTTGTACCCAAATTTACCAAGCAATTTTTTGCCATCTTCAATATTTTTTATTCTATAATTAAATAAACTGCACTTATTTATAATAAACTTAAATATTAGTTTATAGAGTCTTTCACTTATCTTTTTATCTGATTTTATACCTTTTTTGTATTTTGTGGATTGTTCAAAATTGAAAAAATCAATGAGCAAAAATCCTTTATATTTTTTTATTTCTTTTAGTAATCTTTCTACATCATTTTTTTTAAGATACATTGTGACTCCTTCAACAATAAATAAAGTCCTATCTGAGTCTGGAGGTAGATCTAAGTTTAAAGAATCTTTGGTTATGTCATAAGGCAAAATCTTAGGCAGAATATTTTTGTTTTTTTCTGCAAAATAAGGCAAGTCAAGATTGTAAAAACAGGTATCCTTAAATTTGCCCTTAAAGCGATAATACCTTGAAGAATAACCCACCCCTATTTCTACGATGTATTTTGGTTTTAGCTTTTTTATAAAATTATCTATTAATTCTGTTCTGAAGCAAATAGTTTTAACACTATTTGGATCTAACAATCCAAGAAAATAACCTATGATCCTCCCACTGATACTCACATTGGATATAGATAGGTTATCTACTCCACCCATAGATCTCCAAACTGCTGTTAGTTCTGCTGTTTTATATACTTTAGGCATAATCATATCTGCTCCATATCTGCTCGCTATAACTAAGATTTCATTTTGTATAGATTAATGTTGTGCTTCATAAAGATATATTTATATATGCTACTTTGGAGGGTATAAGTTATGCATGAGAACCAATTAAAAAAATGGCAGCATGAACATTCATTTAGTATGAATAAGAAGCATCTGGAAAAAGTAACTCTTATTGTAGTGATTATTACATTTGCTATGATGATTGCTGAAATCTTATTCGGTTGGCTTGCTAATTCCATAGTACTTCTGGCAGATGGTTGGCATATGGGGACACATGCTTTTGCATTAGCCATATCAGTTATTGCTTACAAATTATCCAGAAAAAATTCAAATAATAATCAATTTACATTTGGAACATGGAAAATTGAGATATTGGGTGCTTATTCCAGTGCCATAATTCTTGGACTTATAGCATTAATTATAATATATAAATCAGCTGATCGTCTACTATACCCTTTAAAAATAGGTTATAATGAGGCAATCATTGTAGCTATTATTGGCCTTGTCGTTAACTTGGTTTGCGTTGCTATTCTTAATGCAGGTTATTCTTCACACCACCGCTATACACATGAACATCATAAACATAACCATAAACATAACCATGATGATTTAAATCTTAAATCTGCATATCTTCATGTGCTCGCAGATTCTCTAACCTCGGTATTTGCCATAATAGCTTTGCTTGGAGCAAAATATTTTAATTTAAATTGGTTAGATCCAATTATGGGAATATTTGGTGCAGTTTTAATAGCTCGTTGGTCAATATTATTGTTAAAGGATTCATCAAGAATATTGCTGGATTATGAATCATATCCTGAATTATCAAATGAAATTAAAGAGATTATTGAATCAGATGGTAACTCAAAAATATGTGATTTACATTTATTGCAGGTTTCAGATGAACACTATACCTGTATAATTTCGATTTTAACCTCTAAGAAATATTCCATTGAGCATTATAAAAAAAGATTAAAAAAGATCCATGAACTCGCACACATTACAGTAGAGATAAATGAATGCAAAATTTGAGGAAGTCAGGTATCTAAGATAAAGTAGTCCCATTAAACTTTTTTCCTTCCAACAAATTTCCAAGGTTTTTTAGATCTTTACCAATAACATACACTTTAATGCCTGATTTTTGTGCCTCCTTTGCAGCTATGGGATCAAAAGGTGCATTCATCCCTGCTTTCCATTTATCACCTACTAATTTTGAAAAATTACTCCAGCTTATTTTCTCAATTTTTTTTGAGTCCCTATATTTTTTTGGATCCTTATCATAAACATAGTCTATATTACTCATATTGATTATCTCTTTAATCCCAAAATTTTTTGAAAGAATAACTGCATCATAATCAGTACTGCACCCTGGAAGCCATCCTGCTGCAAGAACAATGCTTTTACTACTTTTACCAAAATCTATTTTAACATTGGGATTATCTATTATAAAATTCTCTACATCATTTTTGAATATTAACTTCAGCAATTGTGCATTAAGCTTTGTGACATGAATTCCAATCCAGTCTAATTCCTCATTACTAATCTTTGTAATTTTAGAAGCAACATTTTGAAAATTCCTGGCTAATTTGCCCCCTCCACAGTATATAACAAATTTATATCCTTTTTTTATGTACTCCTCTATAGTTTTTTTAAGTTTTTTTAGAAAATCAGTGTCTATGCCATCAGGCACTATCAATGAGCCTCCTAAAGACAGGACAATTACTTTCATCTAATAACTTAGATAACAAGAGTTTAAATATTTTTTTAATTACAAATAGTTTAAAGCATTAAATCTCCCTAAGCCCTTCTTTGGTTATTGCTATTAACCTTATTCCCACTCCTAATTTTAATAGTGCTGAAAGAATAGCCATATGCTCTTTTCCAGAGCCAGAAACTATGTTTAAGGCAACTTCAAAATCTGTAATCCTTCCTTTTAAACCTTTTTTTATATCTTCTATCAATTCAAGAACTGGTTTTTGAAAATCAACAACTATGAACTCCACATCTTTTTCAGATTTGAAGTTATTTTTGCCAAAATCATTTGTTATAATGAGTATCTTATTCCAGTTTTCTTCCTTTATTAATCTAACTATATGTGCCCAGCCTTTTTTTATTTGTTCTTCACCAGAAAGACATACAATTAATTCAGCCATTCAACCTCTTCATTAGTCAGATTAAGCTCATTGATTATGCTTGATTTCACCTCTTGATTTTTAGAAATATTCTTAAATATAAATGGTAGATAGAACATTGTGTTTTTGAGTGCTTCTTTTTTTGATGTATGTATCCTTGACGAGATCTTCTGTGCAATTGCTTTCTTTCTTATAGATCTTTGGTTGTACAACCAGATCTTCAATATCCTTTTTGTTGGATTGTAATCAACTATTCCTTTATGAGTTTGATACTTAGAAGAAGCAATTCCTGCTGTTAGTAGTGCATTTACATAAACCAAAAATCTGTAATACTGGGAATTTTGAATTCTCCCATGAAAAACATCTGCCTTGCTAAGCATTTCATATGCCTTTGCAAGCTCTTCTGGACTGGTGTACTCCTTTGGGATATTTTCATCTATCCAAAGAAAATGTTTATTTACATCTTCATTAACATTATCAAATGCAGTTATAGCCAATTTAAGGTCATTTGTTTTGAATATCCTATTTAATGCACTTATCATGTTATCTGATTTGGTTCTATAAATCACCTCTTCAATTTCCTTTAGATTCTCTTTTAGTAGATCTTCACCTTTTAATAATTCTAAATCATTTATTGCTGCCCTTAGATCTCCTCCAGATTTTCTTGAGATTGCTTTAAGAATGTCCAGGTTGTACTCAAATCCATCACAATCACAGATCTTTTTGAGTGCTTCTATGATTATTTTGTTATTCAGTGCCTCAAACTCTATCAATATAGACTTTTTTATTAAAGGCTTAATTTTATCTTCAAATGGGTTTGTAGCAGTAACTATAATTGGAAATGGTGAATCCTCTATAATTTTTATCAATGCAGTTATCCCCCCTCTATCTTGAGA
Source organism: uncultured Methanosarcinales archaeon (assembly GCA_964538135.1). Lineage (GTDB taxonomy): Archaea > Nanobdellota > Nanobdellia > Woesearchaeales > GW2011-AR4. The sequence continues at coordinate 5,904 of CAZIEE010000038.1, forward strand.
GCTCAAGGCATCAACTTCATCGATAAGAATTAGTTTTCCTTTTGCAAAAAGGCTTTTTTGTTTTATTGCATTTCGAATTCTTAGATCCAGTTGTTCAGTATTCCTTATGTCACTGGCGTTTACTTCGTATAACTCATAATCAAAATGATTGGCTATACAACAAGCTGTAGCAGTTTTCCCGCAACCTGATGGACCATAAAAAAATATAGCCTTGCTGTTTTTTAATCTTTTAGACCTTTTTTTTGATGCATCTGTTTTTTTTAATATGTCTATTATTTGGGTTATTAACTTATCCTGACCAAGTATATCAGTTATCTTTTTAGGCTTGTATTTATCTATTAATAGTCTCATGCTTCAATATTTCTCGATCTTTTTCTTAGTTTTTTTATCGATCTTTTTCTTAGTTTTTTTAAATCTATAAACATATTTTAGGAGTATTATAATAAATAGGGTTAGGAATATAAGTACCACAATAAATACTGGGCTTTTAAATTTAGATTTGGAAACCACAACCTCAAAAATATCTGCATCAAATGCTATATTGGAATTCGATTTTAAACTTGCATAAAAGATATATTTTCCAGCACTTATTTCTTCAGGTAATTTAAGTTGTTTGATTAATGAGGCATTTTTTTCAATATAAATATTTTCCTCATTTGAAACTATATCTTTATTATTTAATGTTCTTATAGAATAAAACAAAATTCCATCAATAGGATTTTCAATATTCATCAATATAATTTGTGCTTCAACAATAGAACTAGAACCTTTAACTACATTTTTGTATTGCTCAGGCACTGAAACTTTTAATTTAAAGGCAGAAAGAATAGGTTGCAAATCAATTATTAACCTTATCTCTTTTTTCAGACCAGCAGAGGCTAAAAATATGGAGCCAGTGTAGATATTTGGTGCATCTTTGATACTAACATCAAAGTTTACTGTTTTTTGTTCTCCTGGAGCTAAACTGATTATATTATCTTTTAAAGTGATATAATCTGGTATATCTGTTGTTATTTTTATATCCAATCTTATATTTTGAGTATTTTTAATAGTAAAAGAAACAGTTTTAGTTTCGTGTTCTTTCAAATCAATCTTAAGTAAGTCAACATTAGTTACAAATCCAACATATTTTGTAATTTCTGGAATTATCTCCCCACCTATTGCAAATGTACTAAATCCAGAGGTTGTTGATTCATAATATGCATACTGGGCATCAGAAGATATAAGTTTTGTTGGTAGTGAATTCCAATCATTCCCTGCTTTGTACAAAAGAATATTTGAAGCATCAATATTGTTTGATTCCAGCCATACTTTAGGAACCTTAAAGTTTATTGAAACCTGGGAGATATCATTGTTTTTAATCCCAAATTTGCTTATTTCATAGTAATTGTACACCCTAAATTCTGGTTCTATTGTTGTAGGATTGGAAAGTAAGCGAGCTACTTTAAGTGTAACTTCATTTAAATCATTTAAAATATTCATGGAAATTTCTGATATAGCTATTTCTTCATCTGATATGGGCATAGTTAAAACATCTCCTGCTTTAACATCAAACCAAGTTTGCTTATTTGATGTCAATTCATTTGTTGTCAAAGCTGCACCCTCTTCTATAGGTTTTGGTGGTTCAACTATTGTTAAGTTAAAAAGTAATGTGTTGTTTGAATTAACACAATTGCTATTGTCAGAAATATTGATCTGTATTTTATGGAATCCTACATCACTTTGAGTAGGAGTAAAATTGATGATTCCCCTGATTGATATATTAAAAATTGATGTATTTATTGATGCGTTTATTGTTAGATTGAAATTTATTGTTTGATTTGCATCTTTATCCAAGCCACAGATATATATTACGCCAACTGTTGCTAAGCCTGAGCAATCTGCTACATCTGGTCTATTGTTAAAGCATATATCTACAGAACCGCTTGAAACAGCATTAGCTGAAATTCTATTTTTAAATTTTTGATGAGAAAAATAATCAACTGATACAGAGATTATAATAAAAAAGATTATGATAATTGCAATCAGGTTAAGGTTATTATTTTTAATTTGTGAACCATATTTTTTCATTTCAATAGATTATAATTAAAGTAATTATTTAAAAATTTCCTTTTTGAAGATTAGTTTCACTTTACCATCATAAATACCATTAGGTGTATTTGGTGGGACTTGTACTTCTAATGTTAGATTAGTCATTTGATTGGGTAATAGAACCATTTCCTTATCAAAAACCTCAATCCATGATGATATAGCTCCATAAGTACTGATAGATACCTTGACACTATGCTCTGATGGATTTGTAAATAATAGGTCCCTTTTAGAGGAATAACCTGATTTAATCTTACCAAAATTTATAGACTCATTGTCTACAGCCAATCCAAATCCATCTGCAACTTTTACAGTCATATTGTAAAAAACAATTTTTTCTACAACAAATGAATGATAAAAAATTGTGACTGCTGAAGCAGTTAATGTTGCTATTAAGAACAACAAAAAGATTAGTTTGTACATGGTATGAATTTATTTATCTTTTTTTTTAGATATAAACATAATGTGGATAACTACAAATAGTAAGATTATAGTCATTAGTACTGTTAATACCTTAGCAGGTTGGATGGATTTATACTTATAGATAGGGGGTTCCTGAGGATTTATAATCAAGACCTCTCCATCTAAAGTTAAGGAGGTATCAGCATAAAAAATAGTGATTTTGGCATAGTAGGTTCCTACTCCCAGATCGCTTGTGTCGAAAAATGCAGTCAACTTTGTTTTTTGCCAGGGATCTAGTACAACTGTTGGTGTCCTCAATGTATCTATGTACTTTGTTGTATTAAAAATTTGTATTTCTGAAAAAAGATTATCGATTCTGCTATTCCACTTAGATTCTACTTCCAATTCAAACCTGCTTATTTTATCTTTTAAAAACTCCCTTGTATAGTCCAAAATATTCACAGATAAAACACCTATCTTAAAGTATTTTTCAAAGGACATGTGGTTTCCATCATAGGTCAAATTAGCTATAGCCCTATAAGTTCCTGACCTCATTGCAGTAGTATTCAAAGATACTACAAGATTTGACTCAGACCTGCTTTTTACTGAGATTCCTTTTGTGTGTATTGTTTTTACCATTACATTATCAGAATCAAAAATAAAGATTGATGCACTGGCACTTTTTATATCATTTGTTCCCAAATTTTTTATTGGTATAGTGATTGTGATAGTTTCATCAACACTTGAATCTGGTACACTTAACCCAGTATCAATGTACACCCCAGGGTATGGAACTCTGATAACAATTGGTGTTTGAATAGCAGCAACTCCTCCAACTGTGCCACCTTTATCTGAATACTCCCTTGCCCCTATTAAAATAATGTTATCTCCAGGAGTATCTATATGCTCTGGCAGTTTTACAGTAACAGTAAAAATTCCTTGATTTTCAAATATAGTTTGACTAAAATAAACATAATCTGCCAATGCTCCTTTTTTATATACTTCTATCTTTTCAGCGCCACCTACTCTGAACTCAAAAGATCCTTCAAAATTAGGAACAAATTCAATTCTTAAAGTATCTGGGTATATCCTAATTGCATATACACTATTCACAAAAAAGAAAAATAATAGAAAAACTGGTAAGACTTTATATAATAAGAATATTTTACCCATGGTAACCTAAATAATTTGATAAAAAATTAAAATAAAAAAAATTTAAGATGTTGGGTGTCTTGTACCAGTTACTGTAAGCTTTGCACCTTTAGAACCAGCTGGTGTTCCAACTGGCATTGTTATATTTATATCTATTCTTAATGCGTCTCTTGGGTCATCAAATAATAGTCTTGGACATACTACTTTTCCTGTCCCACCTGTTGTAACTGCCTCGAAAATACTTCCACATGCACTACCAGCGATATTAGATGAGCCACATTCTGTTGTAGTATTTGGATTTACAGGAGTATCTGCTGGTGCTGTACTTATATTTCTACAGCTTCCTGATTCATTAAGACTTACGTTCCATCCAAATATACCTGATGATTCACCTATAAATTGTAATACTGTTGCATTTGATACTAATTCTATAGTTAAGTTTGTGTTACCATCATTTTCAACAACAAAGCCTGCTGAAACTGCTGTAAAGTCTACACAACCCCTTGTTGTACCCCTTGTATCTAAAGTACAGTTGTTTAAGCCCCCTATACTTGAATTAACACTTCCTGAGCCAAAAGAAACTGTTGCAGCTGTAAAGGTAATTGAAGAATATGTAGCAATGGTTACAGTTGCTGTACCATTTGGACTTGTTGCTAAACCAGTTATTGGAAAAAAGCTTGTACTTCCCAATTTATTCACACTACTTATTGTTAGATAAGCAGCTGTAACTGAAACTACAATAGAAACTAGAAAAAGGGTTAATATTGTTTTATCATTTATTTCTCTCATTTGGTTCCTCCTCCTTTGTTAATTTAATTTGATGGTAATAAGTTTAAAGTTACAGTTGCATCACTTACATCAACAGGTGTTCGTAATAATAATAATGAAATCTCCCCATTTTGTTTAGATACTGGAAAACCTTCTTTAACCAATATTTTTTCCTGTGTACCAGAAACAAAAAAGTAAGTTATAACAGATGTTGATATTATAACAATCAAAATTAAAAGAAGAACAGATTTTTTTGAAATAACAATTGACTCTGATTTATTATTTTGGTCCATATTATCTCTTTTTTCTTTCAAAATTACACCTTTTTTATTTTTTACCTTTACCTATAGTTTTGAATTTTATCTTGTTTTAAATAGATAGGTACTATTTAAACTTTTCTAAAATAGGGCACTTTCTAATTTATGAGTGATTTCCTTATTTTTGAAATCATTTCCTATGGAAAAATTGTGCTGATTACTGCTTCTGCTGAAATTTAGCCTACTTCGAGGCTTAATTTTACAAAAATTCAATCATTTTGCAT
>CAZIEE010000039.1:0-10789 GCA_964538135.1 uncultured Methanosarcinales archaeon
GAGGTATTGATGATAAGTACGCCGAAACAATAAATCTTTATGTTGAGGTTTCTTAATAAAAAATATAAATGAGCCCTTACTACCAGAATATAACCTATCAAAGATACAACCTATCAAAGGGCCTGTGGTCTAGTGAGCTATTGGATTAATTGTCTAGAAGCTATGACATCGCCTCGACATTTTCAAAATCGAAGTGGCGAAGGTCACCAGTTCGAATCTGGTCAGGCCCATTTTAAATTAAATTTTTCCAATTCAAAATGAAGCTAAAGGTAAAAAATATTGAAATTTCCAGTGGTGGTCCCCTTGTTGCAGTTATAAATGAAAATGATGCTAAGCTTCTTGACATTCATGTTATGGATAGAATAAAGCTAAAAAAAGGAAGAAGATTAGAAACTGTTGTTGTCGATATTGCAAAAGGCAATAAAATAATCCCTGTGGGCACAATAGGCATCTTTAATGAACTTGCGTATTCTTTAAAATTGAAAGATAAAGACAATTTACAGATATCAGTTGCAAAAAAACCATTGTCTACCAGTTTTATAAAAAAGAAACTTGATGGCCATGAATTGACAAAAAAAGAAATTGATCAGATAGTTTGGGATATTGTTCACAACAAATTAAGCTCAGTAGAGCTAACATATTTTGTAGCTGCATGTTACACAAATGTTATGAACCTTAAAGAAACTATTTTGCTTACAAAGTCAATAGTTGAGCATGGACAGATATTAAAATTGAAAAAATATCCTGTTATTGATAAGCATTCAATTGGAGGAATACCTGGAAACAGAACCACAATGGTAATTGTACCAATAATAGCTGCTGCTGGATATACTATACCAAAAACAAGTTCAAGATCGATAACGAGTCCTGCAGGAACTGCTGACACAATGGAAGTACTGGCAAATGTTAGATTTCCAATAAATAAAATGAAAAACATTATATACAAAACAAATGGATGTATTGTGTGGGGGGGCTCATTAAATCTTGCCCCTGCTGATGATAAGATTATTTCTGTTGAAAGGCCTTTAGCAATAGATGCTGAGAGCCAGCTTATTGCATCAATTATAGCAAAAAAACACGCTGTTTCAAGTACACATGTACTCATTGATATACCCATAGGCCCAAATACTAAAATAGAAAACTTAACTGAAGCTTTAGCTCTTAAAAAAAAATTTGAAAAAATAGGAAGCAATCTTAAAATGAAGGTTAAAGGGATAATAACCAATGGTACACAACCAATTGGGAATGGAATAGGCCCTGGTCTTGAAGCTAGAGACGTATTATGGGTGTTGCTTAGGCATGAACTAAGACCTCTTGATTTGGAGCATAAGTGCTTGAATATGTGTGCAGAGATTTTTAGAATGATTGGTGTTAAAGATGGTTACAAAAAGGCATTGGAAATATTAAACTCTGGTAAAGCTTATAATAAGATGTTAGAGATCATTAAAGCTCAAGGGGGAAAAGAGATTTCTCCTGATAAAATAAAGATAGGGGAATATTCTTATGATGTAGTATCAAAAAAATCTGGCAGATTAAATGGGATAGATAATATGCTAATTTCAAAGATAGCCAGAATTGCAGGTGCACCTCATGATAAAGGAGCAGGGATCTATATCTACAAACACGTTGGCAGTAAGTTAAGAAAAGGTGAAAAATTGTACACAATATATTCTGAATCAAAGCGTGAGCTTGATTATTCCAAAGAGCTTGCACTTAATTCTAAGGTTTTTGTTGTAGGATAGTCACATATTACCAACAATCAAAGGGATTAACAAACACGCCATGGCATTACTTCTTTTTACGTTAATAATATTAGGTATCAAACCAATAAATGTAGCAATAAGCAATATTAAAAACCCAACAAATCCAGAAAAATATAACACCAGTGATGTAATGAGAACAATAATTGAAGTGCTTAAGATTGAGTAATCTATTTTATTAATTATTTTTGAGAATATTCTACTCATGTATAAAGTAAGAAATGTTGCTATTCCACCTGCAATAAATGAAACTGATAAAAACAATAGCAATGTATCAATCTTTATGTTATTCAAGAGCTGTTGCACGACAATAATTGAGCCATTTCTTGCTTTTTGAATTATAAACAAGGTGATTAAGCTCAAAATCATGGATACAGTATTTACACCACCTATTATGATCAGGTAATTGTTATCTAATCTGCTGGTCTTTCCAGCTACCTGCTCAGCAAGAACAGCTGCCTGTGCAGGGCCTAAGCCAGGAAATATTGAAACCAATGCTCCTGAAAAAATACTACTCATAACTGCCTTTATTATGTTAATTGTTTTAACCTTTACCATCTCAGTTATTCTTTGAATTGGTAAGATCGCCCTTTTATTTAAGCTAAGAATCAAAATACTAATCCCAAACAACCCAGACAGCATAGGCAATAATGGCTCCTTTAGATTTGGTAAGCTAAAAACAACTAATCCTAAAATTCCTGATAATATAACCACAATAAATGCCCAAAATTTCTTATCTGTACCCTCTTCTTTCATAATCATAAAAATAATAACTATAATTAATATCCAAGCGATATATGTTTTTAGATTAGAGAATATAAATGGCACTATAATTATTAATAAAGGAAACAACATGATTGTAATGATCAAACATAATAAACTGCCTATCACCGTTAATCTTATGGCTTCATGTGCCTGTCCTTTTAACAATAATCTATGTGCAGGTAAAACAGCCAGTGCAGTATCATCAGAAGGGGCTCCCAGGTAGGTTGCACTTATAAAATCAGTAAATGTGTGGGTTATTGACATAGCAATTATGAAAGAGGCTATTACAATCACATTTGTGTACTGAATCAAAAATGGAGATAAACTAAAAAGTATTATTGCAACAAGGTTTATGTGAAGACCAGGAGTCAGTCCGGTTATAACTCCAGCTAAGCACCCAAGGAGGATTATGATAATTATTTCTAAAAACATTTTAGTACATTAAACCCTAAACTCCTTCAGGCTCTGCAAGAATAGTGAGATTTTTTACACCTGCTACCTTTTTCATTATCTCTTCTTCTATCTTATTGTTTATGTCATACACTTTACCAACACTCATGTTGGGATCAACAGTAACACTGATTTCCCCAGTTATATAAGGACCAGTCATTCTGAGTTTTAGCTCTTTTAGCTTAACTTTTGGATATTTTCTGATTATTGTTGATATATCTTTTACCAGCTCAGGATTATTAAATCCATCTATAAGTATTAAAGACGCATTTTTTATTGTTGTAATTGCAATTAAGATTATATAAGCCCCTACAATTAATGCACCTAATGCATCCCCCCATTTAAATCCAAGATATGAAAGGAAAAATCCTGCTAAAATTACAAAAGAGCTGGTCCAGTCTTTTATAGATGCCTTTGCATCAGCCTTAAGAGAAAGCAAATTATATTTTTTTGCAAGTCTGTTTTTAATTATTGATAACCCCAATGAGATTATGCCACCAAAAACAAGTGTTATTATTCCTAAGGTGGGGTAATTTATTTCTAAAGGATTTATAATTCTTGAATAAGCAGTATAAAAAATGGAGAGGCTCATTATGATCATAAGAATTGCAATTATCAATGAAACCAAAGTTTCTACTCTGTAATAACCGAAGTGGAATTTTTTATCTGCTTGCCTCCTGGAGATTCTAAGCCCAAACCATACCATGAAAGAGATTACAGAATCACTCATTGAATCTATCCCGTCTGCTACTAAACCAACACTGTTGGTAAAAGAACCCATTACAATCTCTACTACCCCAACCAAGACCAGGATTATTGCAGATATTAAAACTACCTTACCTACTTTCTGTAAGTCTTTTGTTTTCATGCTGGTGTAAATAGATTAATGGGATACTTAAATAATTTTCTTGGCCTTACAATAATCTGCACTAGTGATATTTAAATATAATTGTTACTACTTATGAAATAAGAAAAATGAAAAGGTTTAAAAAAAGAAAGGCATTCTAAAAATTATGTCAGAATTAGAACAAATTGTTAAAATAAATGTGCCTTTTGGAGGAATTTACCCTAAAGAAAATGGCTTTGATACAGGCAGAATTGCTATGCCAGGACAACTAGTCAATACATTAAGAAGAAGACAAAAAATAGAAAAAGTAGATGAAATTAACTTGTTTTATAGGGTACATAAAGGAGAAGCTATAAAATATTTAGAAATTACAGATTATATTCCAAGAAAAAATAATAACTTTTTACATTATTATTTTATTGATGGTTTGGGTAGTAATAATAGTTTATCAATCCCTTTTGTTGTACTCAAAGAAATTGATATTAAAAATCGTGATCCTATTGTTCTATTAGGTCTTGGAGATTATATGGTTATTTGCAAAACTAAATATTATAGGCAATATGAGAAACTCAAGCAGTTAGATGGCGTTTTTTGCCGAATTTAATCAATACCATAATAATCCTCCAACACAACAGCATCAACATTTTCTATACTTTCTAAATCTTTAAGAACGTACAATCTGCCTTTGCCCAACTCAACAATTTTCTTTGCTAAATCTTTTCCTTTTTCTTCAAGATCTACACCAATTACAGATATGGTTATTCCTCTGCTTATTGCAATTGATGCCTCCTCTAAAGTTGCATTTTCTGGATTATTGTCTTCTTTACCTTTTGTTGGCAATGCATCTGTTATCAAGATGAGGTGTTTGGTTACATTCCTATCTGGGAACATTTCAATTGATTTTTTTAGTGTAGAAGCAATATCAGTTTCTTTGGAAGCCCTGATTCTTGTTATCTCCTTTAGAAATCTTGTAAAGTCAGATGTTGGCTTTATTAATTGTGTTACATCTGAGCTAAATACAATCAATCCAACTTTGTCTTTTTCTTCTATTGCTTTGTATGCAAGTGCAATTCCTGCCTTTTTACAAGCCTCTATTTTTTTCCCCTTCATTGATCCAGATGCATCAAGAGCGTATATCACATATGTTTGGACTTTGCTTTTTTTATCAAAAACATAGAGGTCTCTATTCTCAAAATTACTATGTTTCCTTCTTATTGCAGCCTTAACAGATTTTTTTAATGCAATACTGCTATAGTAATCCCCTTTTTTGTATGCTCTTAAATCATCTTTTTCCCCATATGTAAATTGTTTTTTGCTTATCTTTTCCCCAGTAGAGCCTTTAGGTACTATTTTATCAATTTCTTCAAAATACAAGACTAATGATGCAAGTTCAATCCCTTTTTCAGATAAAGAATAATCCTTTTTCAAAACCCCTTGTTTTTTAAGCTCATCAATTTTTTGATGTATCTTTTCTTTTAATTCCTTTCTAAACTCTCCCACATTAATGTTCTTGTCTATATAGTCGGGCTCATATCCACTAATCAACCTTATAATAGATTCTCCGTAAATCTGTTTTGCAATACTATAATTTTTAACAAGTTGTTCAAAAATTAAATCAGGTATAAAAGAACCAATCCCATAGTTTATTGCGCTACTGATTAATTTGCCATTATCTATTGTTGATTTATCATTTTCAAGAATTGAATCAATAAATCCCTTATCCATGTTTTGAAATGATGATTCAATTTCCATTTCATGGGATTCATCAGTATTTTTACTTATGCTATGATTTTTGCTAAAGATAATCACGAGGTTTATTCTCTTGAAATTCTTGTTTCTCCTGATCTTCCTGGCTTTTGTTCTCTTCATAGCTTTCTAACTCATCCAATCCTTTCTTCCACTTGGTTTCTTTAACCCACTTGTGAAACTTTGCCATGATAAAATCATCAACACCTTCTATATACCTTAAAGAAGGCTTAAGTCTGATCCTGTGGGACAGGACAGAAATAATTACCTCTTTTATATCTTCAAATTTGACTTTGTTTCTTCCTTTAAGCAAAGCATTTGATTGAGACCTTTCATACAAACCAATTGATGCCCTTACACTGGGTTTTTTCTCGATATTTTCATCTTCCCTTAAAAGGGTTATAAAAGAAACCATCAAATCCAGGAGTTCTTCTCCAACATGTACTGTTTTTTTCCCTTTTGTAATCACAATCTTTTTTTCAATATCTATATTTTCAGGGTAGCCCATGTATACAATATCGAACCTGTCCAGCAAAACATCACTTAGCTTTTCTGTTGATGTATCTTCTGGATTCATTGTGCTTATAAAAATAAAGTCTGCATCAAAATCCATATCATATGATCCTATTGTTACTTTTCTTTCATCGAGAACCTGTAATAATGCATTCTGCAGTTTTTCTGGACATCTATTTAATTCATCGAAAAACAATACCCCATTTTTGGCTTTGAATATTTTTCCTGGTGTAAATGCCTCAATGCTCGAAGGCCCAAATTTTAATGCCTTTATAGGATCTATGTCCCCTAACAAGTCCTCTACTGTCAAATCAGGGCTTCCCTGAACTCTGATAAAACGCTTTTCAGGAAGCAATTTTGCTATGTTTTTTGCCAGTGTGGTCTTTCCAATTCCAGGAGCACCTATTATTACTATGTGCCTGTCCATTAACAATGCTGACTTTATAGCTTGTTTAACATTCTCTTGCCCTATTATATCAGTAAAAGGGTCATTTTCCTTTAGTAGTATTTCTTTTAATTCGTTGCTTATCATTTTATCTTTTAGTATTAAGATTGCACCGCTTTTTAATTATTTCTATATATTCTGAATTTAATTCAATTAAAATAGATTTTCTTCCTAAATCACACCTGTCTGGTTGTGTTATTCAGAAACTATTTTCTACACATAACTTTTAATATCCTAAAACATACCTAAAGGCAGGTAATCAGTAATCCTCATGAAACCAATAAAAAATGCAAAGATTGGAAGTATAGTACCCTATATAGAGGAATTGCCATATGCTTTGAATCCTATTGAATACTTTTCAAAATTATCAAACAATGGAAATAAAAAAAATTCTATACTATTTGAGTCTGCAAATATTGTGACAAAATATGGAGAAAAAAGCTTTGGAAGTCATGATCCATGCCTAAAAGTTATTGGCCAAAATGAAAACTTTGAGATAATGGCTCTAAATAAATCAGGGCTCAGGTTTATTAATTTTTTAAAAGGTGATTTTAATTTTTGTGATGAGATTGAATACAAAAAAGACAGGATTATTGGAAAATTGAATCCAAGAAGAGAGTCTGTAAGTGAAGAGGAGAGATTAAAATTAACTAATCACATGGACATAATAAGGAAGATTGCTTTTAAGTTTAAACCAACTTTAAACAGCACTATACCTTATTCTGGTCTTTTTGGGTGTGTATCATATGATTTTATTGATCAATTTGAGGATTTGCCTAAAAATAAATATAATCTGATAAAAGATCCTGATTATCTTTTGTATTTTGTTGATAATCTTTTCTTAATAGATCACAAAGAGAACAAAACATCCTTTGTTGCAAATGCTTTAATCACTGATGATTGTACTGATTTTTATGGTGAATGTATATCAAAAATTGAAAATTACAAGAAAATGGTCAATAATGAAATTCTCAATAAGGATATAGTTAAAAGAAAAAACAAAAAATTCATTCAAGAAAAAACACTGCAAGAAAAAAAACTACCAGAAATTAAAACTGATACCAGCAAAGAAGAATTTATAGGACTAATTAAAAAAATAAAAGAACGTATACTGGCAGGTGATGTTTATCAAACTGTACTTTCCAGAACAATAATCATGGACTTTAATAAAGAGCCGCTTGATGTTTATAAGAAACTAAGAGAATTAAATCCAAGCCCTTATATGTTTTATATCCATAACAACCAGGGTACTTTGCTTGGTGCTTCTCCTGAAATGAGTCTAAAAATACAAGGCATGGAAAAAAAGATTGTTGAAATAAGGCCAATAGCTGGAACAAAACCAAGAGGGATAATCAACAACAAGATAGATGCTGATCTTGATTCGAGATATGAGACTGAATTGAAAATAGATCCAAAAGAGGTTTCTGAGCATATAATGCTTGTTGATTTAGCAAGAAATGATATTGCAAAAATATCAGAGCCAGGGACAAGATGTGTAAGCAGCTCTTTTTCTATTGAAAAAAATGCTTATGTACAACACCTTGTATCTGATGTTAAGGGAGTATTAAAAGGTAATTTAGACGCATTACATGCATACATTGCTACAATGAATATGGGCACATTAACAGGTGCTCCAAAGGTAGAGGCTATGAAATTAATAAGGCTTTATGAAAAAACAAAAAGGGGGTTGTATGGTGGAACTGTTGGCTATATCACTCCAAGCGGAGATTTAGATAGTGCTATTATAATAAGGTCTATAAGAATTAAGGGTAAGAAAGCTTATGTAAGGGCAGGTGCAGGAATTGTATATGATAGCAATCCTGAATCAGAATTCTTAGAAACCGAAAGAAAGGCTTATGCTTGCTTAAAAGCAATAGAATTGGCTGGTGATTAAAATGAACATCTTAAAAATCTTAATGATTGACAATTTTGATTCGTTTACATATAATCTAGTCGATGAGTTCGAGAAAAGGAATTACAAGGTTTATGTATATAGGAATAACATAAGCTTGGAAAATTTTAAAAAAATTGTAAAAAAGACCGAACCAAAATTATTAGTTATATCCCCAGGTCCTTCTACGCCAAAAGATGCAGGTATTTCTATAGATGTAATCAGGTATTATTCAGGAAAAATACCTATTTTTGGAGTTTGCTTAGGACATCAATGCATTGTAGAAGCTTTTAATGGGGTTGTAGACAAAGCGCAAGAAGTATTTCATGGTAAGCCCTCAAAAGTAACTCATGATTGTAAGACTATCTATAAGAACTTGGAAAATCCAATCCAGGTTGGAAGGTATCATTCTTTAGCAGCATTAAAAATTCCAGAGGAGTTGGTTGTAAGCGCAAAAAGTGACACTGGTGTTGTAATGGGAGTGAGACATAAGAAACTCTTTGTTGAAGGTGTTCAATTTCACCCAGAAAGTATATTAACACCTTGTGGTGGTTTAATTATAGAGAATTTGTTAGAGCAAATAAATAATATAAATAAATAATACAAAAAAATGATACAAAAATCCATATCAAAATTGGTTAAAAAAGAAAACCTGATACAAATTGAAGCTGAGCAGGTTATGAATGAAATAATGGAGGGCAAAGTAACAGATGCACAGCTGGCAGCTTTTCTTATAGCTTTAAGGCTAAAAGGTGAAACCATAGATGAGATTACTGCCATAGCAAAAATAATGAGGGAAAAAGCGAATACAATAAATCCAAAAGTAAACTTTCTTGTAGATACATGTGGTACAGGTGGAGATAATTCAAACACATTTAACATATCAACTACTGCTGCGTTTGTAGTAAGTGGTGTGGGCGTTTCTGTTGCAAAACATGGAAACAAATCTATAAGCTCAAAATGTGGAAGTGCTGATGTATTAAAAGAGCTGGGAGTCAATATAGAATTACAGCCAAACCAAGTTGAAAAATGTATTGAAGAAATCGGAATAGGATTTATGTTTGCTCCAATCTTTCACCCAGCAATGAAATATGCATTAAATGTCAGAAGAGAGCTTGGTGTGAGAACTATCTTTAACATACTTGGTCCATTAACTAATCCTGCAAATGCAAAATCCCAATTGATTGGTGTATTTGATGAGAGTTTATTGGAAAAAATTGTAGAGGTATTGAGGAATCTTGGTAGTAAACATGTAATAGCTGTAAATGGTAATGGTAATGGTAATGGTTTAGATGAAATAAGTGTATGCGGCAAAACAAAGATTTGTGAATTAAAAAATAATAAAATCAACAGTTATGAAATAAACCCCCAGGATTTTGGATTTAAATTAAGCCAGTTAAATGAAATAACAGGAGGTTCAAGTAAAGAAAATGCAGATATAACTTTAAGTATCCTAAATGGCGCTAATGGAGCAAAAAGAGATGTTGTTTTGTTGAATGCAGCAGCAGCATTATTAACTACAGATATCACTAAAGATTATAAAGTGGCTATTGAACTTGCAGCTCATTCTATAGACTCAGGAAAAGCTCTTAAAAAATTAAATGAACTAATACAATTTACAAATGATATACTCCAAAAATAAATTAGACTAATATTGTTCTGTAATAAAACGATTTATGAACCATATTTTTGAAGAGTGGAACGTTTATGCAGGTCTATAGATACTCCAAGTCGTAATATTCTTATTCTCAAAGTTCTAAAAAAAATTGAGCGCGTGATGGTTGCGCTCTGTAAAAAGAAGACAAAAGTAGCGTTAGCTGTACTTCTATAAAAAACCATCGGAGAAAAAGAAAAGCAAATAAGTTTTATTTTTGGCAACAGAATTCTCATAGACGCAGAGTTATTACTCGGGGCACAGTCGTCCTATCAAAAAAGCGAAGCGCTACATCAAGGACAAGAAATCTAGGGGCACACTCATAAATTTATTAAGAATCGGGGGCTTAAAATCGAAAAGTATATAAGTAAGATATGGTTTACTTATCCTACAGGTGATGTAATATGCAAGTTGAACTAACTAGAATATCTGAAAAAGGGCAAGTTGTTATACCCTCTTCGTTAAGGAAAGAAATGGGAATAAAGAAATCAGACCAGTTTATGGTGTTTGGAGAAGCGGGAACAGTCATATTAAAAAAAATAGAAACTCCAGCAATTAAAAAGACATTTGATGAAATAGCAAAGCCGTTAAGAGACGCAGCAAAGCAAGCAGGATTAACAAGAGCAGATGTTAAAAAAGCTATTAAGGATGTAAGAAAGGCTGCTTAGGGCTTACCGCAAAATAAATTAGTAAACTTTATATACTACCATATCTATAA
>CAZIEE010000040.1:0-10374 GCA_964538135.1 uncultured Methanosarcinales archaeon
CAACCGACGAAGGAGTGATTTTGCTCAGTGTCGTAAAGATCTGCTATGCACATACGAAACAGAGGTTAATTAAAATGGCAAAGAAAGAATTATGTTGCAAAGGTGGAGTATGTCCAAGCTGCGATTGCTGTATATGCATTTGCACAAAACAGCTAAAACCTAAAGCAAGAAAATTGCTAAAAGAAGTTTTAGCTTAAATTGAAAAATGAATAAGCAATTGCTAATAATATGTCGTCATTAATTACGGGAATAAAAAATGTCCTAAGAGTACCATCTCGTTCAATTATTGTAATATTACTGCTAACAGCTATTCTCATTAGTTTTGCTTTACTTACAAGCATTAGTATAGCCAGTGCAAGTGAATTAGGAAATTTAGAAACAAAAACAAGGACACTTATAGAGGTTAGGGAAGCAGGCGCATTTGGTACAGGTGGTTTCGGTGGAGATAATCCTATTGGTGAACACTACTTTAATTTGAACACACTTCAGAAAGCGCTTCAGATTCCAAGCAAGAAGTTTATAGTAAGAGCTGATGAATATGTTTATGTTACTGATATTAATACAGTGTTTCCTAACGCGTATGCTATGATAATAGGCATGCGAACTGATGCTGAAATGCGTGCCATCGGAGAAATAGATTATGAATCAGCTCGTATAATTGCTGGTAGAAAATTTAATTCTGAGGATAAGGAAAAAAATTTTGCTATAGTCGGTAGAATATATGCAGAACAGCGCACTATGTATTTACCTAATGAGTTGCCAGGAAAAACTATTGAAATAAAAGGTGTACCATTTACTGTTATCGGTATTTATGATACTGATAATCAATTTGCAAATAATCAGGTCTTCGTGCCTATAGATGCTATTAGAAAATCATTTAATATTGGAGATAAACTTTCAAAAATATTCATTACTGTTAATTCTGTTCAAAACGTGGAGTTAGTAGCAAAAGAATTGTTAAATATTAAAGAAGCGGATATTGTAACGGCCCCTAATGCTGTTCGTACTGCAAAGCGCAGTTTAAGCGGAATTGCTTTAACAACTAAATACGGAGCAATTATGCTTTTCATTTCCGGCTCAGTACTTCTCACACTAATTATGTTGATTTCTATAAGTGAAAAGGTACGGGAATTAGGGATACTCAAGGCCATAGGCGCTAGTAACTGGAATATTGCACCTCAGATTTTGGGAGAAACCCTAGCAATTTCAATGCCTGCTGCTTTGCTTGCAACTCTGCTAGCATACTTGATAGCTCCGACATTCTATAGATTCCTAGAACTGCAATTACAATTGCCAATTTCATACATCCTTATACTCAGTGCTTCTGCAATTGTACTTACAATTATTTCAAGTTTTTATCCCATTTATTCAATAAGAAAACTTAGTCCTTTGATGGCAGTAAGAAAATGGTATTGACATTTGCATTGCGTAGCATCTTTCGTAGTAAAGTAAAATTTATAGGTATATCCTTTATACTGGGTATTGTATTTCTTATGATTTTTCTCACTTTAAATATAAATTTTAGCGTACAATCTTATGTAAAAGAATTCAAAAAAGTCAGTGCATTTCTCCAATTACGTGCTTCAGGAAGCATGGGACACGTAAATATGATAGGAAGTGATAAACTTGTTCCTGAAGAGACATATGAGAAAGTTAAGAAAATTGACCATATTGTAAAAGTGGAAAAATATCTATTAGCAATGAGTCCCAAGAGTCAAGGACATAATAATTTTGCAATGCACATTGGCATAGAGCCTGGAGCAATTAAACGTTTGGAAAGTCATGGCGAAGTTGGAAGCCCAAGAATTATTGTTGGTCGTGACATCACAGATGAAGAACTTAGAAGAGCAGCTGACGTGGCTATAATAGGTAAAGAGTATGCCGAATGGCTCGGTATAACAGCAGAAGAGCTTCCTTCCAAAATAAGAATAGAGCCCTCGCGTTCAAGCGACTCTATATATCCCGTTAAAGGCAAACCTAGAGAAGTTGAAGTAGTAGGAATTTTTGCTTCTGGTTATGTTTTTGGAGATTTACAGCTTTATATTCCATATGAAACGTTCAGAAAAATTTATCCGGCAAATGGCATTTCATGGCTATATGTTACGATTGACTCTGCTGAATATGTTTCTGCTGCAAGCAAAGACCTGTATAAGATTTTTGGTAAATCAATCGATATAAATGCACCGATAAGCTCTGCTGTATTTGAAAGTGCAACATCAAAACGAATACAAAAACTTTCGGTGTTTACAATCGCAAACGCAATGCTTCTTGCTATAATAGTTATTTTTCTAACAATGACCTTAATAATACGTAAACAAACAAGAGAAATAGGGATTTTGAAAGCGCTTGGCGCAACTAATGCGCAGGTCACAATTATTTTTGCATTACAATCTTTTATTTTTGTAATTGCTGGGGCTATAATAGGTACAATTATGTATATCACTGTTGGAAGCGCCATAATATCAAAATTTTTTGAATTAACAATAAAATCATTTCTTCAAGTGACATATCAAAGTGTCTTTGACGCAGTAGGAGTTAAAATTATTCTTAGTCCATCTAGCTTTATTTTTGTATTATTTATTGCAATAGTTATAGCTGTAATGGGAAGTTTACAAGGATTACATGTCGTTAATAAAATAAGTCCTAAGGAGGCGATTCAGAATGAGTGAAACAATTATAGAGATTGAAAATGTTACTAAAGTATACTTATCAAATGTGCGTGCACTTGATAAAATTACTCTTTCAATTCCTATGAAGGGAATGTATGCTTTTGTAGGACCAAGTGGTAGCGGTAAATCAACACTGCTTCATATTATTGGAGCTATGGATGTTCCAACAAACGGAAATATAGTATTCGATGGTGAAAAACTTAATAACTTGAAAAATCATCAATTGACACTATTTCGGCGCAATAAAATTGGCTTTGTTTTTCAAGATTATAATTTGCTTCCAAATTTGACTGCTATTGAAAATGTTATGCTACCCATGGAATTTGCAGGTTTAGCACGAAAAGAAAGATTGAATCGTGCTGCTTCTTTACTGGATACAATGGGGCTAGCCAAACGCTCATCACATAAGCCTTCTCAGCTAAGCGGAGGAGAAAAGCAGCGTGTTGCAATTGCCCGTGCGCTTGCAAACAATCCAAAAGTGATTCTTGCTGATGAACCCACTGGAAACCTAGACTCAAAAAGTGCTGAGCAAATATATCATCTTTTTAGTGTTATTGCAAAAGAACGAACAATAATTGTAGCTACTCATACCGAAAAGTTCGCTCAATCAGCTAATAGAATATTCTACTTAAAAGACGGCAAACTAGAATTTACTGGAATGCCAAGTGAGAAGAAGCTTAAAGAAAAATTGATAAAAAATTAAAATCAAAAAATGTTAAAAAATAAATCTTTATTAACAAAAATAGGATGTGCGTGCTGTAGTGCTGGAAGCACAATTACTTCACTAGGATGTATGGCTATAATGAGCACTACAATAGCAGCTAGCGGAGCTGCAGCTTTAGGCTCGATGGGCGCAATGTCTGTAAGCGGTGCTAATAATTTTTCATGAAAATGGAAACAGAAAATAAAAGACTAATAGTTTATTCGTTGTTTATTTTAGCAGCTGTAATAGGTGTAGGTTTTCTCGGCTATTACTTTGGATTTTTAGGCTTTATTTACAATGTAATGATGCCTCAAACTTTCTCAAAGTTTAATATAATTGTACTTTCAATAATCTTTGGAATTGCTGCTTTCTTTTCGCCATGTGCTTTTACTGTGCTTCCAGCTTATGTTTCAAATTATTTAACAAAAAGTGAGGAGCAAAAACCAAAATTGTCAAAACTACTAAAACTAGGATTTTTAGCAGCTTTAGGGATTATTTCAGTTAATATGATTATTGGCATAGCCATAGCAATTTTAGGAAGCGCAACACCTTTTGCCAAAGACCCAAGACAAGATATTCATTTAATTCTTGCAATCAGGGCAATTGCAGGCTTTTTTATAGCATTTCTAGGATTTATGACATTAATACACAAATCATTCAATATCGGTTTTATTCAAAATTTTCTAGCAAAAAAAGACATTTCAAAGAGCATGTTCGGTTATGGAATTATCTATAATGCTGCTGCTGTCGGCTGCACAGGACCTATAATGCTTGGCTTAATGCTTTATGCCTATTCAACTGGAAGCTTTATTTCAGCATTAACTTCATTTATAGTTTTTTCTTTAACTATGGGAATTTTGATGATTATTTTAACGATGTTAATTGGATTATTTAAATCAATTATAATAAAAAAAATGATTAAATCAACTCCTATTATTATGAAAATTGCTGGAGTAATTATGGTAATTGTTGGATTGTCAATTGCAATTCTAACATTGGAAGGTAACAGAATTTTTGTTAAGATATTTTTTCCTTTTTTGGAGTGATTTTATTCAAAACTAGCTTCCCTCAATTATCTTCTTTCTTCTTTAATTCTTTTTTTTCGTATTCACTAATTATCTTTAAAAAATTATTTATAGCAACATAAATTCCAGCGCCAAACATTTCTTCAGCGAGCTCTTTTTTGGACATTTCTTTTAATTCTTCTTTTTTTTCCTTCCATATATCAGGAAATAACTCTTCAACCATTGAGCTTGTAATTGCATCTGGTATGTTATCCAACAGCTTTTCCTTAGGAATGTCTATATGCACTTTCGAGATGTCATCTGGAATATTTTTTTCATCTTTATTTTGAAAACACTCAAAACACATGTGTTTTTCTGACTCCTGAAGCATATTTTCAGGGCATTCCATATCACTTCCACAAAAGCTACAATTCACTTTTACTGATTTAACATCTTCATCCATTTAAATCACCTTGAATAATAAATAATAATGGGTTAGATTCATCTGCTTATTTTCATCAATTTCCTTTTTAATAATCTTGAGCCTTGTACAGATTATAAATCTGAATTTGGGTATTCCTTCTATGGAAACGCTTTTTCCAATTTTAAGCTTTTCTGCAAGAGCATATATTTCTTTGTGGGATTTTAAAACAGTAAACTTAAGTGTACCCTCATCCTTCCCTATAGTTAATGATATATTGCCATTTTTTGTAATGCCCATTGCCACAACTTTGCCTTTTACCCTTAATCTTTTTTTATACTCTTTTATTTTTCTTTCTTTATCTGCAAGGATTTTTATTTTATCAAGCAGTGTTGTATCAATTCTTGAATACTCATTTTTTGGAAAAATTATTGATTTTTTCATTCTTTTTTTATTTTAATCATATTACCAACCATATTGTAGAAAGAAATTCTGTTTATAAAATTGATAAAATAAAATACAAAATAAATAACAATAATAGTTGCTTTATTGAAATATGAATATAAACTAAGGTAAAGAGAGTAATGTCTATCTGCTAGCAAACTTATGAGATATCCAGTCCCCCAGAATAAAAAAGATAAGATAATTACAGAAACAATTATGAATGATATGATTGAGCTATAATTTTTTAGTTTAGTAAAGATAATCCTGAAACTTTCTTTGATTGTTATCTTTATTGAGGTACCTTTATAGAATAAGGAATGTGATATGTTGATTAAGAGGTATAACAATAAAAAATATGGGATTGCAATAAAAATAAGTATGTAAGGCCTGTAAATCTGTTTTATACCTGATAAAACAAAACTTACTAAAAAAAATAAAACAATAAAAATTCCAGTGATTATCATATTCAATAAATAAAAATGCAATAATCTATTGAATGAAATTTTTGTCTTGGAAACTAAGGATTTTATGTAGTCCAATATGCAATACTTAAAGAATGAATATATGAGCAAAATTAAAGAGTAATAGACAAAAGATAAAACAATAATGATAACCAGTGCAAAATTTTTAGGAGCATTAATTAAAGGATTGAGGATTACATTTAAAAAATATTTGGATAGTTGCATAAACAAAAAAATTGAAATTGCAAATAAGATATCAAAAAGAATAATTAATCCAGTTTTGCCTGGGTTTAGTTTTACTAGTTTAAAACTTACAAAAAAATTATTGCCTAAAATATTGGCTAAAACATTACCTAAAATCTTTTTTAGTTTCATATGAGTATTAATTAATGCAATTGCCTATAGTATTATCTGCCCCGATATATAAATTTATATATAAAATGCATGTGCATAGCTATAAAGATGCTGACAAATATAAATTCAAAGCACGAAGCACGATATTCGAACAATGGATGATTTAAATGATGACATTAAAGAGGTAATAGTTAAGTACTCTCTTCAGAATTCTTTAAAGTATAAAGGAAAAGCAAATCCAGGAGCTGTTATAGGTAAAATACTTGCTGAAGTCCCACACTTAAAGGAGAACTTAAGTGAGATAAGTAAAGAAGTTAATAAAATTATAAAAGAAATAAATATTTTATCTTTAGAAGACCAGCAAAAAAAACTGCAAGAAATGAGCCCAGAACTTCTTGAAAAGAAAAAAGAAATTCAAGGGGGTAAAGGTAGTAATATTTTTGATTTTCTTGGAATACCTAAAAACCAAAAAGTGGTTACAGCATTCCCTCCTGAACCAAGTAAACATCCTCATTTGGGTCATGCAAAAGCAATTGTTGTAAATTATGAGCTTGCAAAAAGATACAATGGAATATTCTATCTGAGATTTGAAGACACAAATCCAGAACTTGTAGAAGATGATTTCTATAAATCAAATATAGAAGATTATGAATGGTTAGGGATTATACCAGATAAAATAGAATATGCGTCTGACTACATGGATCAATTTTACAGTTATGCTAAAAAAATTATTAAAGATGGAAATGCATATATTTGTTCTTGTGATCAGGAAAAAATAAGAAAAGAAAGGAGAGAATGCATAGAATGTGAATGTAGGGGTAATAAAGCTGATGATAACCTGGAAAGATGGAAAAAGATGTTCAATTCACAGCCTGGAGAGTACATATTAAGGCTCAAGGGGGATATGCAGAGCTTGAATACAACCATTAGAGATCCAGTTATTTTCAGAGTGATAGATGAACCTCATCCAAGAACAAAAAAAAAATACAGGGTATGGCCAAATTACGATTTTGAAAGTTCTATTATGGACGGGATAGAAGGTATAACCCATCGTTTAAGAAGCAAGGAGTTTGAATTAAGGAATGAGCTTCAAAGGCTTATTCAAAATTTTGCAGGATTTAAAGAAACAAATATCTATGAGTTTGCCAGGTTTAACCTTGAGGGTGTAGAAAGCTCTGGTAGGATTATAAGGGAAAAAATTAAAAAGAAAGAACTTATTGGTTGGGATGATCCATCATTAACAACTTTAAAAGCTTTAAGGAGAAGGGGATTTTTACCAGATGCAATAAAAAGCTTTGTGATTTCAACTGGATTGACAAAGACTGAATCAGTTCTGAAATGGGATGACTTAGCAGCTCATAATAGAAGATTGATTGATCCAATATGCAATCGTTATTTTTTTGTTGAGAATCCAAAAAAGATAACCATTGAAAACGCACCTAATCAATTAATCAACCTAAAACTGCACCCAAATTTTGAGGAGAGGGGATCAAGAAAATTTAATACAAAAGATGAATTCTACATAAGTGAAAATGACCTTAATAAATTTGAGGATGGAAAACTATACAGATTAATGGATTGTTTTAACATAGTAATCAAATTTACTGAAGGTCAGGGAGTAGGTAAAAAAAGATTTATTTTTGATTCTCTTGATTACACCAAATACAAGGAATATGGTGAAAAAACAGTGCATTGGTTACCCATTCAGAAAGAGCTTGTTAATGTTGAGGTGATTATGCCGAACAAAGATATAAAAAAGGGACTTGCTGAGCAAATGGTCAAAGAACTAAAAGTTGGAGATTTAATTCAATTTAGCAGATTTGGGTTTTGTAAACTTGATAACAAAAAGGAAGATAAACTTATTTTTTGGTATACACACGATTAAATTCGAATATCTAAACTTCCTCAAACAACTTTATTGCTTTCTCGAATCCCAATGCCAAGATAAAAGGTGCTAACTTAGGTCCCCTATCCCTGTTTAAAAGAACTTTATAGGCTGATTTAAACAAGTCTGCTGGTTTAATCCCAAAACTCTTGGCTACTTCAAAAAACTCTGCATGCAAAGCTTTCTCATCATATTCTTTTTCTTTCAACAACTTTGCAACTTGGTGTAATGCCTTCTTTTCTATATCCCTTAAAATAATCTCGCTTGCAACATGTTTTTGAATCTCGAACTTAAACTCGTCAGGAGAGTATTTTTTCAACCATATTTTAGCTTTATTTATGATTTCAAAAATTCTGGCATGCTCTTCCTTATCATAATGCCCAGTTTTAGTCAAACTTTTTATAATATCATCCTCATTTGGAGATATTTGTGCGATAAGAGTGGCATGTGAGAAACTTAACTTCAGTGGTTTTTTGATAAATCTACCATAGCTAAACTCAAATAATCTTTTGTAATGTGCTTCCTCTTTTTTGTTTTCTAACTTTGTATCACCAAAATAAATTTTGGCTATGTCATCACCCTCCTGGTAGAGGTTTGGAAGATATTCCCATGAAAAACTTCTTGTTGTCATGAGCCTTTTGTTGTAAAACAACCTTAACAATTCTGGAGGAGCAACCTTAAGCCAGTCTTTTGGGTAGACCACATTTCCAACAGATGCTGACATTTTTTCATTATCTACCATTATATGTTCATAGAATATAGGAACAGGCATTGGCCAATCTAGAATATTCTCGGCAATCTCTCCATTTATCCACCATGCACTATTTGGGACTTGATATTCTTTTCCAGCTCCCTCACTGACTACTTTCCACCTTGCCCACTCTGCAGCCCACTCAGATTTCCAAATCAATTTTCCGTTTCCTTTTAATGGATCATTTTCTCCTTTATGTCCACATCCTTTTGCAATTGTAGTTTCAAATTCATAATCCTTACATAAGTAATTAACAATCCCATCTTTAAAATCAATAACCTGAGTGGTGATTATTTTGTTACAGTCTTCACAAACCGGGTTCCAGGGAGACCAGTTTTCTTTCAAAGGTTTTGTCCTGTATTTATTTTGTATTTCCCTACCCTCTTTTATCTTTTCAAGAATTTTTTTGATAAAAGAATTAAAATTTCCTTTTTTGTATTCTTCTCTCATCGAGAAAATTTCCATCTTGGTTAGAACAAACTCATTAAGAACCTCAAAATACTCTTTCATGTAATGATCTGCATATGATTCATGACATCCATCTGGATCAGGTATATCTGTTACAGGCATACCTATATATTTTTCAAAATTTAACGGAACACCTTTTGGGATCTTTCTTAATGGATCCATATTTTCTGCAACCCAGATAAATCTTGTTTTTACCCCGGCATCTTTTAATGCAATAACAACTGATTCAGATCTTATTGTATCACTTAATCTTCCAATGTGAAGAACTCCAGAAAGAGAAGCTGATGTTTTTACTGTGTATTCACTTAATTTTGGGACTTCAGAATCTTTATAATGAAATTTTTTTCTTGAAATTATTTGCTTTGATATTTGGTCTGCCCAGAAAATATCTTCGAAATTCTTGTTTAAATTTTTATTATTGATGTTGTCCATGAAAAACAAAAACATTAAAGATTAGTCAAAAACCACCAGTTAGAGACTGGTATCGTGTTTTACTTTATTAATCTTACTGAGATAGGTAATCGTTTAACAACTTGACCGATTATTAATGATTTGTTGCAATCCTTGAAGCACATTTTTCTTGTTTAATTTGAGAATAACCAGTTCTCTTAGCTCTCGTTCTGAAATATTGTTTGTGCCATCAACATCAGGCTCTGTTGCAAAAACAAAGAGTGAGTTGATATCTCGGTAGTAAAGATTATTTACAAATTTTCTGATATATTCTTTTGGCCATAACTTTTTGGGAATTTTTGTCCCGCAAGTTGGATTTGTTTTCAAATCTTTTATTGCCCTTTCAATAAAATCAAATAATTGCTTATCTTCAAATTTACCTTCTTTTAGAACTTCAAATTCATTTTCAATCTTCTTCTCTCTAAAGGAAACATAAATAGGCTTATTGTTCATCTTAATTTAACTCCTTGAGAAATCAGTTTTCTTATCATTTCTGGGTTGTAAGTCCAAATAACACAACCATCTTTATCAACAAGTATTTTTCCAGAATTTTCTAAGTAATCCAATATTGTTTGAAATGTTTGGTACATCATTTTTTTAGGTAATTTTTTCCAAAGCTGATATTTTCCACATTCTTGGCTATGCTTTTGTATAGTTTTTTCTACCATAATAACTGATTCCAATGTTGGACTATGCAAAATTGTTGTTTCTGTCATATTATATAACTATATATAAGAACTAATATATAAAACTTTCGACTTTTT
>CAZIEE010000041.1:0-10262 GCA_964538135.1 uncultured Methanosarcinales archaeon
GACGAGAAATCCCATTGTAAGAAAATAGATTATACTGTTATTCTCTTACAGCTTGCCGAGGGGGATGTCCCGTGACATGCGAGTGAGCTCGTTGCGAACTCGCTCACAAGTGACGGGGACGAATGTCGGTTATCACAAAAATAATAACCATGTGCGAACCTGACGGCAACTCGCTGAAGGCGTGATTTTGCTCAGTGTCGTAAAGAAAAATGGCTATGCACATACAATCAAAAACTATTTATATAAGTAAGCTATACCTTACTTAGGTGATACTATGGAATATGCAATAGCAAAAGTAAGCACAAAGGGACAAGTAGTCATCCCTGCATCCCTAAGAGGTAACATAGAAACAGGGGATGAATTTCTTATGATAAAAGAGGGAGGAAAGATTATATTAAAAAGTATGAAATCTCTTGCCTCAAATCTGAGAGACGATCTTATGTTTGCTGAAGAAGTAGAAAAAGCATGGCAGGAATATGACAAGGGAAAATTTCAAAGAAAGTCTAAGGAAGATTTTCTCAAGGAATTACGAGCATGTTGATAGAGCATAGAGAAAACTTTCTTAAAAAAGTGAGCAAGATAAAGCATCAAGCAATTAAAGAACATATCAAAAAACAAGCTAAGGAAATAATAGAAAATCCTGAGATAGGAAAGCCGATGCGATATAGTAGGAAAGGAACTCATGAGTTATATGTAAAATATGTAAAACCATACAGGTTGGCATATGCCTATCTCCAAGAAGAAGATAAAATTATTTTTATTGATCTTTACCATAAAGATGAACAATAGATTCTACTATAATGGTCAATTTTAATAAAAAAATAAAGAATAAAGAGAGAAAGAACTGGCCTCTGATAGTGTTTATGATAATCATACTTATGGGAACCTCTTTCAGCTTTGTTTTTTTTGGTTTTGCTCCACCAAGTGATAAAATAAAATACAAAGGTATAAGTTTTACTCACAATCCAAACCAGGGTATATGGATTGCAAAAATAAATGGAAAATATGCTGCTTTCAGTTTTCTACCTAAAGATGTGGAAAATATTTCAGTTAATGCTAAAATTCCTAGCTTACAGGCAGGAACATACGAGATAGATGTAACTTATGATTTTAATGATACCTACAAACAGGCAATGGCCTTAGCTCAGCATCAGATGGCTTTAACCTTGGAACAATACGGTATTTATGTAAGAAAAGGATTTACAACAAACAATACATATAACCTACCAATTATAAATTGCGATGAAGCCACACAAGTTGTGCCTGTTGTTTATTTTAGAAGTGGAAACTCAACCTCAACAACTATTTATTCAGAGGGCAATTGTATTATTGCAGAGGCTTCTAAAAATCAAGACTTTCTCAAATTAAAAGATAGATTATTATATGGGACAATGGGCTTAATTTAAGAAATTTAATATGGAAGACACTAAAAGCGAAAACAAAAATGAAGGTCCTGAGGAAGGATTTGAGGAAAAACCAAAATTTTCTGAAAAGACATTGATCATATCAATAGTTATAATTGTATTATTTTTTATTGCGATTATGGCTTTTAGCCTTCTAAAAAAGCCACAGCCTAAAACAGTAGAGGATTTGCATCTTTTGAATTTGAAAGAGAAGTTAAAACCAGAACAAGGTTATCTTTACAATGGAATTTACAGTTTTATAAAGGTGGATAATCTATGGTATACTCAACTTAAATCACCAAAGGGACAGAAATTATATGATTTAGCTTTGCGTTTTTCTCCAAGGGAGTTAGAGGGCATACCAATAGAAGGCAAGCTCAATGACCAATTTTTTAATAATCAAAGCCAGTTTTATTATACTTTTAGTCCAAAAGGGAATAATTTGCAATATGTTGCATTAGCAGTTGCAGATTTCAGTACACATATGTCAAGGGTTTTTGAAAAAATGCCGATAGCAGCGTGTATTTTGAATGAAACAATATCATGTTACGTGAGACCTATTGTAACATGTGATAACAAAGATGACAAAGATAAGCTAATCCTTCAGATAAATGAGTCTAAAACTTTTAAAGTGCATTATGATAATAATTGCATAATAGTTGAAGGAGAAGGTTTTGATTTGATTAAGGGTGTGGATAGAGTGTTGTACAATCTTTATGGTGTTATGGGAAAGGGATAGTTGGGGAATTAAATCAGTTCTTCTAAGGTTGGATTTTGTCGTAATTTTTTAAGAATTTTATTACGGACATGAAAGGCATTGCTTTCCGTGTAACCAAATATTTTACCAACCTCTTTTAGAATTTTATCTTCGTAGAAATATAAGAGAATAAATTCTTGTTCTTTTGGAGCTAAATTAGACAAAGCTCTACTAATAATTTTTTCGGATTCAATTTTTAATAACGATGAATACGATGATTCAGGTGATGAAAGATGTATTTTGTTAATTCTATCATCCTCTGTATGTTCATCTAAACTAAAAGAAAATCGTGACTCGCCAATCAGAGGAGCAGCATTTAAAATTAATTTTTCTGAAATACCTGTTCTGGTTTTGATTTCTTCATCAGTTGGGTTTCTCCCATATTTAGAAATAAAATCATTCATGAATTTTTTTATTTTAGTAGCTGTTATCCAATTACGCCTAGGAACGAACTTTAAATTCCTTAAATAATCAATCATTGTCCCCCTTATGTGCAATTCTGCAAAACTCATAAATTTGTAATCTACTCCTTTATCAAATGAATATCTATCTAATGCTTTTATTAAACCAAGTACTCCTTCATTTTTTAATTCATCAATTTCTGTCAGTGGTGAAAATATTTTTTTTACAATAGATCCTGCTATTTTGCTTATTGCTTCTTGATATCTTCCAAATATGACTTCTAAATAATCTGGATGTTTTGAAAATTTATAAGCTCTTATAAGCTGTTGTTCATCCAATTCACTAATTTTTCTGTGATCAATTTCTTTAAAATTAAAATGACCCAATTTAGCAACATCAATTCTACTATAAGAAGAACCATTTTGCATCACTAATTCAACTAATTCTTTATTTTTTGGTGACTTATATTCTTTTAAATCTTTAGAGTTAATTTCTAGATTCATTGCAAAATCTAATGGATTAAGATATCTTTCTTTATAAGGTAAAGAATTAGGATATATAAGATGTTGGCGAATGAGATAATTTATTATTCCAGAACCAAGATATCGCAAATCTCCACCAGGGGCAATCAATATTATCTGATGTGAATCAAGTTTAAGACCAGAAAGTAATTGTGATAAATCTTTAGCAGCTATATCTTTAGTAATTATAGAGCTAAGATTATACCAGTTATGAGGTTCAATTTGAGGTAAATGAGGTAAATGAGGTGAAATTATTTGAGGCAAATTTGTTATAACTGTTTGCTCATTGTATACTGACATTTTATTTGTTATAGATAACTTTAATTATTTAAAAAGTTTTTGGTGAAGAAGGCAGTATTCAACCATTTTACTATCTTAATCCTTAACCGATTTAGCGGCAAAATAACCAAGCAATCCACCAGCAATCACAGCCACGTAAGGAGCAGTAAGGTACATGGGCAAAATAAGATAGCTCATATAACCTATTGTTGCGCCAGCTCCAGCAAGCATTGCATGATGTGGATCTACTGAATTTATTTTTTCTTCCAAACCCATAAAATCACCTTAAATATAAAAACATTTAAATAAAGTTTAACAATTGTTAAGTATAGAATGGATTTATAAGGTTTATTGATGCATTTTCAAAATATCTACGAGAAATTTTGTTATAATTATGAAAAAGCGTTGCAAAAACTTTGCTATTCGTCCAAAAATTAAAATTAATAAATAAAGTCAAATAAAATGCTTGATGAAACTGATATAGGAATTTTAGAAATTTTAAGGAAAAATGCAAGAACTCCATTCTTAGAGATAGCAAAAAAGTTGCGAATTTCGGAATCTACAATAAGAAAAAGAGTAAAAGAATTGGAGAAGAATGGTGTTATAAAAAAGTATTCTACAATAGTTGAGCCATCAAAACTGGGCTATGGAATTGTTGCTTTAGTTGGAATTGATGTTAGACCTGAAAAATTTTTGGAAGTTGCTAGAAAACTAACAGATTATGATAATGTTAAATTTGTAGCTACAAGCACAGGTGATCATATGGTAATGACAGAAATTTGGATGGAAAACTCAAATGATTTAAGGAATTTTATTGCGACAAAGATCGAAGGTATGGAAGGCGTAACAAGAACATGTCCAGCAATATTAATGGAAAGGTTGAAGGAAGAATAGATGATATTTCTGTTGAGGTAAAATAAGTGGTTTATTTAGATGTTTATAACAACATATTTGAGTATTTGGAGGAGATAGGAATAGTTGATGATGTATTTAAGTATGCTGGAGAAGTGATGGATCCTTTATTTAGTAAAATCAAAAGCAATGAAATGCTTAATGACATGATTGCTGAATTTTCCCTCTTCAATTATATGCATAATGGTCAGCTTTTAATAGATTTTTTGTCCAAAAAGCTTTACCCCAACCTTAATGAAAATGAAAAAAAGGAATTTGACTTAATTCAAGAATCAAAGAGGTTTAATCTGACATTCAACAAAAAAGAAAAACTCAATGAATTAGACACGAAAGGAAAAGAGCTTTATAATTTCTATTTTGAAGATATAGGCTGTAACGAAAGAAAAATAATAGTCAGCTCAACAGCTCTTGACGAATTAAAACATATTCTTAACGCAAGGCTGATCAAAAACCAAAACCATGAAGGAACGTTCTCAATAATTGGAGGCATTTTTGATAAAAAAACATTTGAAGCAGTTTCCTCATTATCTAAACTAAGATTGACTAAGGAAAAATTTGAAGAAAGAAAAGCTTATGTAGATCACATATTGGGGTTCAGCAAAGAACATAATTTAGAGGAAATAGGCAATTACAAAAATGAAAAAAGCTATTTCTTAGAGCAGGATAAACAAATAATGAGAATTAACAGGCTATTTTTTGAGAAATTTAATATGGGTTTTGATGATTTTCTAAAGGATTTCTTAGCGTTGCCCAACACCACGGAAAATTTTATAGAGATGGTAGAGTACTATCTATCAATTACAGATGAACTAAATGAAACAATATGTGATACTAATTACTTTTTTCCATTCAGTTTATTGTTTGAAAAAAGCTTGATAAAAGGATTTGAAGCTTTTATAAAAAAAGACAAAACAGTTATAAAACAATGCATAGCTGAATTAAAGGAGCGCGGAAAGATGAAATTTGAAAATGAACTAAAAAGTGAGGTATCTTTATCAAGAGAGAACATCATTAAAAATAATAAAAAGTTCTTGAAAGAAAAAGTTGCCCCTTTGAATCCAGATGGCTTCGGTTCATTCATTAAAAAGCTTGACAACCATTCCCCAGCACAGATAAAAGAGTTTTTGTCGGATATTGTTGATTATATAGAAAATCTACATGAAGATACTGATAGAGTTGATATCCCTTTCTTTGCTACAGTAATTAAGGAACTATATAAAAATGCAGAAGAGATTCCTTACCTAAATGAAGTCATTGAGAAACAAAAGGATTACCATTATACTCCAGAAGAGTTTTATGATTATATTGATGCCGATGATAAGGTTTATAATATATTTTTATTCTTATCAGCAGTTACTTATATAATAAATGAAGAGATTAAGAAAGCCTATGAATTATTAAAAAAAAATAAAATAGCAAAAACAAAATCATTTGATATGATGTTTTTAACAGGAAAACTATTAAGCTTTTTTAATGATAATGAGTATAAAAAATATTTTAATGAGGCAAAAAAGATTGATAAAGAAAAATATAAAAAAGAACTTGAGAAATTTCTGATTGAAAAAAACCAAAAAATATTGACACTATAACAAAATACCAATATAAAAATCCGAAATCAGAATATCGAAATCCGAAACAATAGTATTTCGTGTTTCGAATTTCGTGCTTCGTATTTAATTAGCTGCTTCAAAGTCCTTGATGTTTCACCTCATAACTTACTATGAAAATCCATCTTTTTGACATGGCGCTTTAGCCATTCATTCCAATCAAAAAATATTCTTTTTGAATCAAGACTTCCGACTTCGTCTCTTATTCTTTCAGATATTTTGTGGAACTGGTCATTGCTTTGTATAACAAAATCTGCTTCAAGAAGATCCATGTTATTTGAATTTGAAGCAAAATCAACAAGGGTTTCTTTTATCTTCGCTCTTAACATTATGTTGTCCCAGACAGCATCCCAGTTACCAGCCCATTCTTTTACATTGCCAGCAATTTCTTTAAGAATCTCAGAGTCTCCATTTATTAGCTCATCAGTTGGAACTAATTGTTCCTTTTTGGAATCATATTTCATTAAGTCTACAAATCCTTTTTCAAGTAAAGGGTCTTGCTCCCAAATTTTTCTCACCTCTGTTATTTGAGTAAGCCTTCTCCAGCGATGCAGACCATCTGCGCTTTTAATAGGCTTAGCTACGAATACAATATCTGTTGCCTTAAAACTTGTTCTTGGAACTTGCAGATCATTTACAACCCTGTCAAAAACTCCATAGGGAGAATCCCCATGTATTGTTCCTGCAACAACATTTGCTAATGCACCAACACGCATAGCTTCATACAATGCCAATGCCTCTTTGCTTCTTATCTCTCCTATTATTAAAGCTGAATCTCCCATTCTTAATGTTGTCCTTATTCCTTCATCTGCAGGCACCTCTGAGGTTCCTTTACTCAATGCAGCAGCTACTTTCATTGATTGAATGTTATAACCTAAATTCCTTAATGCAGTTGTTGGAAGTTCTAAAGTATCTTCAATGGTTATAACTCGGTATTTCCTCATCAATTCTACCAGAAAAGAACTTAACAGGCTGGTTTTACCACCACTCCTGGTTCCTGCTACTAAAAGTGATCTTGATCCATCTATCAGGAAGCTTATAATCCCAGCTGCCAAAGGATTAAGCATTTTGTTTTGTATGAATAAGGGTAATGTCCATGGCTTGTCACGATGTCTTCTAAAAGCAAATGCCAACCCACTTGGATTCAGTGGTGCAGATACAACTGCAATTCTTGCGTTTGCTCCTGGAATGCTAAGCTCTGTGTCAAGTATTGGGTTAGCTTCGTCTAATGGTCTACCAGAAATCAATCTTAGTTTTGACGCCCATGATTCACTTTCAGGTACAGTTGGTATTATGTTAGTTTTACAGTCAGCATAATCCTGGTGAACTATAAACATTGGTGTTTCTCCCATTGGTGAATTTATAGTGATGTCTTGAACTTTTTCATCCTGTAAAAGCACTTCTATCAAACCAAAGCCTACAGTGTACCTTACCAAGATGTTAGTCATATCCTCAATTTCATCTGATGTTAATCTTAAATTTCTATAATCTACAAGCTCTTGTATTAAATTCAATCCAATGTTATAGAATACCTGCCTTATCCTTTCAGGGTTAATGAACTCCTGCCTTGTAGGTTTGTGCTCTGACATAATTTTTCTTGATGTATCAAGTATCTCATATTTTTCCTCACTTAACCTGAATTCTGGTGGGTTTATGTGATATAAGTATTGAACATTGTCTGACAACTCAAAAATAGTCACCTCGACATTTTTGCCAATAGTATAACTGTCTATCTCTTCTCCATCATGAGGATAGGTTGCCATAATCTTTGTAAACATGAAATCAGGTCTTATATCAGGAGAGAATATCTTTCTGTAGACCTCTCTATCCCCAACTTTATAACCAGATAGAGAAGGCATGGCTATAACTACTAAACGTGTTTTTTCCATAAGGCTCATTAAATACTGAAGAAGAACTATATACTTATTAGAGCATTTTATATAAGATTCATCAATGCTGCTATCTAATTTGATCCTTTCTTCCCTAACTATTCTTTTTAACTCAACATAGGTTCCTATTGGATCCCTTTTAAAAGAATTTGCAATTATATTCTGAGCTTTTGTATACCATTCTCCAGACCATCTTCCACATTTGGGATCCTCCAAAAACCCACTATAACTAATCAATCCCTTTTTTTTAGTTAGTTGAGTGTAGAGCCCTGCTATCTCCTGAATAATTAAAGTTTGGTTGTAATCATATTCATAATTTCTTTTTTGAGTATAAATAATCTTGGTTACATTTCCTGCTTCTGCAAGAATATCACATGTTCTTGACATACAAACAGGGTCATCTTCTAAAGAAGGAATATGGGGGTATTGCTCTAAATCAATCATAAGAATTACTTCTTCACCTTCCCTTAATATATCATAAGAAAATGGTTTTTTAGCTTCTCCAAATAATGCCATGTTCCTCTTTTATTGTTGTTATTTATTAATTAAATTGATTATCTTAATTTATGGTATAACAATAACCTTTGTTCTTCACAAAAAATCCAGATTGGGGGATTATAGAATTATATCTTGTTTTTGCCAGTTCTTCAGAGCGCATAAGCTCAGATCTTGAAAGTTCTTCTGTTCTATAATCTTTATTTGCAGTAAAGCTTTCTTTTAATGCCTCATAAACACTATTTTGGCTTACATTTTGATATTGTAAAACTGATGCTATCTTCTCTTTAGTTAAATCTTTGGGAATGTTAACAATTGCAGATACAAGCTCAGGATCAAAATCATAAGTTAACGTGCCATGTTGTAAATAAACTCCTTTATTCATTGCCTTTGCAGCATTTCCAGAAATCTTTTTTTTATTGACAACAATGTCATTTTTGTTTTCTAGAGTTGCATTTATACCTAGTTTTTTTAATGTATTTATAATACAAGAACATATATGCTTATAGGCAACTTCAATACTATAATCAAATACCCTGATAGGAGCAATGACACTATATGTGAAATCTGCTTTGTCGTGTAAAACAGCACTGCCTCCAGTCATCCTTCTAACAATAGATATACCCAACTTTTGACAAGCCTCCAGATTTATATCATTTTGATTTTGGTATGCACCAATAGATAAAGAACTGTTTAACCATTTGTAAAATCTAATAGTAGGGAACACCCTTTCATTAGCAACACTCTCATAAATTGAATGGTCTATAGCCATGTTCATTGCTGCTGAATATTTATTTTGTTCAATTAAGCGCCATTTCATTTTTGGGATTATGTTATTTTAATCTTTCCATAACTGCCTTTAAGATTATTGGCCATGCAATTGTGGCATCACACAATACTTCAGCATATCTCCCTCCTTTATTTGGAGGCACAAATTTTCCCCATGATGTGCCCTCTGAATATGTGCAGCCTGATAATCCACCAAAATGGGCTGGTTCAGGGCATATTCTCACACCATACTGAAACATTTTTAGGCAACCGCCACTTCCAATTCTTTTATCTATAATATCTAAATAAGGACAAACCTGCTGAGCCCAGTTTCGAGGCACTCCTCCTCCAATTGTGAAAATTCCAATTTTTTTTGACTTTTTTATTTTATCAGCATAGTGCTCTAAATCAAGATATGGCTCAAACTGAAATGGTGTTTCCCCTTTAAGTAATTGTTTCCTTCTATAAATTGCAAAGTCGAGCCCAAGTTCTGAATCTGTGAATGCAGGAATATAAACAGGAACATCATTTAGGCATGCAGATTTTAATATAGACCTTTGTTTAATTTTTGTATTCTCATTAAGGTATTTCCCAAGAAGGTAGTTTATTTTGTAACTGCATAAAACTTCATTCTTTTCCAGGTCATCTAAAATTTTTGTGGTAATGGCTTCTGCATCATCAAGATTTTTCTCAAGCTCTAAAGTGTCATAAACCCTGTCATATCCTTTTTCATATAACTCATTATCATCCATTTCAGGTTTGTATTTGAAATGTTGCATCCCGACAGACTCAACAAATCCATGCGCCATTAAAGCTCCTGTTGTTACAACTGCATGTAACATTCCTCTGTCAATCATATCACAAATTAATAAACCCATCTTGGCAATGGTCATTGCTCCAGAAAAGGTGCCTACAACAAAACAATCCTTATCTGATGACATCTCATATAAAATATCTACAGCATTACCAACCTCTCTGGCACCGAATGCTGTTTTTGACATGGCTTTTGCAAGCTCATCAAAGTTTTTTATCTTACTTAAATCCATTGCATCCAATGGTTCAAGTTTGTCAGAGAATCCAGTAGCATAATTTAGAGTTTCTCTTCTTTTGATTAAATCTTTTTTTATCACAGAAAAACTAAATAAGATGTGAGAATAAAAATATTTCTATGTTAAGATAAAGTCAACTTAACGTCATCTCAATTTTCCTAGCCAATAAAATTAGACTTA
>CAZIEE010000042.1:0-10085 GCA_964538135.1 uncultured Methanosarcinales archaeon
AGTGCAATTATAGACCAATGTAGAAAAATTCTAGACTGAATTAAGATAGACTACGCTGTTACTGGATTAAATTATTGGTATTGTATTACAGCCTGTCGATCTTTACGACACTGAGCAAAATCACGCCTTCAGCGAGTTGCCGTCAGGTTCGCACATGGTTATTATTTTTGTGATAACCGACATTCGTCCCCGTCACTTGTGAGCGAGTTCGCAACGAGCTCACTCGCATGTCACGGGACATCCCCCTCGAAGTCGGTTATTACGTTTAGGTGATATTGCTCACAAAAGACGGCAACATATATTTTGCTCAGTGTCTTTGTAGCTATGCACATACTGGAATTCAAAGAATTTATAATGAAAGATATTCATTATTTTTTTCAAGATAGTTTATAGACTATAAGTAAAAATATTTCTCCACTACATTATATGATTTTTAGAGGTTCTTTCAAATTTTTTTAGGGAAGAAATTCACATTAAATAATAAAGAATATGTTTAAATTTAGTTATGCGACAAAGCTTAAGTATAGTAAATTTTATAAATATTGTAAAAATATCAGTTTAACTATGAAAAATATTAACTTAATTCTAAAAAGGGTACTTGAGGAGATAGAGCCTGACAAAAAATATCAGGAAAATATATTCTTAAACCTCAACCTAATCATCAAAAAAATAAACAAAGGTCAGAAAATTGCAAGAGCTGTCTTAGGGGGGTCCGGGGCAAAAGGCACTTGGCTTAAGACATTTGATGCAGACATTTTTATAAATTTTAATTATAAAAAGTATAATGACAAAAGTGATAGCTTGTCAGATCTTCTGGAAAAATTACTAAAAAAAAGATTCAAAAATATAATCAGGCTCCATGGATCGAGAGATTACTTTCAAATAAAGCAAGGTGGATTCACATTCGAGATTATTCCAATCCTGGAAATAAAAAAAGCTGAAAATGCAAAAAACATAACAGATGTAAGCCCATTACATTCCAAATGGGTTAAAAAGCACAAGGCCCTTATTAATGATATGAAACTGACAAAACAATTTTGTCATGCTCAGAATGTTTATGGTGCAGAAAGCTATATAAGAGGATTTTCCGGGTATGTATGTGAGATCATAACTGCTTATTACGGATCATTTTTAAATTTAGTAAAAAATGCAGCTAAGTGGAGCTCAAATGAAAATTCCAAAGGGGTTATTGATGTTCAAAAATATTATAAGTTTAATGAAATCTTCAAATTAGTTAATACATCAAAACTTGGATCTCCTCTAATAGTTATAGATCCTGTTCAAAAAGACAGGAATGCAGCAGCATCCCTCAGTATTGAAAAATTTGAGATATTCAAAAATTCTTCAAAAGAATTCTTAAAAAATCCATCAAACAAATTTTTTGTTAAGAAAGACCTATACTCTTCATTTTTGGATGAAAAATATAAAAATAAAAAGCTGATTAAGATAAGCCTGAAACCTTTGGATGGAAAGACAGATGTGATAGGTGGAAAACTCCTTAAAGTATATGAGTTCTTCAAAAAAGAACTTCAAAAAAATGGCTTCAGAATTCTTAAGACAGATTGGGAATGGGATAAAAAAACTGATGCGCTTCTTTATTTTTTATTTGAAAAAGAACCTTTGGAAAAAACTGTTGAAGTTGAAGGGCCACCTATTGAAATGGAAGAACATGTTAAAAATTTTAAAAAAATTCACAAAAATATATTTGTTAAGTCTAACAGGATATTTGCAAAAGATCAAAGGAAGTCATTATTGCCAGAAGAGCTATTGAGGAAACTTTCCAAAGAAGAATTTGTGAAAGACAGAAGCAAACTTTCATATATATCTGTATCTGTAATTACTGTATCTATTGGTATTTTCTAAAATGCAAGCAGTAATCCTCGCAGCAGGTAAATCAACAAGAACTTACCCCTTAACACTTACAAGACCAAAGCCATTACTAAAAGTTGCTAACAAAACTTTATTAGAACATAACTTAAACAATTTAAAAAATATTGTAGAAGAGGTTATCATTATTGTCGGATATAAAAAAGAAAAGATAAAGAAATTTCTAAAGAGCAGGAGTATAGCAAACAACTATAAAGATATAAAAATAAGATTGGTTGAGCAAAAAAATCAGTTAGGCACAGCTCACGCCTTATCTTTAGTAGAGCCTTATATTAAAGATAGGTTCATATTGTTAATGGGTGATGATATCTATGTAAAAGAAGATATAGAGAGATGTATTAAGCATAAATGTTCCATGTTGATAGCAAGTGTAAAAAATCCACAAAACTTTGGAGTTATTATTGAAAAAGACGGTATTTTAATTGATATTATAGAAAAACCCAAGAAATTTATTTCAAATTTGGTTAATACTGCATTGTACTCTTTTGATAGGGATATATTTCAATTTATCAGGCAGATAAAAGAATCAAAAAGAAAAGAATTTGAGCTGCCGGATGTAATCAAAATGTTTTCTAAATATAAAAAAATTCATTGCATTAAAACTAAAAAATGGTTTTCAATATGCTATCCATGGGATTTATTAATGGTAAATAAAATGATGATAGGGAATAAAAATAACATAGGAAATAATTCCAAAATATACGGTGATGTTAAAAATTCAAGCATTGGGAATAATTGTTTGATATATGGAAATGTTTGTGACTCAATAATAATGGAGCACACAACAATTGATAAAGACTCGATTGTAGAAAGCTCAGTTATTGGAGAGAATGTTCATTTTAAAGGAGAGATAATCTCAAAGAAAAACGTATATTCAACAATAAAGGGTAAAAAAATAAAAGCTGGTAGATTAGGGGCAATAATAGCAGATAATGTTGTGGCAAAAAACGTTATAGTAAAGCCAGGTTTTAAGATATGGCCAAATAAGAAGCTGATATATAAAAAGAGCACAAAGAGCATAGAAGGAGATGTTGAATAATTGTGTTAAAAAATGGGCTTAATTAATGGTTGGGTAGATTGGACAACAAATACTTTTGCTCCTCTTGGATCAAACGGACTTTTTATACTTGCATTCATTGAGTCAAGTTTTTTTCCAATACCCCCAGATATATTATTAATAGTATTGAGCCTGACAAATCCAGAACAAGCATTATTTTTTGCACTTATCTGTACAATTGGATCTGTATTGGGAGCTGTATTTGGCTACCTGATAGGATATGTAGGTGAAGTTACTGTACTCAAAAAATTCTTTTCAGAAAAAAAAATAAATGCAGTGCACAAACTATTCAACAAGTATGAGGCATGGGCTATTTTCATTGCTGCATTTACTCCTGTACCTTACAAGGTATTCACAATAGCAGCAGGGGTTTTTTACATAAATTTTCCAAAGTTTATAATAGTCTCGATAATTGGCAGAGGTCTGAGATTTTTTATTGTAGCTGGATTAATTATGGTTTATGGTCAGCCAGTTATTGACTTTATTGATAAATACTTCAATATTCTTTCAATAATATTTGCAGGCATATTGGTATTGGGTTATATTATTTATAAAAAGTATAAGAAGTATAAGAAGTATAAAAAATGAAAAATATCAATAAAATACTAATCTCAATTGTTCTTTTTGTACTCCTTTTGATTTCGTTTAGCATGGATTTGGTTGTAAGTTCATTCTTCAAAAATTATAGATTCTTTTTTCTTGATTTCTTTTTTGCAATAATCACAAATATACTGGTTATTGGGGTGGTTATGTTAATAATTCCATCTTTTATTTTTTATAAAAAAAATAAAAAATTAATTTATTACTTATGGAGTACCTATATCATATCGTTTATTTTAGCTGCAATAACCAAACTGATTTTACAAAGGCAAAGGCCTGTAGATGTAGATCATATAGTGAATATTATTAATTATATTGATTACTACTCATTTCCAAGCATGCATGCTATGGTAGTTTTTTCCTTATTGCCTATACTGATCAAGTACTTACCCAAACTAAGATATTTTTGGATTCTGTTTGTGATTTTAGTTG
This sequence comes from uncultured Methanosarcinales archaeon, assembly GCA_964538135.1. Classification (GTDB taxonomy): domain Archaea; phylum Nanobdellota; class Nanobdellia; order Woesearchaeales; family GW2011-AR4. The sequence continues at coordinate 3,977 of CAZIEE010000042.1, forward strand.
CATCAAGCAGGATCTACTTTAACTTCCATTTCTTAAGTGATGTTGTAGCTGGATCAATAGTCGGTTATTTTGTAGGGTATACATTATTAAATTGGTTAAATATAAATACAGGCGTGGTATAGGATAAGATAATGGTTGATATAAAACGAAAAAAGATAACCTTACAGGAAATCTAAAGACAGAATGGGAGAGGCAGATATTTCATCTTCTCTTAGGCATAGCTATAGTTATCTTACTCATTTTTAAGTTAATTAATAAAGATTTAATATTGTTGATAATAATACTCGGATTTATTTTGTCTTATTTAAGCAAAAAAATAAAGATACCTTTAATCAATGAGTTATTGATTAGATTTGAGAGAAAAGATGAACTTAAAAAATTTCCTGGCAAAGGTATTCTCTTTTACTTTATTGGAGTTTATGTAGTTTTATTTTTGTTTTCAAAAGACATAGCAATGGCATCTATAATGGTTTTAGCTTTAGGAGATTCTGTATCCCATCTATTTGGATTGCATTTTGGAAAAACAAAAACTTTATTATCAAAAAAAAAGCTTTTAGAAGGGACAATCGCAGGATTTGTAGCAGGGTTTTTAGGAGCTATTATCTTTGCAAGACCATTAGAAGCATTTTTTGCATCAATGATTGCAATGATAGTTGAAGCAATCGAAGTCAAGATACATACTCAACAAGTAGATGACAATTTAATCATACCATTTATTGCAGGTTTTACTATTTGGATTATGAGAGTGTTGCCTCTTTCAATATTTTAACAAAATCAGTTATTTCACTCAACATTTGCTCCTTTTTTCCAAGATTTTTCTCAATAAGACTGACTATAGCACTTCCCACAATTGCTCCGTCTGCACCAGCGCTTATGATTTGTTTTACATGTGAAGGTGTGCTTATTCCAAATCCAACACACAAAGGCTTGTCAGTAAACTCCCTGACTTTTTTTATTAGAGATAAAGTAGAATCATAAATTTCATGCCTTACTCCTGTAATTCCAAGTCTGGACACTAAATAGATGAATCCACTTGAACTCTCTGTAATCTTTTTTATCCTGTTATTGTCACTTAGTTGGCTTATCATAAAAACTGTATCAACCTTTTCCTTTTTGGAAACAGAAACAACAGGCTCTGCTTCCTCAATAGACAAATCAGCAATTAATATACTATTAACTCCTGATTTTTTGGCATCCTGGTAAAATTTCTGTATGCCTCTTTGGTATACTATATTATAATAGGTAAGTAACCCTATTGGAATATCTGTGTATTTCCTTAAATCTTTAACAAATTCAAAAACCTTATCAGGATTCATTCCTTTAGAAAGTGCCCTTAAATCAGCAGTTTGTATTGTCTTGCCATCTGCTATAGGATCAGAAAAAGGAATTCCAAGTTCAATTATGTCAGAACCTGCATCTACAATTTTTTTAGCTACTTCAAGGCTTGTCTTATAGTCAGGATCACCTATTACAATGAATGCTATGAGGGCTCCTTCTTTCTTACCCCTTAAATTACTTAAAACTTCATTGTAGGATTTCATTTGTAAAAGCATTGGATATAAAAAAGTTACGTGATATATAGATGTTTAACCTGATCTAAATCCTTATCTCCCCTCCCACTTAAATTGATAATAATTATATCTTCTTTTTTCATTGATTTTGCTACTTTAATTGCACCAGCTACTGCATGAGCTGACTCTAAAGCAGGGATTATCCCTTCTTCCCTGCTTAATATTTTAAAAGCATCAAAAGCCTCATCATCAGTAGCGTATGTGTAATCAACTCTTTTGATATCTCTCAATAAACTATGCTCTGGACCTATGGCACAATAATCAAGGCCTGCTGCTATGGAAGAGGTATTATGGATCTGCCCATATTTGTCCTGTAGCACATAAGTCTTTGTGCCATGAATTATGCCAACTCTTCCAAGCTTTGGATCTGCAAACCTTGCAGCATGATTCCCTGTTTCAATTCCTTTTCCAGCTGCCTCTACTCCAATTAATCTTACTTTTTTATCGCTTATGAATTCATTAAAAATTCCGATTGCATTGCTTCCTCCCCCTACACACGCAATTATAACTTCAGGTAATTTTCCTTCATTTTCCATTATCTGCTTCCTTGCTTCTTTTCCTATAATGCTCTGAAAAAATTTTATCATACTAGGAAAAGGATGTGGGCCTAGAACAGATCCAAGCAAATAATGTGTATCAACAACATTTGCTGTCCAGTCTCTAAGAGCGTCATTTATAGCATCTTTCAAAGTTTTTGAGCCACTGTCCACAGGAATAACATTTGATCCTAAAATTTTCATTCTTAAAACATTAAGATTCTGCCTCTCAATATCTTTGGTTCCCATATAAATATCAGTCTTAAAGTTAAGCTTAGCTCCTGCTGTTGCTACAGCAACTCCATGCTGACCTGCGCCTGTTTCTGCAATTAATCTTTTCTTGCCTATATACTTTGCAAGTAAAGCCTGCCCAAGTGCATTATTGATTTTATGAGCTCCACTATGCAATAAATCCTCCCTCTTTAGATAGATTTTGCATCCTGTCTTTTTACTTAAATTGTTGCAGAAGGTCAATGGAGTTGGTCTTCCTGCATATTGACTTAGCAGAGAATTTAACTCATAGTTGAATTTTTTGTTATTCTTTAATCTCAAAAAAGCACTTTCTAATTCTTCAAGTGCTGGAATTAAAGTTTCAGGAACAAAAACTCCTCCAAAACTACCGAATTTTCCAAGTGATTTCAATTTATTGCCTCAATGAATTGTTTCATTTTATTAAAGTCCTTCTTGCCTGGATTTATTTCTATGCTTGAACATACATCTACAGCAAAAGGGTTTAATTTTTCAATTGCAGATTTTACATTATCCTTATTCATCCCACCAGACAAAAACAATTTTTTGTTATCAACATTTTCAACAATATCTAAATCAAAACTTGTTCCAGTTCCACCATAAACACCTTCTTTAAAGGAATCAAGCATAATATAATCCACTTTATAATGTTTTATATTTTTAAAATCACTTTTATTTTTTACCCTAAAAGATTTAATCACCTTCTTATTTGATATTTTTGATATTTTTAATATTTTTATTAAGCCTGATAGAAACTCCTTATCTTCATCTCCTGATAATTGAATTAAATCTAAATTGCAAAAATCAGCTATACTTTTTATCTTATTAATTTCTTCATTAACAAAAATTCCAACTTTTTTTACATTATCAGGTAGCTTTTCTATTATTTTCTTTGCCTTTGTTGGATTTATATACCTGGAGCTTAACTTATAAAAATTAAAGCCAAGATAGTCTACACCCAATTTTGCTGCATTTATAGCATCTTTGTAATTTGTAATGCCACATATTTTTATTTTAGTCATTTTTTGATTAATGGAATTTTAACCTTATGATGCTATGCACATATCCTCTCTGATAATAAAGATATTATTTCTAATTCTAAGTTTGCAGAATTCATAAATAAACTTCCCACAAGTATAGCATTGACCTTTGATTCTATTTTTCTGAGATAATCTTTTGATGTAATCCCACTCTCACTGACTACTACTCTATCATCAGGTATCTTGTTCATCAAATTTATTGTTGTGGCTATATCAACTTCCAATGTATTAAGATTCCTATTGTTAATACCTATAATGGTAGCATTAGAATCAATAACTTTGTTCAATTCTTCCTCTGAATTAACCTCAACAAGGCAATCCATCCCATAGCTTTTAGCTATTTTGATTAAATAATTTATTTGCTCAATTGATAAAATAGAGGCAATCAAAAGAACCGCATCAGCATTATGAAGCCTGGATTCATAAATTTGATATTCATCAATTATGAAATCCTTTCGTAATATTGGCAATGTTGTTAAACTGCTGACTGTTTCCAGATCAATCAGGCTACCCTCAAAAAATTTTTTGTCAGTTAATACTGAAATGGCATCTGCATATTTGTTATATACCTTAACTATTTTCTTAATATCAAATTCTTTAATATTATTAATATTAAATTCACTATTTTTAATATTTTGTGATGGATACTTTCTTTTTATCTCAGCAATAAGATTTAGCTTATTCACAGATATTGCCTTTTTAAAATTTCGTGTTGATTCCTTTAGCTTATACTTAAAACTAGACAAAGGTAATCTTTTTTTATTTAATTCAACTTCCTTTCTCTTATTTTCAATTATTTTGTTTAGCAATTTTATAAAACAATAGATAATTAACCGAAAAAATTGATTAATAGTCCATTGGACTTTTAATGTTACAAATATCTTTATTAGATACTCTTGTATAGATTAATGTTGTGCTTATATCTGAATGATCCAGTAAATCTTTGATATACCTTATATCTGTACCATTTTCTAAAAGATGTGTTGCGAAAGAATGTCTTAATGTGTGAGGGGTTATCTTTTTTCTTATGCCTGATTTCATGGCAGCGTTCTCTATGATTTTCTGTATTGTTCTTTGAGTGTATTTTCCATTCCTATTAGTTAAGAAAACATAACTTTGTTTATTAGAGGTTAAATTAATTAAACTCTCTTTTACTTTCAAAGAGAGCATAACAATCCTGTCTTTTTTGCCTTTTGCCCTTTTCAAATGAATTAAGTTTCTATCAAAATCAATATCCTGCCATTTAAGATTTATTATCTCGCTGATTCGCAGACCTGCTGAATATCCTATTTGTATAATTAGTCTATGATTGATCCCAAATAGATAGGCTTTTGGGTACTACAGATTTGTTCTGTCTGTGACTTTTTGTGGGTAAAGCGATGAAAAGTCAAGTTTCTTTATAATCTCTTTTTGCGAAGATCCAAGATTTAGGTATCTTGTTTGTTTTTGATTACCATATTTCAATTCAGTTTTTTCTATTTCATTTAATTGTTCTAATATTTGTTCAACACTTTCTGTTATTCCGGCTTCTTTTAGTTTATAGTTTAGGTAGCTAAATAAATAGTAAGATAGAAAGCAAATGAGTATGTAGCATTTTACTCTGTGGTTTAACGTGTGTTTTACTGTTGACATGTCGATGACATGTTTCATTATTCTAAATGCCATTTCGATATCATTTTTTCCAAAGTATGAGTTAACTGTTTCTTCTGCAGTTAACGATGTGTTTGTTGATAACAATGCGAATTTGCCATCTGCAAATGCGGCTTGTTCTAAAGAAAATTCTTGTACACCATGCTCAAGTGCATAATGACCATCTCCTTTTGGAGTAAGATGAGTCCAGATGTATTCTTTTACGCCTGAAAGAATCTTTTTGATTCTTCGTTCAAACTCTTCTTTTGTTAGGTTTTTCTTTGAAAGTTGTTCTAGCTTATCAAAAGCAGTTTTTATTTTATCATTTCTTTTGGTTCTCATTTTATCTCTTATGAGGGTATCATACCTTTCTTCTATTGGAAATTCCTTGAAAAGTTTTTTCACTTCAAGAATATCTTTCCTTAACCCGACGATAAGGTGAAGCCCTTGTTGTTCTGCCCACTCTATTGTATCATTACTGGTATTCCCTCTATCCCAAATCAAAATAGTATCTTTTATACCAAATTTATTCAGTACGTGGAGAAGATTCCCAATAGTTTTAACATCTCTAACACTGCCCTTGAATACCATATGAAAGAGAGGAATGTTGTGATAACGGCTTAACACAAGAGCAACATTGATCTGAGTTTTGTTATTCCCTACAGTTTTATGACCTACTTCTGCAAGTAAACATTTAGTTCCATGATAAATATTGGCAGTAAGATCATATAACAACCCATCCAAAAATTTTTTGGGAAGTTTACTTTTTGAGTTCTCAAAAAGCGCTTTTTCAATATTAAGCGTTAAATCGAACTCTTCCCCATTCTGCACTCCACAAACAGCATCCATAGCACTTAACACATTATTCTTTGAAACAATGTCTTGAGAGTATGTTGTAAAAAAAGGAAGATCTGTACGTTTATACCAATCATGTAATTTACTTAAACTTCGAGGATCTAAGCATTTATTTACGGCGCAAATTGCTAACAATTTGCCTGCAGAAAAGCCTTTTCTTTCTCCAACAATCTTGTCGGCAGGCTGTAATACAATACCAATAATTTAATCCAGTAACAGCATCGTCTAC
>CAZIEE010000043.1:0-10068 GCA_964538135.1 uncultured Methanosarcinales archaeon
TTGAATGCGATTTAATAAATGAGATTTATAAATTTTGCTAAGCGTCGCAAAGAAACGTGTGCACGTAATTAAAATCGGTTAAGTTACAGCTCCTTCAATCAAAGCATTATGTTTTAGATTAAAATGGTTCTCTAAATACCCATTAATATATTCAGCTCTCAAGTGAACCATATAATTGGCGTTATTTTCGTTCCATTTCATACCTGGCATTTTTAGTCTTCTCTGAATTACGTATTTATTCGCACTTTCTATAGCTCCTGAACCTATGCATAATCCTTGTTTTTTGAACATATCAAACCTCATTCTTTGTTTATTGTTCATAAAGTAACGTAGTTTGTCATCTACAAACTGCTTTCTTGCTAACAATTGCTGTTTATCCCTTAATTATTCAATTATCTGTTCTATAATCTCGATTTGCTTTGCTGAAATTTCGATTCCTCTGATTTTTTCCAGAGTCAACTTCGCTTCATCAAATGGTGTGACTGTACCTAGTAGACTAGACCAATACCTTACCAGGGGAGACTTTCTTTTATCTTCTATATCTAGTTCTTCGTCAATAAAAGATTTTATTCCACCGGAATAAAACTCAGTATAAACTGACCGATTTATCCTGATATTACCAAATGCACTTGTTAATCCTCTTTCTCTAATCCTTGCAACGCAATTATATTGCGTTTGTTCATCAATTTCTACACTTGAACCTTGGTTCAAGCTCGATAAAACTAGAATTTTCTTTTTGAAAATCCAGTAGACTTAGCAGTTGTTCTCTTGCCTTTATCTTAATCTCCTCGGATATCCTTTCAACTTCTGGATTGGATTTCATTGTTTTACCCTCCTTAATTTCATAGTATTTTTATCGACTAAGACCCATTCAAATCGCTCCCCTTTTTTAAATTCTATAACCTGAGCAACTTGTGTTGGAAAGTTAACATACCACTGCTTAGATTCTTTTCTTTTTATTAGTTGTATTTTTGTTTCGTAACCCATATTTTCACCTTAATAAACCTAGTTATATAACTAGATAACTAATATATAAATTTACTGGTTGTCCAACATATATGTTGCAGAAAGATTTGGGTTTTACCGATTTTAATTACGTGCACACATATTGTGCCAGAAAATGTAAAAATATATAAATAAAAGCTTTAAGAATGTGAATAATGGTAATCGAATCTTTTTTAAATCCCTTAAAGGCAGAGAAAGTCCCATGGGAAATGTTTATTCTTGGATTTTTATATGCTTCAATTGGTATATTCACATCATTGTGGATTTTCAAAGAAAAAGCTAGTCTGATTATGGTCTTTATGATAACAATTGCAGCTTTACCAATATTCTACAATACGATGAAGTTTGAAGAAAGCAAAGATTTTGTTATGGATGAAGAATCAGTAATCTTAAAAGAACATAATAAAGCAATATCCTTTTTTATTTATACTTTTATTGGGATTGCAGTAGGGTGTGTTTTATGGTACTCCATACTCCCATCAGCTACTATAAATAATTTATTTGATGAGCAGATTAAGACAATTCAAGCAATTAACGCCCACCAATCTGGTAAATTTATAGATGATTTAAGAATATTGGGAATAATCTTCTTCAACAATCTGAAGGTATTGGGATTTTCTATACTTTTGACTTTTGTTTATGGTACAGGAGCAATCTTTATTTTAACTTGGAATGCTACTATAATTGGAGCAGCAATTGGAAATTTTATAAGGGCCAATTTCAGTAATTACACAGGATCATTAGGGCTACTACAAACAGGAAACTATTTTCATGTTATATCTATCGGACTGCTAAAATATTCTTTGCATGGAATTCCAGAAATTGCAGCATATTTCTATGGAGGGTTGGCAGGAGGGATATTATCTGTAGCTTTGATAAGAAAGCATTACAAAACAGAAAAATTTTTTACAATAATGGTAGACTTTTCAGAACTTATATTGATAGCAATAGGGTTCCTTATAGTAGCTGCATTCCTTGAGGTTTATATAACCCCCATATTTTTTTGATTAAAAAATATGGTGTGGGCATAGCTACAAAACTAAATTTGAAGCACGAAATACGAAACAGTAAATTTGGGCTGACCCCCTAAAATGATACACTTAATTTATGAATTTCAACAAAAGAAGGGATGGAACATTAATCAATTCTGTTAGGCTTCATGAATTGGATGTTTATGGAGAAAAACATAGTTACTTAATGAATGCAGTCATAAAACACAACAACCATTAAATATATAAAAATATTACTGGAACTTTGATACCTATGGTTCCAATACCCTTAAGTGTTTCTCTAAGTTATTATTCAAGGAAAGAGATTCAGGAAGAAATAGTTTTTAACGCCAAAGATAGAGAGGCAGTAGCAAGATTTAATGAGATTTTCTCGAAAAGGCCTGATATTTTAAGACATCCTGCAGATGTTATGGAACTTGCAAAAAAAGGTGCAACATCTTTTCATGCATCTGAAGAGTTATGGAAAAATCCTCTGCAACTGGTCCCTTCACTAAATAAGTCAGAATTAGATGAGCTAAGAATTGGCTGGGATTTGATTTTAGATATTGATTGCGCATTTTTTGAATATTCCAAAATTGCAGCAGATTTGGTAATCAAAGCATTGTTGTTCTACAAAATAAAATCAGTATCATGCAAGTTTTCAGGCAATAATGGTTTTCATATAGGTATGCCTTTTGAAGCCTTTCCGGATAAGATAAGAAATGAAGAAACAAAAAAACTTTTTCCAGGGGCTCCAAGAAAAATTGCGCTTTACATAAAAGAGCTTATCAAGAACGAACTCGGATCCAAAATTATGGAGATTGAAAATAATAGCTTTGATGCTGTAATAGGAAAAACCAAAAAAACTGCTCAAGAAATAATTATGTACAATAATAATGAAATAGTTTTAAATGTAGAGCCATTTTTAAACATAGACACCTTACTTATTTCTTCCAGACATCTTTACAGGATGCCTTATTCTTTAAATGAAAAATCAGGACTGGTTTCGATTCCAATAGATCCACAAAAGGCAATCATATTCAACAAAGAAGAGGCTATCCCTGAAAAGGTTAGAGTTAGTGAGTATAGGTTTATTGATAGGACAAATATAGAAATAAATGAAGGGAAACAACTTCTGATAGATGCCTATGATTTTAGTGTTAAAGAAGAATTCAAAAAAAAAGAAAAAGAAGAAAAAGAGTTTAAAGCTCCAGAAAATGCCTTGCCAGAGGTATTGTTTCCTCCATGCATTAAACTTATTCTCAATGGTTTAGAAGATGGTAAAAAAAGAGCACTCTTCATCTTAATCAATTACTTTACTTCAATAGGATGGGATTATGGTAGTATTGAAAAAAAGATAATGGAATGGAACAAAAAAAATAAGAACCAGTTGAGAGAGATCTATATACTTGCACAATTAAAGCATCATAAACAGCTAACCAAAAAATTCCTGCCACCAAACTGCGACAATACAGCTTATTACCAAAGTATCGGAGTAAAGTGTGATGAAGGTATTTGTTCAAAAGCGAAAAATCCTGCATTATTTACTTTAAAAAAAGCACGAAATATTAAATTCTAAGCACGAAATACATTATTTTACTTTCTAAATTTGTCCAATAAATTTAAGGCCAAGTTATTGATACCATCCTTGTTTCTATAACCAAAATCAAAAAATGCAGGAAAATCAGAATGTTTTAATCTAGATGCAAGTTTTGCTTGCTCATTTAATATATTAATCCTTTTTTTCATAATCTCCCTATGGTTATGTTCTATTTTACACTCAAAATTACTGGATATGTTTTTACTTATGAATTCACTTATTAATCCACCATATTTGGAATATTCAATTAGTTGTCCAGAAAGTCCTATTGGTAATACAGAATGAAATCTTTTGCCATTATTGATTATCCCATACATTTCTTTCAGTGACTTTTCTTTATTCCAATCTTTAATGAATATAGTCCTGTTTTTTTTCCCTCTATAAGTAATTTTTATATATTTTTTTCCAGGATCAGCTTTTACCAATCCACTTTCTTTCAAAAAAATATTAAACCTATCCACTATCTCCATAGTTAAGTCTATACTATTTTTATTCAATAAAGCAACCATCTCAAACTTGGAGTTAAAGTTATCAGATTTGAACCAATCACTTCTCAAATCTTTGATAATGTTCAAAGTATTTCTCAATTTTGTATTTTTTTTAGTAATTTCCTCAAGTATGTTTATACTATATTTCAAAGAATTTAACCTTAATAGATTATCCCTAATGTTAATTTTTTTATTTACAGACTGTTCCATAAAATCACGAGGGTAATGCCTGATGATTATATCATTTAACAAGGCTATCTTGGAGTAATACTCTTCTTTAGCAGAAAGACTTCTTATTTTGATATCATTACCATAAAGCAACTTTAAATCTGAAACAGGATAAACATATCTGACATTCTGAAAGGAATGCTCATCGATAAAGATAAAAGGATGCCTTACTAAATATCTTGTTTTAGAATTTAGAAAATAAAAGCTTCTTCTTAACAATGGCAGTTTGTCTGGATCACTTTTGAAAACAAAAACAAGGTCTATGTCAGAAATCCCTGGTGTAGATATGCTGCCCCAGTTGTATATGGATACTAAATCTTTTATCTTTGAGTATTTTCTGACAATGTGATTAATTGATTTGATGTAGTCTTTAATTAGATACCTTTTTGGTAGATTAAAAAATTTATATTTTTGCATTTTTATGGTATATTTAGGAACTAAATTTTTCTTTAGATCTTCCCCAGGCATCTTCAGAAAGCCAAAACATGCTTTTTATTATTTTATCTGTATTGATTTTATTGTCTTTGTTTGTGTTCTTGAATATATCCATAATCCTTGAATTTAATTGATAAAACAAAAGGGGATTCAATTTAGAAAATTTTTGAATAAATCTACTGGAACCAAAACCCTTCCAGTTTGAGCGGATTGAACTGACTTCTTCAATAATCTTCCATATATCTTTTTTAAAATCTTTTTTGGCAATATCAAATGAGAACTTTTTATATACTAAAATACCCTTTGCTTGCAAATATATTGTTGGAAAGAGGGTTATACTATGAAACAATATTTTTGTATCATAACTTCCCAATCTAAAATCTTTAAAATCTTTTTTTGTTTTTAACATTGCTGATAATTTCCTGAAATAATTCACAAACCAAAAACACTTTGCAATGGATTCACTTGAAAAATCTCTTACCCTAAACCTATCTAAAGAATCCTCTTTGAAAAAAGATTTTGCATACTTAAATATCGGAACAGGAAAATAAGTTTGACAATAATTATTTAATTCGTGCTCACTGATTACGATGCTTCCGTGATGTTGCAATGGATCTATTCCATAAAAGAAGTATCTCATATTATAGATTCTTTGTCTAAGCTCTAAGAGGGCCTTCGGATTATTAATTGTATTACTTGATACCACACTTAAGGTGTCTACATCACTCCATCCTTTTATGTAATCCATGGTAGAAAGGCTTCCATGAAGATAAAATCCAATCAGATAAGGCCTCAGATTTTTAATTGCGTAATCCTTTAGTTCGCTCAAAGGAGTCAAATACCTTAGATCCTCTTTTCTATAATCAGAAATATTTAATTCCTCACACTTACCTTTCTTTACAGGCTTTGTATATCCATAATTTGCCTCAGATAGATGATTATCATTATACAAGTCATTATATAATGTTGATATCAGTAAAGCAAAACTTTTGCTTCCAATATAACCGATATGCTCAACATAATTAAACTTGTTAATGCTGTTTGAGAAATCATGACCATTATTATTCAAAAAAACAATCACCTTTTTTAATCTTTTAATATTGATTGTATTCTCTTTTGAAATATCTTTAAAAAATGGGTAAAGCACATACCCTTTAAATGAACATCCACCATTAAGAAATGAGTTTAAAAGATCATGCAACTCATTTTGTAAAAACCTTAATGCATAATCAATACTAAGATTACTAACTTTATCTATGTAGTATTGAGGTAACAACAAACTTAATAATCCTTCTTCACTGTCTTTCAAACAAAATCCATCTATCTGCTTATAACCAGTATAACCAGTATAATCAGTATAATCAGGTTTATATTTTAAAGTTACCATTTGCTCTTCCAATTTTGCTGTATTCCGATATCTTTTTTATAATATCTACGTCTTCTTTATCAAATGTTCTTAGTGCAAATAAGACGCAAAAATATATTAGAATTGAAAAGGATATTTCCATGATCAATCCAAGGTTTGAGAATATAATGAATAAAGCCATAATACCTGCAGCAATAACTGGTTTGATCAGTATAGTTGAGAAATTGTAAAAGTAGAGTTCTTTTGATACATAATAATAATAAACCATAAACAAGGCTATCTCTGTTATAATAATTGATAAAGCAGCACCAACATAACCAAATTTAGGTATCAAGGCAATATTTATGAGAATATTGAATAAAGCTATCACTACCTGGCTTATCATCCTTTTATTCTGCTTGTCTATAGCATGTAAAACTGTTCCAAAAAGAAAATTAATGAATTTTAGAAATATAAACCATGAAGTTATCTTCAAAGAAATTATTGATCCAGAGTAATTACTCCCATACAACATGGTTATGGTTCTTTCAGCTACCATATACAACCCAACTGATATAGGAAGTCCAATTATGTAGAGGTATTTAAAAGATTTTTTATAGATAGAGATAACCATATCTTTTGATTTTTTATAATATCGTGACATAACAGGATAGAGGGCACTAGTGTAAGCTAAAGGTATAAATAACAATGCTAATGCTATATTGTATGCAGTGCTGTAAACAGCTACGTCTGCATCACCTTTGGTTTTTGATAAAAATATAGCCCAACTAAAAAAATAGATGCTGCCAAAAATGAATGCAACTCCAAAAGGCAAGGTCTTTTTTATTATATTCTTCATAAATAAAATCTCAGGAATTAATTTTAATCTTTCAAATTTTACTAATCTTTTTGTGCACATTAAAAATGCAATTAGAACTATAAAGAGCTCAGAAATGACAAAAGTATAACTAAATGCCACTAAACCATAGCCTTTTAATAAAACAAAAAGGCTTAATAAAGTGAGTACAGTTATTTTTAGTGTTATTAAAAAGGCAGTATAGAACATCCTCTCAAATGCAATAAACATTGAATAGAATAATTCTGTAAATGACAGTAATATTGTAGAAAATAAGATTATGTAAACAATCTGTTTTGTGTCATTTGGATAATTAAGCAAATTTAAAAAAAGTATTACAATAAGAAAAATTGTTATGGACAGCACTACCTTAATAAAAGAGGCATTTATCAGATACTTGCCAGCAAATCTTTTATTTCTTGATACCTCTCTTATCAATAATGTGTTAATTCCCAAATCAACAAACATGATAGCTATTAATGATAAGTATATTGCAAAGCTGAACTTACCAAAATGCTCTTTGCTCAGCAGTCTTACAGCATAAAGCATTATTACAAAGTACAGAGCCCTTGCTATTACCTCTGCACTACCCATATAAAAAGTGTTCTTATAGATTCTTATTAATGTGCTCATAAACATCACCTTAATTGTATGTACATGGCTTATTTATTTTAGTTTAAGGTTTTTTTTATCTGTAATTTTCTTTCTACAGTTGTTCTGTAGCCATAAATCAGCTTTATAACTAAGGGAGTTGTATAAGAAGAAATAGTATCAGCATATTGCTCTTTTGTAAGCTCACAAACTATAGAGCCTTCACCATTAATAAGTCTTATTAATCCACCTCCTCCTTTTACTGGTTCTTCTGCAAATGGCCAACATGTTAAAAGTTGTCCAGATACAATCACACTTTCTAATCTAACTTTATCTATGTCTTCTGTTTCTAATCTGCCTTCTTTTGATGGTTTACCTTCTGCTAAAGGTTTACCTTCTGCTAAAGGTTTACCTTCTGCTGAAGGTTTACATTTTTCTAAAGAACTATCTTTGAATACATCACCATTTCCAACATTTTTTATTGTTATCTTAAACTGAGTATGTTCTTCAAATGCCTCTTCTTCAATTCTTGTTACAGCAATAGGGGCACCTTGACTTGATAAGCTAACATCCTTGACTATGCAAATCTTTTTTTCTTCTGTTATTGAGTAAGGGTTTGGTTCTATACAAACAGAAGGTCCAGCAATGGTTTGGTAATTATAGCATACTGTTGCTAATAAAGTTGGCTCGTACTTTTCTACATTTAAATTATAAGATTTTACTTCTCCCTTAAAGGTTATAAGGTCTAAACCACCACTTGGGTTTATTGTGCTTTTACCCAGTAAGGCTATTTTATTTATTTTATTTTCAGGTTGACCTTTAGCTCCACCTAATACAATTATTTGTTTATCATAACCACTCAAAAAAACATCTACTTTCCAATCTTTTTGTCCATCATTTTCAGTACGTATTTGTGGTTGGGGGTATGCTCCTTTATTTTTTAATTCCAAAACAACATCGAAATTTGGCACTTGAATCTTTTGAGGAGGATGATATGGGACAAAATCAATAGTCAATCCATCTGTACCTGTTCTTATCTCTTCTGAGCCTTTTTGATTATCACCACTTTTTACTTTACAACCATTAATTAAAAGAATTAAGATTATAAAAACAAAAATGTTTGCGATATTTTTGTGAATAATACTTTTTCTGAAAAATTTTTTATATTCCATATTCGTTCAAAATTATCTAATTTCTGACAAAGCCCTAATAACTTAAAAGTTTTTGTATTAAAATATCTTTAGTAAATGTTTGTACATAACCATAATCTATTTGTATTTTTAAAGGTGATGTAAAAACATCAGAGTTTTTTGATATTCCATCTTTAAAAGTGCATCTAACAAAATCCTTTTTGTCTCTAAATCTTATAAAACCAGCAATCTCTTTAATTTCTTTATCATTGCCATTTTCTGGACATTGTCCTTTTTCATTAGGACAACATATAAGCTGTTCATTTCCTGAAGTAAATGCCTTTAAAGAGGCAACATTCCATATATTTTTTTTATCCTTAATTGATTCAATTGATTCACTACTGCCGCTACCGCACACGCTAATGTAATCATCTACATTTACAGTTTGACCTTTTCCTTTATTTTCAACAAAAATAAGAAACTGAGGATATACATTATCTTCTTCACCTCCATAAACGCTCTTGGGTATCATCTGTGTTTGTATCTTGGTAATTGCAATTGGTGCTCCTTGAGAACTAAAAACCATATCTTTAACATTACAAGCCTTTTTTCCTGGACGAATTCCAGCAACATCTGGATCTATACATATTGTTGTACTTAAATTTGTTTGATATGGGTAACATAAAGTAGCTGTTATGGTAGACTGTTTATGTTCACTTTGTGGTTCTAATTTTCCAGATTTTGCATTAAATGATAAAACTACTTCATCACCTTTTTGATTTAGCTGAGTTTTACCATCAACATGGAAATATACTCGATCTTCTTCCATTACTCCTCTAGAATTTTTTTCTAATGAAATACTCGTTATATAATCTTTTTCCCTGCTTATTGCCATAATCCCTAAACCATCACCATCACCCTTATATTGAGGTATGTTATATGCCCCTTTATTTGCTATTCTTATCAGAATGGGAAAATCACCAGATTCAAATATACTTAATGGAGGTGCATTTTTTCCAAATTCAGCTGTCAATCCTTCTATTCCAGTAAAAATAACCTCGCTTTCACTGGTTTTACTTCCGTTTTTCCCAATGCCAGTGCACCCAACCAACATTATGAAAATGATAAATAACGAAAAACGCACTATTTTATTAGTTGTTTTCGGAATTGAAGTCAGATCTGTTCCAAATGCGGAACTTTGGGTTTTCGTTCCTCTGCTAATTTTGTTTGTCATAAAGCGTATTCGCTGGATACCCCTATTTTTAAATAGGGGAGGAAATCGAATCCTCCAATACCACTGGACATAATGTCACTGGACATCTTTGGATGAGATTTATAAAGGATGTCTTCTATCCTATTAATATGAAGTCGGTTGCAACCATCAAAATAAAGATTTTGAAC
>CAZIEE010000044.1:0-9534 GCA_964538135.1 uncultured Methanosarcinales archaeon
CGGATTTCGCTTTGCTCAATCCGCGAGGGTTCAGCAGGTCACGCTGCTCCTAAATATTAGATTAATAACCTAAATCTTCTCTCTTGGTAAAATCTTTGATTTCGGTAATAAATTTGCTTTCAGAGCATTTTTGAGTATACATTATAACTTCTTCTTTTGCCCTAGTTACTGCCACATAAAATAATCTTCTTTCCTCTTGTTCTTTCGATCCATCATTATTTTTTATTGCTGGTTGGAAAATATCAGGATTTTCTAATTCGCATGGAAAACCGTATAAGTCTTTATCAACATTCAATATCAGAACAATTTTAGCTTGTAACCCTTTACTTTTGTGAACTGACATAATATGGACACAATTAGGTTTATCCGCTTCCTCAGAAATAGGAATTCCTTGTTTTTGAGCATACTCTCTAATCAAATTTCTTAATTTAGGTTTATTTGCGATTCTAAGAAGAATCATAAAATCGTCATAGTGATAATTCTTTGTTGTATGATAATCTTTTATGGTATCAAGACAATGTTTTGCTATTTGCTCGTAATATTGACTAAAGAACTTCTTTTGATGTTTTGAAGAATAAACAAGAATTGGTTTTGATTCTTCAGAACTGGAAACCGTTTTCTTTTTAATTTGACCCTCTTTATTGTTTTTTATTATACAAGCTCCAACTTCTACAATTGATTTTATGCTTCTATAATTTTTTGTTAAATCCGTTCTTGCTGGATGGGGGAAATACTTATCAAAATTTATGAAAAAATCGAGATTAGAACCAGCAAAACCCATGATGCTTTGCCAATCATCCCCTACACAGAAAAGTTTACAATTTTTATTCTTACTCATTAATTCCTTGATTAATTCATATCTTTGTGTGCTAATATCCTGATATTCATCTATAAGAATATGGTTGTATACGTCTTTGTAAAACTCCCTATTATCTTTTAAATAATCAACAGCAAGATTAATCATATCAGAAAAATCAATATAATTATCCTTCTCCAACCCCTTTTGGTATTTAACATATATTACATTGGCGATTTTGGCAAAAGAAGTTTGTTTAGGAGACCATTTTTCTTTATTCAGTCTGTTTTCTATATCGGGCGGGTATAACCTATAAGTTTTTGCGATAACAATAAATTTGGAAATATTAATCGAGATTGTTTTTACAAACTCTTTACATTCTTCCCAAACACGTTCTACTAACTCGGTATAAGAAATTACGTTTAAATTAAACTTTTCATTGGGCTTTTTCTCTTTTAAAGCTTTAATAAATCTCTCTTTCAAAACTTTATGAAATATTCCTCGCTCAAAATCAGCTTGTGAGGTCTCAAATAATGCTTTATTGCTTGACTTATACTTTTCTTTCTTGATATTCATTTTTTCTATATATTCTTTAGTTGGATTATCCACAGAAAACCATTTTGGAACTTTACCATCCTTACCTATTGCCCAATGTTCCATGTATATATCAAAGTCGGGAAAATAAAAATCAGGTTTCGGCGTATATTCTTTTCCATTAGTATCTTTATATTTCATCCATTCCGCTGGATTCTCATAGATTACACTTATTTTTTTCCCATTCAAGTTGTGTATTAAAAAGAAATTCAAAATTTCTCTTTCAGATTCACTTTTAACTTTTGTTCCGTCTAATGCAGTATAAGTTAAACTTCTTTGATAATTATAGAATTCTTCTTTTTTCTCAAAATCAACTTCTTCTTTAATAACTTGGTCGTCTCCGTAACGCTTCATAAAATTAATAATCTCATTCTGTAATTCAGTGTTATTCGCAATTTCTACATCAAATAGCTTTTGAATAAATCTCTGAAATTTCCAATCTTCCGAGCATTCTGGTTTTAACTTAGGTTCTTGCCCACTTTTAATTTTACAGGCATTCTCAATAATTTTTCTACCTAAAGAGTGAAATGTTCTAATTTCAACATCAATATTATACCTCTTTTGTAAACGCTCTTTTATCTCATTAGCCGCTTTATTTTGGAAAGCCAGAGCTAAAATTTTACTTGGTTTAATTGTATCTGATTTTCTTTTGATTAGATAAGCTATTCTTGTAATTTAGACTTTAATCCAAAATCCCAGAATAAATACCATGGAATCTTTGTTTCGGTATTACCCTCTCTTATCAGATTTAACAAATTTGCTTTAAAATCGTATATCAAGTAAGTATCTTTTTTGATAAATGAACTCCATTCTTTTTCTAAGCTATTAACTGCTGTATTAGAATGTCTAATAATTTCCTCTTCTTTCTTATTTATGAAAATTCTAATAAGCCCCATTATGATATGATATTCACAATATATTTAATAAATCTTGTTCTTGATAGCTCACTTTGTTCGCATAAACGAAACGACTGGCCCCCAACTCTAGACTATACACTCACATTGACCAACTGAAATTGATTTGATCCTCCTGGTCTTACTAACATAATTTAAAATTTTTCCATTTGTGTAATATCCTGTTCCTAGAAAATCATCATTGTGTTTTAGTATAACAAAATCATTGCATTTGCACTCTTTTTCCAGATATTCCCCTCTAAACCATTTTTTTGTTTCTTCTTCATCTAATTCAATAACATTTTTTGTAGCTTTTTTTCCAACTAACTGGCTTCCTTCTATACTGAGTTTTATTCCAATAGGTTCAATTTCACAAAAATACATTCCAATAGAGTTAACTCTTAACTTGGATATATCAATCTCTGAAATATTTCTGGTTATCACAAATATCCTGTTCTTGTTGTTTTTTAAAAAACCATAATCTAGTTTTAATTTTGCACCCCACTGCTTTTCTATTAATCCAAGTACATATTTTATCTCTTTATTATTAAGAATTTTTAGTTGTTGCATTTATTTTACCATCAAACTCCCCACATTGGATTTTCCTTCCTCATTATCTGTGCTATCTCTTTTAATACACTAATTTCTTCCTGTGTAAGATACTTCTTGAATTCCTTAAATTTTTTAAAGTGTTCTTCAGGAATTGATGAATACAAAATGTCATCTTCATAAACCTGCCTGCCAATAGTAATGTCAGGCAGTGAAACAGCAATTTGTTTTCCTTTTTCAGCCTTTTCGACGTTTTTTTGCTCTAGTTGGATACTTTTAGCCATGGTAATCAATTTTCCTTCATTTTTCATTAAAGGTGTTCCAACTTTTAAAGTTCCACCCAAGACCTCTACTCCAACAACAGCTGGATTATTCTGTCTAAAAACATAACCTTTCATTATCTTTATTTTACAAGGCCTGTATAAAACATCAACTTCTTTAGACTCAATTACCTTTAGCTCCTCTTGCTGCCATTGTTCAAAATCCTCAATTAGTTTATAGATTACATTATTACAGAAAACCTTAACATTTTTTGGAATAGTCACATCTGGAATAATTTCTACATTAAACCCAAGTACCACACTTTGCAGAGGCTCTTTCTCATGATTTATTTCTGCATCTGAGATGTCTTTTTTTGAGATATTTCCTATATCTGCCTTTTTAATCTCTATACTCCTTTCTTTCAACATTTTTATAAGAGCTTCCACACTTCCAAGAGAATTTGCCTTTATCACAATACCTTGTTTGTCTAATTCCATTAATACCTCTCCAATCTCATTTTTTATATCTTCTTTTACTTTTTCTATTTCGTTGGAAGAACAGCTTCTTAATGGCATGCCAGCAGCAATATTATCAAGCTCAGTAGCATAAATCTTAACACCAGCTGCTGCACATATTTCATTAACAGATTTGAACTTGGTCTTTTTATGAGCCATCTCACTGGAAGACATTGGTTCAAACAATGCCTTAACTTTTGTATGTATTGGTTCACCTAAAGAACCTATAACAATAATATCATTCTTTTTCAAACATCCCTCATAGATTATGACATCAACTGTTTTTCCCAGACCTTTCTCTTCTTTTACTTCTAAAACAGTTCCTTTTGCATTGCAGTTAACATTCATACTCAAGTTTTTTTCAAGAAATTTTTGTGATAAGCCTATAATGACCATCAATGCCTCACCAATGCCCTCTGATGTTTTTGCAGATATTGGTATAATTGCAACCTGCTTTGTGTAGTCTTCCACTCTATCAAACCTTTCAGCACTAAATCCAAGTTCACTTAGCTTGCCAACAATCTCGTAAACTCTTTTTTCTATAAGCATGATGGTATCTTCATTTTGTTGTCCTATATTAATCAATAAGTTAAGTTTGTTGTTAGACCTCCATCCAGGTAATAAATCAATCTTGTTTAATGCAACTACAAAGGGTGTTTTATATTGTTTAAGTATATCTATGCACTCAATGGTTTGTGGCTTAATCCCCTCATTAATATCTATAACTAAAATTGCCATATCTGCAAGATTGCCTCCCCTCTTTCTCAGATTTGTAAATGCTGCGTGTCCTGGTGTGTCAAGTATAACAAATCCAGGTATTTTTATATTAAGCTCATATTTGTCTAAAAGACCTCCACAAATCTTTTTTATGGTTTCTATCGATATTGGAGAACAACCAATATATTGAGTAATTTTTCCAGGTTCAGACTCTATAACAAAGGTGTTTCTAATTGTATCTAACAACTGGGTTTTTCCTGAATCAACATTTCCAAAAACTGTGATTATTGGTTGCCTTAACATTTTTTATTCAAGACTCTTCCAGAAGTGGAAGCACTTCCCACACATATTTATCTGATTTTGTGCCTTTCAATCCTATCAACCCCACTGTGATGGTTTCACAATCGTAGTTCTCAGAAAAAGACTTCAGATTTCGAGTCTTCGCTTTATCAAAATTTAATTTTACTTCTAGAGCGTATAATTTTCCATTTGACACAATAAAATCAATCTCTTGCCGAGTAGATGTTCTCCAAAAATGTATTTTTTTTCCAGCTTTCATAAGCTCTAAAAATACAAAGGTTTCAAAGGCCTTGCCCAGGATTACCTTGGGAAACTCTTTCAACCAGAGTAGGTGCATCATTCCAGTATCCAGTATGAATACTTTAGGGTTCTTTGTCAACTCACTCCTCATATTTTGATGAAAAGGGGTAATCCTCTTTATGATAAAAGTACTCTCGAGCAAATTCAAATATTCTATGGTGGTTTCTCTTCTGATACCAAGAGTATTAGCTATCTCTGAAATGTTCAGCAATTGGCTTGATTGAGAGGCAATGATTTCCAAAAGCCGGTTAAATGAGGATATGTCCCGGATATTTCCAATATCACGAATATCTTTTCGGATGTAGGTATTGATAAGCTGGGATAAATAAACTTTTTTCTTTTCCTCTGCTGGCTCTAAGACAATAAGCGGGTAGCTGCCAAAGCGGATGTATTCTTCAGCTAAAGAAACTAATTCATTATTTATGGTTAGTATGTTTTCTGCTAAAAGATGATATTTTTTACCTTTAAATTCCAGAAATTCTTCAAAACGCAAGGCATATAACTCAAAAGTAACGATTCTTCCTGCTAAGCTCTGTTTGAATTTCTTCTTTATGTCAAAGGTAGAAGATCCGGAAACCAGCAGTTTTACCTGAGGATAATGGTCGTGAAGAACTTTGATCATATTGGTAGGATTTTCAAGATACTGTATTTCGTCTATTATTAAATAGATTCTACTTTTTTCATCCGCTCCTCGTTGTAGGAGATATCTGTACACTTCTTCAGCTCCCAGGTTGCATAAATCCAAGAGCTCTCTTAATTCTAAATCTAAATAGAATACATTCTTTTGGAGGTAGTGTTCTATAAGATATCGTAGAAGAGAGGTTTTTCCCACCTGTCTCGCCCCAAGAATCACTATTCCTTCTGGAGAATTAAGATAGGGTACTATATCTCGTACCAGTAACCGTTCATATATTTTGTCTACCATAATAGTTAAATTATTGTATTTTTTATCTATTATAATAGACTAATATTTAAACTTTTTGCCTAATGGTAATGGTATGTACATAGCATCAAGTTCGCATATAGTTAATATTTTAATGAGCTCTATTTCACTCTTTCTAAAATATTTTTTATAGCTTCGTCCTTTGAAATTCCTTTTCTTTCTGCCTCAAAATTAAGGATGATGCGATGCCTTAGTATTGGATAAGCAAGCATGTTTATATCTTCATTACTTACATGATTCCTACCTTGGATCAATGCTCGTGCCTTTGCTGCTAAAATTAATCCGATTGATGCCCTTGGAGAAGCACCATAATGGATTATCTCCTGGTTTGTTCTTGTTGCAAACACAATTTTTACTGCTCTCTGTTTAAGATCATTGGCAACAGGCACCTGTCTTGTTAATGACTGCAAAGCAATGATGTGATTCTTATTCAAAATCACTTTTAATTTTTTTTCATTTATTTCAGATGTATACCTGTCTACAATATGAAGCTCTTGATCATATGTTGGGTAGGGTACATTAATCTTAAGTAAGAATCTATCTGCCTGGGCTTCTGGAAGTGGATAAGTGTTATGGTTTATACCACAACCCCCAAGCCCAGCTATATAGTTTTTTAATCCTGGCACTGTTAATCCAAAGGCTGTATCTGTACCATCTGACTTCTTGTATTCTATTTTTTTGATTTTGTCATAAAAAATATCCTCACTCAATAACTGTTTGAAGTAAATTAACAGTTTTTCTACCTCATTAATACGTAAACAAAATTGTTCTTTTAGAGATTCTTCAATATCAAAAATCATCTTTTGAAGGGAATCAACTGACATTACAATTTTTCCTTCTTTAATCTCTGGAGTGTTAAAGCTATCCAGTCCAAGCAAACTTACAAGACGTGTTATTATTTTTTTGCTAACAGGTACAACTCTAAAATCAGATTTAATTTTCTCATTAAATTTTTTAATTTTTATACTCTTAATCTTATTTTTGTCCAACCAACCTACATTTTGGAGAAACTTAATAAAATCATTAACTTGTAAAGTTACTCTAAAAATTCTGCCATCATGACTTATCCAGGGTATAATACCTTCACGCAAAAGCATGTAAGAGAGGATATTAACATTGTTAAGATTTTTTTGTGTGAAAATAATTCTATCATCCTCGAGGGAGGACTTCAGTGAGATAAATGTTTTTAAAAACTCACGATTAATTTCAGGAGGAAAACTTAAGAAACATGAAGGTATCTCTTTATTTTTTCCATGTTTTATATTGAAACGAATTGATAGGTATTCAACAAGAGATTTTGAATAAATTCTTGCGTATCTGCAACCTCTAGTTATAGTAACCTTAGGACTAAAACCATATTTTTTGGACACAGCAACAAATCTTTCTAAAGCATCTGAATAATTTTTTTGCACTGCTTTTTGCACTGCTTCGATGTATTTTTCTCCAATTGAACCAGCTGAAAGTAAAAATGCACTCCAAAATGCAAAATCTTCATCAAAAAGTATTTTTTGTATTGATTTTTGAGTCATTTTACTACTTGCTTCTTCATGGGACATTATCTCATGTTCAATAAATGGCAATTTTGCTGGACAAACTAAGTAATCATTTTTTGTTAATTCATCAGCTTTTTTCCAACCTATTGTGCCGTTTTCATTTACCAAAAATGGATGGTTCTTTGTGACAACCAATCTTTTGCCTGTCTTTGTTGTTATAGATACCATTTTGTCTTTATATGGCAAAGTATAGAGTAAACATTTTTGCTTTTCTAATTTTCCAGAAGTATTAAGTGCAAAAGTCCATCCATTTATTTCGTATAGTTTTATTCCTTTTTTGTCTTCAGCAATGCAATTATGAGCTAATGCCAATAGCTCATTGCCTGTTTTTAGCTGACCATTTATAAATACAGTCTGGTTTAATTCTAAACTCCCTTCCTGCTCAATTGGGTTTTGAGTTGCAAGTACAAAAAATGGCAGGTCAAGCTTAAAGGTGTTTGTTCCTACTGTTACTTGTTTTTCTTGCATTGCCTCAAGAAGCGCTGACTGTGTTTTTGGTGTTGCTCTATTTATTTCATCAGCAAGCAAAACATTTGAGAAAACAGGTCCTGGCTGAAACTTAAATTGACGTTTTCCAGACACCTCTTCTATGATGTACGTGCCTGTTATGTCTGATGGCATCAAATCTGGAGTGTTTTGTATCCTGTTAAACTTTAATTCCATAAGCTCTGAGATTGTCTTGACCATTGTGGTCTTTGCTACTCCAGGATAACCTTCAAGCAAAGCATTACCCTCACAAAGGATTGCTATAGAAATTTGTTCAATGACACTCTCTTGACCAACAATTACCTTACTGGCTTCTGACTTCAACTCATCAAAAATTTGCTTGTAATTTTTCATGAACATAATCACCTCAATCAAATTAAAAATTGATTGGAAATTTAAGTTTTTCTATTTTGTGTATGTGCTTAAACTAATCCTTTATTCAGTTCTAATTCCTTAATTTTTGTCTTGAGAAAATCAATAGTCTTAGTATTATCCTGGTAATTAAAGATCTGTCCACATTCAGGACACCTGAACTCTATCTCCGCAGCTTTCTCGAATCCTACTCTAACACAGGCATTTGGGCATAAATAAAAGTTGCCAAAGTTCTTCTGCTCATCATTAAGCCGGATATTATACTTGGATAGTTTTTCTTTGTTTAGTTTATTTACCAATCCCTCAATTTGCTTCTTGTTAAACGTCCAGTAGCTGATATACCATCCTTTTTGCCTGTCCTTTTTTCTGTAATAGCTAACAAGATTATGATGATAGAGCCTATAGAGGATATTTCTCACTTCATGAATATCTTTGTCTACCTTTTCAGCTATTTTAAAGTCAGAAATATTTTTCTTGTCTTTCAGATATTCAACTAGTTTAATGCTTTCTTCTCCAATAACTTCCCTAACTGTTTCGTTTATTATTGCATTGGTTATCTTCATTGATAATATCCTCTTAAACTATTTTAATGTTCTCTTAAACTATTTTTATTACATTGTCACGTAAGTTATTGTTATAAAACTTTATTTATTAATAAGCAATAGTTTTAGAAAGCTACCGCATAACCTTTGACCCTCTCCCATATTTAAATCTTTCTATTTTGGGTATGTGGAAAGCTCCATCGATAAGTGATTAATTCTCTTCGACAAAGATGTATATTCTGTAGAAGCGAAATATATATATATATCTCTTTTATATTAAGTGTCAATATTAACAAAATTATTCCAATGAGGTGCAAAAAATGAAAAAAGATATTATGTTGTTTGGATCTATTTCTTTGATGTTATTGTCGTTTATTATTTTGAGTGGAATTGATAATGCTGTTGGAGAAGTGTATGTTGACTTAAATGCAACAAACCAGACTAATGAGACTGGAAACTTGTATGTTGCTTCAAATCCAAAAGCAGCAAACTTGTATGTGGATAATGTCTTAAAAGGAACTACTCCAAAAACAGTTACAGGTTTGGCAGTAGGAAACCATGCTGTTAAAGTCACAAAGTTCGGATACAATGATTACACAACAACAAAATACATCTATGCAGGACGACAAATAATGAATGTGAACTTAATTCCAGTACAAAACCAGACTAATGAGACTGGAAACTTGTATGTTGCTTCAAATCCAAAAGCAGCA
>CAZIEE010000044.1:9634-9859 GCA_964538135.1 uncultured Methanosarcinales archaeon
ATGATTACACAACAACAAAATACATCTATGCAGGACGACAAATAATGAATGTGAAACTAACAAAGACAAATCAAAAAAACTCTACTGGTTAATTTTGAATTTTTTCTTTTTTATTATTAATTCTCATAAGAGATTTTCCCCTTGATGTATTTACTGAATTGGGCTTCGCCCTCGACAGGCTGTAATACAATACCAATAATTTAATCCAGTAACAGCGTAGTCTAT
>CAZIEE010000045.1:0-9685 GCA_964538135.1 uncultured Methanosarcinales archaeon
TTTGATATCAGCGCAGTCAAAAGTTTTAAATATGTTGACACTAAACCAAAATGGTATTTAAGAATATATGATGAAAATACGCTTTGACAACTTATTTTCAGGATGTCAAAAAATATCGCCCTAAAGGGCTGGGTTTTAAACCCCACACAAAAATGTTTAAACATTTTTGTGTATAATCAATGTTGAAGGTGCTTAAATGAATGAAAAAATCCTGCCATTGGCTGCCATGGAAAAAATATTGAAGCAAGGAGGGGCAGAAAGAGTAGCAGATGATGCAAAGGAAGCGTTAAGAAATGCCATAGAAGATATGGCAAACAAGATTGCTGTTAAATCTGTAAAGTTTTCAATTCATGCAGGAAGAAAAACAGTAAAATCAGAAGACATAAAACTAGCTATTAAAGAATAATTTCTATGGTGATTTTGTGAGTACAAAAACAATAAATGCAAATAATGTTCAGAAAGGCTCAACTATAGTATTAGAAGGTGCAGTATGCAGGACTATTGATGTTGAAATATCCAAACCAGGAAAACACGGACACTCAAAGGTTAGAATATCTGCAATTGGTTTGTTGGATGGAAAAAAGAGAATCGTTGTAATGCCAGGTCATGACAGCATTGAAGTTCCAATCATTGAGAAAAGATCAGCACAGGTTTTATCTGTACAAAATAAAATTGCAAATGTTATGGACACTGAAGCATTCGAAACATTTAACTTAGAAGTTCCAGAGGAATTACATGGTCAGGTTGTTGATGGTTGTACTGTACTTTATTGGGTTATTCTGGATAAAAAGATTATGAAACAAATAAAGACTGGTTAAAATGGTTAAATTCGCAGAAGCAAATATAAGGAAGTTTAGAAATATGTTTGCATGTAGAAAATGTAAAAGTAAGATTAAAGCTCCTAATCTTAAGATAATCGAGGGTAAGATAAGTTGCAGAAGATGTGCAAGTAAACAATTTAAAGCCATAAGAAAGAAATAAAAAAATAAAAATGTTTTTCAATATAAGCTTCGATACAATTGCTACCATTCTTTTTCTTTTTTTATTCTCTGTGTTGATCTTTTTGAATAGAAAAAAGCTTGATACTAAGTGGATTGTGCCTTATCTCATTTATTTTTCTATGTACAGAACAAAATTTGGATTAGGATTCATGGATTCTGTTATCAAAAAGTACAGGAAAATTGTAATTTATTTGGGTTATTTAGGCATCTTAGTCGGGTTCCTTGGTATGATCCTCATTGGTTATGGTTTAATAAACAGCATTTATGTTTTGATCACAAGTCCAAAAGCAGCACCAGGGGTGGGATTGGTTTTGCCAATTAAGGCAAAGGGTATTTTTTTTGTTCCATTCTTTTATTGGATTATCTCTATTTTTTTTATTGCTATAATTCATGAATTCTCCCATGGTTTATTGGCAAGAGCCAGCAATATAAAAGTAAAATCAAGTGGATTTGCATTTCTTTCAGTAATAGTCCCAATAATACCTGCTGCTTTTGTTGAGCCTGACGAAAAGAAGTTAAAAAAAGTATCACGAAAAGAACAGTTGAGTGTTTTTGCAGCAGGACCTTTTTCAAATATTCTGGCAGCCTTTTTGATTTTAGGATTACTCTATTTTATTATTGCACCATTGACAAATGCATTTATTGATCCAGATGGGGTAAAAGTAAATGATTATGTTAAAAATAATGGGAGCAATAGTCTATATCCTGCTCAAAGTGCTGGGATGGGAATAGGTGAGGTAATATACAAAATTAATAATGTTTCAGTGCAATATGTGGAAAATTTATCAACAATCTTAAAAGATAAAAAACCTGGAGAGGTTGTTACAATAAAAACAGATAAGGCATTGCGTGAATTAAAGCTTGCGAAAAATCCTGAAAATGAAAGTCTTGCATATATTGGGGCTTATCTAACACAAAATACAAAAATTAAAGACAGCATTAAGAACATATATGGTGACTTTTTTTCCAGTTCAATTGTAACTGTATTAGTATGGGTTTCAGGATTATTTGTAATATTAGTTGTCCTAAACCTTGGAATTGGGTTATTTAACTTAGTTCCCATAGGTCCATTGGATGGAGGGAGGATGCTTCAGGTAGTCTTGCATAAGGTTTTTGATAAGGAAAGAGGAAATAAGATATTCTATTATATAGGACTTTTTTTCTTTGTAGTAATATTTGTTAATATTATAGCTGGGTTTGTTAAGTAAACATACTAAAAACATACTCGGGATTATGTCACTTATCCCTGCTCTCAACATACTCCCTAACCCTATCATTAATTGTTGGCTTTGCATTTGGACCAAGACCATAATAGATTTTCTCTACCTCTGGTCCCCATGAATACTGTCCTTTTTCTTTTTCTATCTTATCAATTTTGAATTCACCCAAACTTACTCCTTTTTTTAAATGATAATACATACTTCTTAATGTGACTCTTGGAAATATCTTTGTGTACACCTTATAGATTCCATAACCATAAGAACTTTTAATAAAGTAAAGTATCTCTACCATATTCTGCCTTATCTCTGATTTTATTGGTCTGCCTTTATTCATACATCTTAATTGGACTTGCCACTTAATATAGTTTTCTAACACAAATCTCCCAATCTCCCAAAAAAAAGAATATTTTGAATATTTTCTTCAACAACAAAAACCTCAAAATTTTTTAAGTTAGCCAGATTTTGTGATAATAAAGGACTTAAAATTTCAAACTTAAGTATATCAATTCCTTCTGCAAGGTTATTAAATGATGGCTGTACTACTAAGTTCTTATATTCATTCTTATACCCCTTCTTGTATTTGTACTTACCTATTAAAAAACATTTGAAAAGTTCTGTTCTAGATCCGTCCCTGATAGAAATTGCTGGGTGCTGATGGCCTATGACTATAGTTGACACATCCTTTAAGAGGTCTTTATTTGGTATTTTGTCACCGTGTATAACAAGAATCTTATTTGATATCCTGTTTGATTTCTTATATGATTTTATATTTATTACATAACTTTCTAAAATTTTAACATTCCTTTTGTTTGCAATTGCTCCAAGAACAGTATCATGATTGCCTTTTATTAATATTATTTCTTTACAGTGCTTTGACAAAAAATCAAGAAATTTTAATGTATTACGCCATTCCTGGTCAGATATTGTTCCAAACTCATGCTTTAAATCTCCATTGATTATGATCGTTTCTAATCTTTTATTTTTAACTAATCCAAAAATAATTTCCATTCTTTTGATCATATAATCAAATTGAACCCTTGGGACAAGAATTCCTTGCTTGTTCAATAATTCTTCATAACCTATATGTACATCAGTTATGATTAGGGCATTGCCTACATACAAAGCTAAATCTACAATTTGTATTTCTGGGGGTAGTACCATATCCAATATTCAAGATATCTTTTTAAATAAAAATATATTGTATTTAAGCATGATAAGAAAACTAATTGCTCAGGGTGCAGAAGCAAAATTATTTCTGGAATCGAATATGAATAAACAATACCAAATAGTTAAGCAAAGGTTTAGGAAAAAATATAGGATTGAAGAACTGGATACCCAGCTTAGAATTACCAGGACGAGGAGAGAGGCAAGAATACTGCATAAGCTTGAATCTATAAGGTTTCCATCTCCAAGAATTATAAAATATGATATAAAAGATGATGAAGATAATATTGTTATGGAAAAATTGGATGGAACGCTACTAAAAAATGTATTGGAAATGGAGAAACGAAATAAGTATAAAATGTTTTGTATTGATATTGGTAAAAAAATAGCAATACTGCATAACAACTCTATTATACATGGTGATCTAACCACCTCCAATATGATATATAATTCGCTCGATAAAGAGATATATTTTATTGATTTTGGATTGTCATTCTCTTCAGAAAAATCTGAAGATAAAGCAGTTGACTTACATTTATTGAAAGAATCTTTAAAGTCAAAGCACTACAGAATTTGTGATGATTGTTTTAGAATTACACTTGACACTTACAAAAAAGTATCAAAAAATAGCGATGCAACTCTAAAAAGGCTTGAGCTTGTAGAAAGAAGAGGCAGGTATGCAGCAAAAAAATTAGAAATACGAAGCACTAAAAACGAAACACGAAAAACTAAATAAGAGATAGAACATGCCACTAGTTCAATCATTTTCTGGTATTAGGGGAATTTATGGTAAGGATTTGACAGATGGATTAGCAGTCCGCTACTTATACGCTTATTATAATTTCTTAAAAAATAAATCAAAAAAAAACGATCAAAAAGGTAAAATAACTCTTGTTATCGGTATGGATACAAGGCAGTCCAGTATAAAGTTAATTGACACTATACTCGGGGTATTAGATTGTAATTTTATTGATGTTGGAATAGCATCAACTCCAGCTGTTGAGTTTGCAGTCCGTTATTTTAATGCTGATGGTGGATTGGTAATCACAGCCTCGCATAATGAGCCTTACTGGAATGGTCTGAAATTTTTAAGAAATGATGGATCTATACTAAATGAGAAGGAAATGGATATAGTTATCAGTAATTTCAACAGTTCTAAACTTCCCAAGGATTTTATAAAAATACAACCAAGAAAGATATTTGAGAAGAATACAGAGACAATAAGAAAATATTCTGATTTTGTTTTGGATATTGTTGGTACTGAAAGCCTTGATAGAATAAGAAAGTCAAAACAAAAAATAGTCATAGACCCAAATGGAGGGACAGGTGCGATTGCAAAAAAGATTTTAGAAGGTATTGGTGTAGAAGTTATAGCAGTAAATATGATGTATGGTGAATTTAATAGAACTATAGAACCTACTGAAGATTCATTGGTTTATCTGAAAAATGAAATTGATGCTACAAACTCAGACTTCGCAGCAGGATTTGATTGTGATGCAGATAGAATTGGAATCTTGATGAATAATGGTATGTTTTTGTCAGGCAACTGCATACTCGCCTTGGTTGTTGATGAGGTGCTATCAGATCAAAAAAAAAATAGAATTGTTGTAGTTAACGATGCAACTTCAAATGTGGTCAGGGATATTGTAGAGATGCATTGTGCAAGATTAAAAGAGGTTGGAGTTGGTGAAACTAATGTTGTCCAGGAAATGCAAAAATCAAAATCAGTTATAGGTGGAGAAGGTTCAAGTGGTGGAGCTGTAATATGGCCTTCAAAATGCAGAGACGGTATTTTAACCTTATTAATGATTTTATCAATAATAGCAAAGAAAAAGAAAAAACTGCATGATATAGCTGAAGAGCTTCCTAAATATTATAATCTAAATCGTAAAGTTGAGTTTAATTTTAAAGAGCATAATAAAATTAAAAAGTATTTGAAGAATTATTATTCAAAAAAAGGTTTTGAAATTAGAGAAAATGGTGACATAAATGGCAGCTTGAAAGTTATAACTGGAAAAAACTCATTTGTATGGTTCAGGGCTTCAAAAACAGAATCAAACATTTTCAGAATTATAAGTGATTCCAATAAAAAAGAAGAAGCTGAAATATCAATGCAGGAAGCTGTTGAGGTTCTTGACAATGCCAAAAGTTAACTTCATCACACAAGGCTGCAGCAGCAATCTTCGTGAATCAGAGATAATGATGGGCTTACTTAGTAATTCTGGTTATGAAATTGTTAATGATGAAAAAACTTCTGATGTAAATGTGGTCAATATATGTACTGTAAAAGGTGACACAACAGCATTAAGAGAAATTAAAAGACTAAAAAGAGACTTTCCAGATAAGAAACTTATTGTTGCAGGTTGCATAACTGAGAGTATTATTCCTAAAATAAAGAATATTAATGAGAATATAAGTTTTGTCAACACCCACAACTTTGGAAAGATATCAAGTATTGTTGACAACTCATTAAATGGAACAGTTTTAGAATTGATTGACAAAAGATATGAGCAGAAGGTAAATCTTCCATCTGTTAGAAAAAATCCAGTTGTTGGCATTGTACCTATCCTAAATGGATGTAATTATTTTTGCACATTTTGTTCTACAAAGTTAGTGAAAGGCAAGTTATTTTCTTATCCAATGGATGCGATAAGACAGGATGTAAAAGAGCACTTAAAATCAGGATGCAAGGAGATATGGATAACCTCAAATGACACAGGAGCTTATATGGTTGAACAGGGTAAACAAAAACTAGTTGAGTTGCTGGAACAGATTTTATCTATACCAATTGATTTCAAGCTTAGGGTTGGGATGATGAATCCTGGCAACACAATTTCTTTATTGGATGGCTTGATTAAGGTTTACCATCACCCGAAAATGTTTAAGTTTTTGCACATACCTCTTCAATCAGGTAACAATAATATATTAAAATTAATGAATAGGAGGTATATTGTTGAGAACTTTGTAGATGTTGTTAAAGCTTTTAGGAAAGAAATCCCAAATATTACAATCTCAACCGATATTATTGTTGGTTTCCCATCTGAAACTGAAGAGCAATTCTTAGATACAATGAGAATTTTAAAAGAGGTAAATCCAGATGTGTTAAACATTTCCAGGTTTGTTGCAAGAGATGGAACAATTGCAGCAAAAATGAAACCATTAGAGCCTGTAACTTTAAAACAGAGATCAAAAAAAATGACACTTGCATTTTGGGAGATTGCACTTCAGAATAACAAAAAATGGATTGGATGGCAGGGAAATGTTTTGATAGATGAAAAAGGAAAAAACAATTCATGGATTGGAAGGAACTATTGTTACAAACTGGTTGTTATCAAAGATAATGGAAGTATTGGTTTAGGAGACCAAATTGAAGTGAAGATTGTAGATGCAACAAAATTTGGTTTAAGAGGGGAATTACTAAGATAAGGATTAAGTCAACTTATCATCATCTCTGACATTCAAAAGTTTTATATACAATTAACAATTGTTAAGCATAAAATTCAGAAAATTTCCAAGTAAAATGACTGAAATAATTTCATCAGAAAAAGTTGATAGTGAGCAAAAAAGCTTCAAGAAATACCAAATACAGCATGATAGACCGAATTGCATAGGTTGTGCTGCATGTGCTGCAGTTGCTCCTGACTTCTGGACAATGCATGATGATGGAAAATCAGATATAGTTGGATCTATCAAAAGGGAAGATGAGTGGGAAGAGCTGGATATTGAAGAGAAAAACTTTAATGAAAATAAAGAAGCAGCTGACTCATGCCCTGTTAATGTGATTCATATAATTAATAAAGAGACTGGAGAAAAATTAATATAATGAGCATTAACTCATTAATTAACAAGTTTACAATATATGATTATACAATCTTTTCTCTTGTTATTTTGAGTTTAACGAGCACAATTTTCTATGGTTTTGGAGTAAATGCATTGATACTAGTCTTCATTACATCTATCACAACTGTTTTATTAGACTTAATTGTAGAATACCTTAAATCAAAATCATTGGTGTTTTCTAAAAGTGCATTAATCTCTGGATTATTTATAGGTGGATTATTAACCCAAAATCTTCAGTGGTATATCTATGTGATAGCTGGTGTAATTGCAATTTTATCAAAACATTTAATCAAGGTAAATCAGAAACATGTTTTTAATCCAGCAAATTTTGGGATTGTGATTGTTGGATTAATATTTGGCATAAAAGCAACTTGGTGGATTTCTTCTCCTTTAATTTTAGTTTTGATATTTGGAATTTTTATAGTATCCAGAATGAGAAGGCTTGGTTTGGTGGTAAGTTTTCTAGTTAGCTATTATTTAATTTATTCTGTCATTGAATTATCAAAAGGAGTTGGATTTTTAGAAATCTATTATGTTATTATAAATGGAGGAATTATCTATTTCTTCTCAATGTACATGCTTATAGAGCCAAGAACCAATCCTGCAACACAAAAACAAAGAATTATTTATGGTATATTGGTTTCTATACTGGTTATTGGGCAGAGCTTTACTCAAAACAATTTAAGCCTTGCTTTATTGATGGGGAATTTGTTTGTTCCTTTGATTAACAGACTAAAGGTTTAGTTACAGAAATATCGTTTTAATAGTTTAATAAAAAAATTAGGTAGAGCAATCTCAAAACTATCTTCAATATTAGGAGATTATTTTTGTCTATATATATTTAATTTACGTTTAGATCATTTATTAAGCAGGCACTATCCTAAACCCATTACTCTCAACTTTTAT
Organism: uncultured Methanosarcinales archaeon; assembly: GCA_964538135.1. GTDB lineage: Archaea > Nanobdellota > Nanobdellia > Woesearchaeales > GW2011-AR4. The sequence goes on from CAZIEE010000045.1 coordinate 8,132, forward strand.
TAGGACGCTTTCTCCTTTCTCTAAATTAAAAGCATGCTCTAAATCCTTAGGCAATCTTAAAATTAAATTACTTCTTATTTTTCCAAGTTTTGCTTTCAGTACTTCTTTTTTTAATTTGTTCAATAGCAATACTTTCTGTGCCTGCTCAGGGTCGTAATAAATTTCACCGCAAGAGCATTTCCATCCATCTATAGAATACTCATTAAATTGTATTCCTTTAATATACTTCATGTTTTTATTACATTTATGACATTTCATTTTAATGCTTCTTTGTAAAAGATATCGTGTCCTGATATTACGAACCCTGTTTTGATTGCATGAATAATAACTTTATCCTCTTGTCTTAAAAGTTGTTCTTTAAAATAGTCGAAGTCAATTATAAAGGTTTGGATTTTTGTTCCTGTTGTCGCTTCTATTTCTTTTTTTAACTCTTTATTTTCAGATTCTTTTTTATTATATATAAGAAGAAGGTCTATGTCACTTTCTTTTCCATACGTGCTTTTGGCGGTTGAGCCAAAGATAAGAGTGATTAAGGGTTTCATTTTGGTTTTATCTATAAATTCATTAATCGCTCTCTTTCTATCCAAAGGAAGCTCATTTAATTTCTTATACTCAAAATAAGAAAAAATAGCAAAAATAACAGGGTTTTTTGGGTTAATTTTATAGAAAGTATTACCAATTTTTTTAATTGATATGAGAAGATTATTTTCTTGAAGATTCTTAAGATGTTTTAGAGTAGTATTTTGCGTGAGTTTTGTTTCTCTTAGAATCTCACTAAAATATAACTCTTTGCTCCTATTTCTATAGAAACATTCTAAGATTTTTTCTTTGCCTTTACCAAATATGCTATTGTTCATTTTATGTATGATATTGTACATTTATTGTACTATTTAAAGGTATCTTTTCTTTATAAATCGTTAACTAAATTACTTCAGGAAATTGAAGTATCAGAATGTATTTTTCAAGACACAATTAGTCCTGATAAGAATCCAGAACTATTTATAGATCTTTCAACTACTGATGGAGGTTCTACAAGAATACCTGATTGTACATATAGAGATAAATTAATGACTATCATATCTCCAACTTATAAACCTCATCGTTTTAAGTGGGTTACTCCACCAGATTATGAACCTTGTCTACTAGAATTATTAACTAATGCTTTTGAAAGAGGAAAACAATCTGTTCAAAGAAAGAGTGGTGGTTTTAAAACATCTGAGAGAAAGCCGTATAAGATTAGTTATGAAGGAGAAGGTAATATTGTAAATATGCAGATATTGAAAGGTCAATAAAACCCAAACCAATTGTTCTTCTATATAGTAAGTGCTTCGCACTCAAAGACGCTGTTTGAAACCAGAAGATTTTCTTCCCGATGACCATTTAGCTAAAGCGATATATGAAATAGTAGAACATCTTGATCTTAGCAAGATTGAATTAAAGTATAGCAACTGAAAAATATCAAAGGCTTGTCAAGAGAGATTAGATTTTATGTATTTATCAGGGACTGTCCAAAAAGTTTTAAATTTTCAGAATTATTTTTGAAAAAATAATAAA
>CAZIEE010000046.1:0-9531 GCA_964538135.1 uncultured Methanosarcinales archaeon
TCGAATACCTTTTTCTTTTTATCAATTACAACACCAAGATACTTTGTCTTTTGGTATGGCTTTTGAGTCTTTTTATCCCAAAAAGCGCTTACTTCGTAGGCGTATTCTTGTTTTCCAAATCGTTTATAGCGGATAAAGCTCATAATGCCTATTTAGGCATTAGGAAGTATATATATTTTTCTATTCTGGAGAATATATGTCAACGAAGATTGCACAGAACAAGAAACTAATGCCTAATTTTTAGGGAATTTAGGAAATTACTGTTTGCCATTATCCTCCTGGAACCAGTAAGTGGAATAAAATTGAGCATAAAATGTTTTCTTTTATTAGCATGAATTGGAGAGGACAACCGCTAACAACTTATGAAATGATTGTCAATTTAATTAAAGGAACAACAACCAAAAAAGGACTAAAAATTTCAGCAAAAATTGATAAGAAAATTTATAAAATAGGAAAGAGAGTTTCAGAAAAAGAATTCAAAAAAATAAATGTCCAAGAACACAAAATAAATCCAAAATGGAATTATACATTATCAAAAATTTAAGACATTATTTTTAGGCTTCCTCTATGCACATACTTTTGATTTTAGTTATAAAAATGCCAAAAATATTGCCCCAAAAACTTTCAAAAAAATAAAGTAGAAAAGAATGGAGCCAGAAACGTAGATTGGGATATATTTTACTCCAGATTTTATATTGCCCTTTTCTACAATAGCTACAATTAATGAAGAGAATAATGCTATTACAGAATTAGCCAACAATGAAAATCTCTTGTAATCTTCTGGATTTATGGAATTTTTTGACATGCTTAAGCTAATGGTTCCAAGACCTTGACTTGTTTGAGCCACTCTAGAGACAAACTTGATAAGTATTGTCAGCAGATAGAAAGAAAGAGCAAAAAGCAAAGGACTTAGTACTATCACAATAATAGAGATGAATATCACCTGACTGGTTATTGCTGCTGACATGTCATCCTTTAGAGCTTTTGTTTCTTTTAGTTTCTCAACAACTCTATCCAGCAAATCAGCTATATTACCTCCACTTTCCAGTTCACTCATAATTAAATCAATAACCCTTTTCAGCATTAATGAATCATATTTTTCAGAAAACTCTATAAGGGCAGTTTTTACATCATAACCCATCATAACTTTTTTTGAGACATTAGCTATTTCTGAACCCAAAACCTCAAATCTTGGGCTTATGGCTTTCCATAATCCCTGCTCAAATGTCATGCCTCCCCTGATATTTGAGGAAACTACTTGAATAAAATCCGCTAATTGATTTTCCATATTCTTTGTTCTTACAAATATTTTCAAATCCAAATAGAAGTAGACTACTAACATCAGGATGGTTACCAGAGCTAATTGGAACAATAAAACAATTAAAAATGAGTAAATATAAATCTTTAAAATAGAAAGACTTTTTATGTAGGGATAGGTAAAAAGCACATATAAAAGAATTGTAATTGCTAAGGATATATAAAACAAAAATCCAAAGAACTTATAGGGTACTTCTTTGATTCCTGCCTTTAAAACGTACTTTCTTATATTAGGTATGTGCTTTTTAGGGACAAATGCCTTGCCAAATTCTTCCAGAAAAATAAACTTAAGCACCATCTTCTTTATAATTTGTCCATATCATTCTTAATCACAAATCTATAGTTGGCCTGATCACTCTAAAAAGGGATATAAATATAAGCTGGATCATTGTAACAAAAAAGAGGATAACAAGAAAAATTCTCATGTCTATTATTAAACTGACTAAACTACCGATAACTGTAAACAATACCATACCTAATGAAGGCAGTACAACTGCAGCAATCATATAAAAAATCACCAGGCTATTAACCTTTTGACCATACCTCTTTATCTCTATCCATTGTTCTTTTGTTATTTCCTGTAAAACTGATTCAAGCGGTTTTGTAACATCTATTCCAAGTTTCAATGCATTATTAATGTGGAAGAGTATCTTACTCAATTTTATAGATGGGGAGTTGGTCATTGCATTACTCAAGGCATTTTCTATACTGCTACCTGTATTTATGTTTTTAACTATCTCACCAATGTACTTCCCAGCGATACCCCTGCTATTGGAAATTTCTATAAGAGAGTTTAGAAGTGGTTTTCCAGAATAAAGTTTTATCAGCAGATACCTCCCGATAAAGATTACCTCTTTGTCAATTTCCCGCCCCATCCTTAATATTCTTATCTTTATTAAAAGCATGTGATAACAAAAAAATAAGATTAAAAGGGTTACAAATATGGGCAATAGTAACAATAATGGCAATTTTGCTTTCTTAAAAATAAAAAAAAGGAGAATTGTAAAAATTACTGAATATATAAAACTAGTATTAAGGATTTGTGTAATATATTCTGCTGGTGTTCGATTCAGGTTAGCTATCTTTAATCGTTTTTTGAGATCTGGAAAAAATGATACCATTCTGTCCCCAAATCCAATTTTAAATATTAACATACAACCTCCTCATAATAAATCCGCATACCTTTATTAACTATCCCCACCTAATTTTGTAAGTGGTTGTAATCGGTAGTATTTTGACATTAATTTACCGATAACGTTTATGTCATTCAAATTATATTGAACCATCCACTTTAATATTTCAATCTTTGAGTTTATATCCCTGTTGATCCCTTCTCTTGAAAGTCCAGTGTAGAGATTCAAAGTATTAATAATTACACTAGGTTTATTGATATTTTCTAATATATCTTTCTCAAAATTAAATTGCATTAAAACCCTTTCATCTCCGTTCTCATCAATTTCAGCAATTTGCAATATTCTCCTTTTTCCTGTCCTCCTATTAAGATTTTGAACAACAATCAAGGAAAGTGATGATAGGATTTGTTTAGGTAATTGTATTGGTGGGTTTGTTAGCCTATTAATTGTTTCATGTGCATTATTGGCATGCAAAGTTCCATAAACAGAATGTCCTGTATGCATTGCCTCAAAAAGCACTTCTGCTTCTTTCTTCCTTCTTATTTCTCCAACAATAATTCTATCAGGCCTCATTCTAAGTGAATTAACTATTAAGTCAAGCATATCTATGCCCCCCTTACCTTCAGGATTTGCTAATCGTGTTTCTAATGGCACCCAGTGAAGCATTTCAGGTAGTGTTAATTCCCTTGTATCTTCTACAGATATTATTCTTTGGTTAGATGGGAAAAAATTGGATATTGCATTAAGCATGCTTGTTTTTCCAGAGGCAGTACCTCCTGCTACTATTATTGAAAGCTCGTTTTGAATAGCTAGCCAAATTAATGCAGCTGCTTCATAAGAAATTCCATTATCCTTTAAAATATCAACTATGCTCCATGGCTTTACTGCAAACTTTCTTATAGTAATTGTATTGCCTTTTGAAGAAATTGGGAGTAATGTAGCATTTACCCTATCCCCAGTCTTTAAATGAGCATCCATCAATGGATTCAATAAGGTGATCTCCTTGCCAACATCCCTACCTATTATAGTAGAGTAATACCTTATCTTATCTTCACTTGGAATTATTATGTTTGTTTTGAGCCACTTGTGTTTCCTATGGTAAACCCATACTGGCTCAGAAGCACTGTTGATTACAATCTCTTCTAAATAATCGTCTTTTAGTAATATCTCTAAATTACCTAATCCTATATTCTGTTGCAATACATAACTTATAAGCATGTTTCTTGTTTTTTCATCTGCATTTGGAAAGTATTTCACTATAAGAACCAGAATTTCGCTTTTAAACTGTTCCTGGAGTTCTAAAAAGTTACCTTCTTCTGCTGATGGTTTTGTTCTTTGATCAATAAATTCATCTCTCAACTTATTGAGAATTAATTTTGTTGTTTCAGTTATGTTTATTATAGAAGCATTGTAAATTGGTACGTTTTCTTCTTTTTTTGTTAATATTGTAACATCAACAATTAGTTCGTTAATGTTCAGTTTATAACTGTCTACTATTTCAGTAGTTTCCATGTTAGTGTTTTATATATCCCCAAAATTCTTATTCCAACCGTATTCTTATATCTCAAGAAGCCTTCAGGTATTCTACTGTAAATCTCGATCAGATTTTTATAGTCAGCTATCCCATTTTTTGTATCATTTAAGCTAATGTCGGTTTCCATTTTCTTTATCAGTATGTTTAATGAAGTTGCAAACCCAATAAACTCTTTTATTAGTAGATCATCTTTTGCTTTCTTAAGTTCTTTTAAAAAATCAGTTATTTGATAGATTAATGCGCTTTTTTTTTCAAAATATGTATCCTGCAAAGAGTTTTTTATTTCTTCCAACTTGAAATTAATTTCAGAAGAAAACTCAATTTTTCCTTCTTTTAAAGCCAACTTTCCCTTATTTATCAATTCATGAGCATCTTCAATCTTATTTTTAATCTCAAGGTATTCTTTATCTAAAAGTTTTGAAAACTCTGTACTTAAAATGGATAGCATATCATGCAATTCTTCATCCCATTTTATACCTTGCTTGAGAAAAATATTCCATAAACTCAGATAATATTTTTTCGCATCATCAAGTTTACCTTGATCTAATTTAATTTTTATTTTTTCAAACAACTGTCTTTGACTATAGCTTTCTTCAGTTTGCTCTGGTTCACTTGAAACTTTAACTTTAGATTCCTCTTTTTTTTGTGACAGCCCTAATTCTTTTATTTCCCTTTCCAAAAACTCGTTAACATCCATTTGATATCTTGTTCAATTATTTGTGTTCTTTACCATACTATACTATAAATGTAACAGATATTTTTCCCAAATCTCTTCTATTTTTTTTTGAGGCATTTTTTTTTCTTTTGACTTTGCAAAAAAATCCTCCCTTATACCCTCAATATTTTCTCTGATGTATTTGCGCCATAGCTCTTCAATGTGATTATCTGGAATATTTTTTTCTTTGGCATGTTTGTAAAAAGTTTCTTTTATCACCAGCTCTGGTGCAAACATAAATTTCTTTGTTTCATCTTCCTTAACTTCTTCATTATAAAGGTAAATATATGGTGTGGTAAACCTGTACTCGATACCTAAAATTTTTTCCTCAACCATGAAATTTACTAAAGATTCAGTACTAGATAGGGGGATCTTTAAAGTTTTTGCAACTTCTTCAATTGACAATCTTTTATTTTTTTTTACTAACTCCAAAATATCATCAGCTATTGTCCTTATCTGTTTATCTTTTAAGTCTTCAGCTTGCATATTTAACTTTACTTTGTTATGTATAAAAACATTCTTTTTGTCTATCCAGTAGTAAAAAGTAGATTAGCAGGATGGTACAGCTTCGTCTTCCACTTTATATTTTAAAATATAGTTAATATCAAGTTTGAAGTTCTTAAATGTCGGTTCCACATCCTCAAGTTTAGGTATCTTATAGAGTTCCTTACAGTCATTGAATTCGTGATTCCAGAATAAGTAATCTACATAACTTTCAGTCTGATCCTGTGGAGTTATTTTATTTGGATCAACAAGTGAGGATATACCACAACAGCTTGATTTTTTTGTCGGATCTGATAATCTCATCAAAAAGCTAGGAGCATCTGACCCTTCCCAATGAAAATAGGTTTCATCTTTTAGCTGCTCCCTTAACTTTTCTACGTTCCAATCATTATAACCTGTAGTTGACTCCTTTATCCTCTTTGAGTAAAGTCCATTGGTATTCAAAAGATAATAAGGATCTAACAATCCCTCAATTTCAAATGTTGTGCTTATATTAAGAGTATCTTTCCATTTAGCAACCTCTGATTCAATGGAAATGTTTACAGTCAGATTTATCCCTATATCCCAGGGCCCTGTTTGGAAAACAGTAACATTAGTCACATTTATACTTGTATCAACATTTAACACCTCTTTTGCCATTTTACTTATTTTTTCATTCCATTCTGTCAGGGTGTAGCCCTCCATAATATTATTTTTTGTTATGTCGTCTATTTTCTTATTTACTCCTCCAATTGTACCGTTTAGCACAACTTCATAAAAAGCATTGTCTAAATTTTGAATGGGGGAACTTGTTTCATTTGCATAATACACTAAAGATGATATAGTTCTGTAACTGGAATCTCTAAGTGTCATCTCGAAATAATTTCTCAAATCAGTAATATAATTATCTATGCTGATTATTCTAAATTTGTTAGCTTGATTGGATTTTTGCAAACTTATATCTGCCTGGGGGGTTGATAATAAAATAAAAATAGTGACGATTGTCATTGAGATTAATGTAAAAAATACTCCTTTCTTATTCCCATACATAAATCTCCACCCCATAAGGTCCAAAAGGCCTGTTTGTTTCTTTATCAATTATCCCAAAAACAATTTTGTTTGATTTCAGCATTAATTTTGTTTTATCTTTTGATTGGATATGTTCTGGTGAGAGTATCTCTGGATAAAAGATCTCATTATTCAACCAAACTTCGTAGAAAAACTGAGTGGGGATAACATCTTTTGTTACACTTGCTATAAATTTTTTAGCTATATCTTTTTGATCCTCTGAATAAAAAATAGCCAGTTGTTGTAATAGAGTATTATCTGAATTATTAATTAGCCCTTGCTGCCAGAGTTGCCCTCCAATACCTGCATATGGATTATTTAAGTCTTTTATCTTAAGATTGGAAATAAATTTAAGCAGATCATCTGAAAGAAAACTAACCTGAGTGGTTTCGGGTAGATTAGAGTAAGAAGATAATATAAAAAATCCACCTGTAATTATTATAAACATACTTAAAATTGAGTCCAGTACAAAGAAGTAACCTCTTTTTTGCAGCATTTTAAATTGTCCAGTTAATGGCTCTACCCACATGACTTGTCGTCAATAATTATATTTGGAGTTCCAATACCCATTTTACTACCTTTTATTGGTATAACATTTCCTTTTTCATCCTCAAGATATATACAAACATCCCCTTCTGTACCAAGTCCTTTTTTCAGGTCTCCATAGCTAAGTAAATTTAATCGCTCTAATTTAATCTCACTTAGCTTGTCACCATCGACTATCCCAACTAATTTATTATCAGATGTAATATATTGAATTGCCATTAGTGCCTCTTTTTTTGACTTCTCAACTTTTAATTCAGTATTTGTATTTAGTATTGAATAAAAAATAACTGTAGCTACAATAAAAATTACAAACCCCAAAATGATATCTATAGACCACGACTGAGCCTTTAAGTTGATTATCTTGAGTTTTTTTTTAACCATTTGCTACCTCCTTTAATTAAGGTAAATCACTCCACTTACCTTACTAATTTTGTTTAATCCTTTAGTAATCTCTCCTGTTATGTTTACTGGAAGAAACTTTACGTATTCATATTCCGAATAACTTGCTATAAGCTCTCTCTTATCAATTATTTTTATTTCATAATCAATACCCTCAATTTTTAAAGGCATTGAAAAAGTTCTTTCATAACCGTCATTAACCACCTGAGCAGTTTCAATTTCGCTATAGGCAAACATTACTATGTCTTCAGCAATTTTTATCTTGTTAGCTTCTTTAGTTTCAAATAGCTTAGAGTTTGATATTGCAAGAGTTCCAACTAAAACCAAAAGCATGAAACATGACAAAAGTATGAATTCCATAGCAGATTGTGCTTTAATATACATTTTTATTGTTCCTTATTAATAATCTTATGGTTTGTTGGGTTTCATCCAAAAAAATGGTTAGCAGCCATAAACTTAAACATAAGGAACTTTGAAGCTGCTAACCTGAGCGTAGCGAATTTTTGGATGAAGCCGGTTTGCTGTGCATTACTCAATCATTACCAAGTTTTCTTCTGTAACTGTCAGTTTTAACTCCTTAAATCCTGGTGAATTAAATTGATCAAGCTTGCATACGTTTTCAAAACATTTTTCATTTACAGTTGTCAGTTTAACAGCAGAGATAAATAAAATTTCTGTAATACCTGTTTCTGTTGAAACATTAAATACAAGCTCTCTGTTATCAATTATAACTGCGTTTAATATGCTATCTGGAATATTTAATTCCAGCACTGTTTTTGAGCCCTTACCAGAATAAAAGATTGATTCTGCACTATCTATTATATCTGTTCCTATTTTTGTTAATTGTGAAGATTCTATACTCTTACTTGATTCTAAAGAATAGGTATAGAGCAAGTATATGGTTGGCAGAATTAAAACCAGCGTCAATCCTACTACCAGCATATACTCGAATGAGCTTTGGCCTTTAGCTTGTTTAGCTTTTTGTGATAATCCCATTTATTTTACCATTAATCAAATGAATTGGTTTACTCGGGGTATTAACAGCGTAATAGCTTAAGACAATTTTTAATTGAACTCTTTCGTCAGAAATATAATCCCCTCCACTACATGAATCAAATTCTATATCAATCTCTTTTGAACTGTTCCATTGAAATGGATTACTGCTTGATGGCTCTGGATTAGGTATACAAGATAGGGGAGGTGTAGCATCATTGGTTATTGTGATTGAAGTAAGATTAACATCTTCTCCTACATTATTTATTAATTTAACCTTTATTTTTGTTGGGTTTAAACTAAAATCCAAACATCTAAATTGTGATGGAAAATTGCATTCTTGAGGTATATACTTGCTAAGATCCAAAAAACCTATGTAATATAGAGTTCCCAGTGACACTCCTACTGTAATTAAGACCCATGCGTAGGTTGTAAGAAATTCTAATGCTGCCTGAGACCTTAGATTAGAAAAAAATTTCATCATTCCTCTTTTTTATTTAAAATTTTTTATTTAAAAAGCTCAATTATATCTAAAAACCCAAAGTAAATATATAAATTTAACTAATTTGTCAGTATCTCCGAATGAATTATAAATTTCTTAAAGCTCACCTCTTCTTTATAGAAACAAATCCATTGAACTTGCAGCATTTGCTCGACAGGCTGTAAGAGAATAACAGTATAATTTTATTTTCTTACAATAGATTTCTCGTCTAAAACGAAAGATATAAATACTAGTTCTTCGTCGTAAAATATGAAAAATATAATCGAAATTGAGAAAATGGGTAAAAAAGTTATAGGTTAATAAGATAAAATAAGTGCAATTATAGACCAACAATTATAGACCAATGTAGAAAAATTCTAGACTGAATTAAGTAGACTACGCTGTTACTGGATTAAATTATTAGTATTGTATTACAGCCTGTCGAATGTGGGAAGTCTACTAAACTAGAGTGTAGCATTAAATAAATAAGGAAAAAAATAAAGAAGAATAAAAAAATTATTCACTTGCTCTTTCCAAGGATTCTGAATACTTTTGTCCCACATGCACCACATACCCCTTTCATAGCTCTCATGCCGTTCTTCATTGTAACTTCCTTGCCATCTTTGATATCAACTTGTTTCTTGCATTTCATACATCTTCCTTTTTCCATTATAGCACACCTCAAAAATTTTTATTTTTTTATAATTCTAGGGTTTTTTAACCTATGGAAGATTAATTGTTATTGTGTATTTATAAATATTATGTTGTTTCGGGGTGTGGAATGGTTTGAAAAACATCAACGAAAACATCACTTAATAATCCACATAAAATAAAAATTACTGTATAAAATACTATTACTCAA
>CAZIEE010000047.1:0-9369 GCA_964538135.1 uncultured Methanosarcinales archaeon
TTAATCGTTAATATTCAAGCTTTAATGCGTTTCTGATTGATTAATTGTAGATTTACTGCTTACTTTTTTGATTACTTTCGGAATGTCTGAAAATACAGTGCCATCGCAATAAGATAATTGCTTGTTAAATTTGTAAATAAGATTTATATGAAAATTTAATGCAACTAGCTAATTTTAATCTGCATCACGTGTTCTTGTGAATCTTAACGCCCCCCCTATCTGTAACAATTTACCTTCTTGCAAATGATTTGCTATCAACAACATACCAACAGGCAGGTTTTTCTCGAATCCAACTGGCACATTTAAATGAGGCAAACCAGCAACATTTGGAGAAACAAGCATAACATCAATAAGATAGTGTTGCAATGGGCTTAGTTTCTTAATTTCTTCAAACCTTGGTGGCAGGATTGGAGTAGTTGGGCTTAATAAAGCATCGAATTCTTTGAATGCTTTTTTGTATTCATTGATCATCAATGTCCTTACTTTCATCGCCTTTAAGTAGAATGCATCTCTATAACCAGCCATTCTTGCAAATGTCCCAAGTATGATTCTCCTTTTAGCTTCATCTCCAAGATTTTCACTTCTGATTTTAGTAAAGTATTCGTTAAAGCTGCCTTTAAGCTTCTCGCTTATGCCATATCTCATCCCACAATATTTTGCGAGGTTGGTGCTAGCTTCAGAAGCTCCAATCATGTAGTAGGTTCCAATTCCATATTTTATAGGAAGTTCCATTGAAATCTCTTCAACCTTCATTCCTGCTTCTTGAAGCATATCTATGCCCTTGTAAACATTTTTTTCTACATCTCTTTCAACTCCTGCACTAAATGCTTCTTTTATAATTCCAATTTTCATTCCTTTGGTTGTTTTGTTCAAGTATCCTTCATAATCATCGTTTTTAATGTTTAATGACGTGCTTTCATTTTTGTCGTATCCTCCAATCACACTCATCAAAAGAGCTATATCTTCTAAAGTACTTCCAATTGGACCTATCTTGTCAAGAGAATTTGAAAAATCTATCAATCCATATCTTGAAACTCTTCCATAAGTTGGACATAAACCATAAACCCCACAGAATGATGCAGGAGCTGCAATTGAACCTCCTGTAGATTCACCTAAGGCAATATGGGCTGTATGACTAAGTTTTTGGCTTAAACCAGTTGCCCCTCCTGAAGAGCCACCACAGCTTCTTTCCTTATCAAAAGGATTTTTTGGAATTTTAAATCCAATACCTACATTAACACTAAAGCTACCAAACCCAAACTCATCCTGAGAAGTTTTGCCAATGATTATCCCACCTTCTTCTTTTATTTTTTGGACTACAAAAGCATCGAACAATGGCTTATAGCCTTGAAGGATTTTAGATCCAGCACTGCTTTCAACTCCTTTTACACAAATAGAATCCTTTACAGAAATTGCAACACCAAGAAGTTTTTTGTTTTTAACTTTTTTATCATTCTTATCATTGTTCTTTAAAAGTTTTTTGATCTCTTCTGCCTGAGCTATTGCAAGTTCTTCTGAAACCACATTTAGATAATGATATTCTTTGTTTATTTCTTTGCACTCCTCAATTAACCTATAAGTATGTTCAACTATATCGATTTCCTGATTCTTAACTTTGCTTATAAATTCTTTAGTATTCATCTTTTTCTTTTAATTTTGTTTATGCATTTCTATATTGCCCTTGGCCCTTTAAAATATCCATCTTTCTTATGTTCTGTCAATGACAAAGCATCATCTTGTGAGAAGCATTCTTCTTTTTCATCATCACGCATTGCATTCTTTAATTCAAATGGCTGGAAACTGGGTTTTACATTGTCTGTGTTGACCTCCTTTAATTGTGAAAAAAATTCCAACGCCTCTTTTAATTGAGGTAAAAACTTTCCTGTTTCTTCTTCACTTAGGCTTATTCTTGCAATACTGGCAACATGTTCCAAAAGTTTTTTGTCTATTTCCATATCTAAAACTCCCTCCTCCTCATCTTGGAAACCAACCTTTCCAGATGTTTTTATTTATAATATCAATATCCTCTTTTACCTTCATCAGGTCTTTTATTTTTTGAATCACTTTTGAATCACTTTTTTGAATTTATTTTTAAACAAATATTCTTTCAACTTTAAAATAGCTTCTTTTCTAAATTTTTTTACACAACAGCAATTTTCCATTTCTCCATATGTTTTATTGCTTCCTTCTGGAATAAAGATTGAATCATGACCAAATCCAAAATTCCCTTTTGAACTTTCTGCAATTCTTCCTTTCTCTTCCCCTAAAAAACTTATTGAATTTCTTTTAGGTTCACAATATGAAACAGCACTTTTGTAAGTGCAACTTCTATCTGCTATCCCTTCCATGAGATTTATTATCCCATTTAACCCAATCCTTTTGTGAATATAGGCAGAACATGTTCCAGGGAATCCATTTAAGGCTTTAATAAATAATCCAGAGTCTTCAACAACAACCACAATCTTTAGTTGATTGGCCAGTGAATTCGCTGATTGTTTTGCTATTTCTTTTGGATCATCACTTCTTAATTCAGGATAAGACATAAAAATATGATTTACCTTTATTTCTGGCTCTAAAATTTTTTTAAATTCATTAACTTTATTTTTGTTGCTTGTGACTAAATTTATTGTTGGGTTTTTATTCTTCAATTGGAAAACTCTCCCAAAACAGGATTTACTAACCTGACTAAATCTTTTGATTTCATTTTAATGCTTTTTGTGTGCTGACCTGCGTTGAATGCTATAATCTCATTTTCAATTACCGATTTATCAAAATAAGTTTTTAATCCAAATAAATTACCAAATGGAGGTACAGCCCCAATATGACAACCAGTTATGCCTTTAACTTGTTCTGCACTTGCCAGGTTAATTTGTTTGAATAATGTTGATTGCTGCAATTTTTCAATGTCCAGCTCTTTTGCTCCAGAAACAACTACTTGTATATGTCCATCTTCTGCTTTGCAAATCAATGCTTTGCAGCCCTGTTTTAGTTCAGTACCTCTTACTTGAGCAGCTTCCTTGCTTGTATAAACTGGCTTGTGATCTAATAATTCATATTCAATTTTTTCTTTATTTAAAACGTCTTTTATCTTATTGAATATATCCGCATGTTTAATTATATCTAACTTAATATTCAATTCTCCCAACTGCTTTTCACTTACCTGACTGGGGGAACCATCCATTAAGCTTTCAGCATCCTTGTTTTTTGGGAATGCTATCACCTCCCTTATATCATGTATGCCTTGCATTAACGCAACTAATCTGTCAAAGCCAAGACCAAAACCAGCATGCATTGGAGCACCATATTTGTAGGCTTCCAACAAAAACCCAAATTTATCCTTTATTTCTTCAGTAGACATGCCAGTAACCTTAAATGTTCTCTCTTGAAGCTCAGGAATTGTATTTCGCACAGATCCAGAAAACAACTCAGAACCATTCATAACGAAATCATACTGATCAGAAATAACCTTTTGAGGCTCTGTTTCTAGATATTTCCTACTCTCTTTTTTAGGTATTGTAAAAGGATTGTGACAGAAATCCCATTTCTGCTCATCTTCATTCCATTGAAACATTGGGAAATCTTTAACAAAGCAAAACTCAAAATGATTTTCTCTGATTAATTCTAAAGAGTGTCCTAGTTTGAGTCTTATTTTTGAAAGGACACTATTCACAACTTTTTCATTACCAGCAGCAAACAATAACAAATCTTTTGGCTTTGCCTTAGCTCTTTCAATCAACTGTTTCTGTACTGATTCTGGAAAGAATTTTACTATGTTGCTCTCTAAAATATTATTTTTTATGACTTTCATCCATGCTAATCCATTAGCACCATTCTCTTTAGCAAATTCTATTAACTCATCAATTTGCTTTCTGCTTAATTTTTCTCCACATTCTTCTGCATTAAGGGCTTTTACAATCTCGCCTTTTTTAATAACATCAAGGAATACCTTAAATTCAGAATTCTTTGTTATATCTGTCACAGTACAACATTCCATACCAAATCTTATATCTGGTTTGTCTGTGCAATATTTTTCAATTGCTTCAAAATAAGTAAATCTCTTAAAAGGTATTTTTATGTCTGTGTTAAGCGATTTCCTAAAAAGATATTTTATTAGATTTTCTGTAAGATGAAGTATCTCTTCTGCTCCTACAAAGGACATCTCTAAATCAAGTTGTGTATGCTCTGGTTGCCTGTCTGCTCTTAAGTCTTCATCTCTTAAACACCTTGCGAACTGATAATAACGATCATATCCTGCAATCATCAAAATCTGCTTATATATCTGAGGAGACTGTGGTAAGGAGTAAAATTTTCCAGGGTTTATCCTACTTGGAACAAGATAATCCCTTGCCCCTTCTGGAGTGCTTTTAATCAACATTGGAGTTTCTATTTCAATAAAATTCAGTTGCTCCAGATATTCTCTTATTGCCATAGCAACCTTGTACCTAAAAATAAGATGACTCTGCATTTTTGGTCGTCTTAAATCGAGATATCTGTACTTAAGACGAGTCTCTTCAGAAGCCTCTATCCTGTCTTCAATATCAATAGGGGGTGGTGCTGATTTGTTAACACTTATAATTTTATTTACAAGAACTTCAATTTTGCCTGTACCTATCTTCTCGTTTTCCATCCCCTGGGGCCGTTTTCTAACCATACCTTCAACTATAATCACATCCTCTCTTCTCAAAGTTTCTGCAACCCTATGTCCCACTATATCATTGCTTGGATCAAAAACTATCTGGGTTATCCCATATCTGTCTCTTAAATCTATAAAGATAACTCCACCATGATCCCTACTTGTAGAACACCATCCTGCTAAAGCTACTTTTTTGTTTATATCTTTATCAGTTAGTTCACCACAAGTATTAGTTCTCATTTAGAATATGTTTATTAATTTTTTTGAATTTATATCTTGCCAATCTATATCTTATCAATCTTTGCAGCAACAATAAAATCATTTTCAGATAGCCCATTTATTGCATGAGTCCAAAGTTCAATATCCACTTTGTTATAGCATACACAAAAATTAGGATGATGACCTTCTTGTTCTGCAATTTCAGCTATGGCATTTATGAATTTCATTGATTCTAAAAAGTTTTTGAATTTAAATTGCTTATATATATGTCCATTTTTTATTCTCCATGTTGAAACCTCCTTTAGCAATATACTTATTTCTTTTTTGCTTAATGAAGTAGCTTCTCCTTCACAAGCTACACATTTCTTTTGTGTTAGGTTCATTTTTTATTACCAAAGTTTACTATAAATAAAATATTGTTTATAAATATATGCAAATATTTTTAAATCGCATGGTGTTGTAATCGATAATAATGGGTGGTTGGTTTGGTTGATGAACATTTTAAGATAATATCAGGTACATCTAACAAAAAGCTTGCTGAAGAAGTAGCTAAAATACTAAAAATAGATTTGACACCTGTTGAAATAAAAAGGTTTCATGATGGAGAAATCTATTGCAGAGTACTTGAAAGTGTGAGGGGATCTGATATTTTTATTATACAACCAACATCTCCTGATGCTAACACTAATCTTATGGAACTGCTTATAATGGTAGATGCTTTAAAAAGATCCTCCCCTGAAAAAATAACAGCAGTTATTACTTATTATGGATATGGCAGACAAGACAAAAAGTTGAAGCCACGTGAACCAATAACTGCAAAGCTTGTTGCAAACATGATTACAATTGCTGGAGTTGACAGAGTTATAATGTTTGATTTGCATGTTATACAAGTTCAGGGATTTTTTGATATACCTACAGACAATCTTGATGTTATACCCTTATTTGCTGATTATATAGAAAACAAAAGATCAAAAGGAAAATTAAAGGATATTGTCATTGTAAGTCCTGACGCAGGAGGTGCAGCAAGAGCCAGGTCTTATGGAAGTGTTTTGAATGCACCTATTGCTATAATAGATAAAAGAAGGCCAGAACAAAACGTAGCTGAAGTACAAAATGTAATAGGAGATGTTAAAGGAAAAACTGCATTTATAGTTGATGATATAATAGATACAGCAGGTTCAATAATTGAAGCAGCAAATGTGCTAATCAAGTTTGGTGCAAATGCTGTTTATGCTCTCGCAACCCATGGTATTTTATCTGGAGATGCAATGGAAAAAATAAATAACTCAAAGATAGAGGAAGTGGTTATTACAGATACTATAGATACTAAAAATAAAAAAATGATAGATAAACTTAAGATTATATCTGTAGCTCCATTATTGGCAGAGGCCATAAAAAGGACTCATGAAGGATCCCCAATGGGAGTAGTATATGAAAAGATGTATAAAAATTTGAGGAAAAATAGATAAAATGGAAACTAAAGAAAAAAAAACTCAGGAACTTTACTTAGAGTATCAACTTGTTGAACAACAAATAAAACAATTACAAAGACAACTTGAGTTAATTGCTAATCAGATGATTGAGCTTTCTGTAACAAAAAACAGCTTGGATGAATTAAGTAAAATAGCAATCGGAAAAGAAATATTTGTGCCATTAAGCACTGGAGTTTACACTAAAGCAAGCATTAAAGAGACTAATGAATTGCTTGTCAATGTTGGAGCAAACGTTCTTGTAAAAAAAGATGTTGAATCAACAAAGATGCTAATACAAAATCAGATTGAAGAAGTTAAAAAGGTTCAAAAGCAGAATTTAAAGGATTTGGAAGAAATGGCAAATCAAGCTGGAGAGCTTGAAAGACAGCTGCAAGAATTACAAAATGTTTAAGTTTTTTAGGGAAAAGATTAATTCTGTAATATCAAAAATTTCTAATAGTATAAATAAAGAAGGTGAAGTAGTTGAAAAAAAACCAAAATCTGGTTTTTTTTCTGAGATTAAAAAAAAAGTAACAACTAAGATAATAGAATCTCAGCAATTTGAAGAATTTTTTGGTGATATAGAATTGACCATGATGGAAAACAGTGTTGCAATTGAGGTTATTGAAAGGATAAAGAACGACTTAAAGGCTCAGCTTGTCGGGCATCCAATTCTAAGAACTAAAGTTGAGCAAACAATAAAAGAAAATATAAAAAATTCTATAGAAAAACTGTTTGAGGAAAGTAGTATAGATTTAATTGAAGAAATAAAGAACCACAATACAAAAGAAGGAAAAGAAAGTCCTTATGTCATTGCCTTCTTCGGAATTAATGGAGCTGGAAAAACAACAAGCATTGCAAAGCTGGCTCACATGTTAAAACAGAAAAAGATTACTTGTGTTTTGGCAGCATCAGATACATTTAGAGCTGCTTCAATAGAGCAACTAACTCACCATGGTGAAGAAATAGGAATAAAGACAATCAAGCATGATTATGGATCAGATCCTGCAGCAGTTGCATTCGACGCAATAAGCCATGCAAAGGCTAAAAACATAGATGTTGTTTTGATTGATACAGCTGGAAGAATGCATAGCAACACCAACCTGATTGATGAACTTAAAAAAATCACAAGAGTAGCTAAGCCAGATATCAAAATCTTTGTAGGGGAATCTATTGCTGGAAACGATTGTGTCAACCAGGCAACTGAATTTAATAAAGCAATAGGGATAGATGGAATAATATTAGCTAAATCAGATGTTGATGAGCAGGGAGGAGCAGCTATATCGGTTTCTTATGTAACTAAAAAGCCAATACTTTACTTAGGTACAGGGCAGGGTTATGGTGATTTAGAGCAGTTCAATAAAGAAAAGATAGTTAAGAGTATAGGGCTATAATTTTGCAGAATCTTTTTAATGTATAAAGAACTAAAATGAAAAGAAAACATGTTGTTTCAATTGGGATAATCACCATAATTATTGTAGTGATAGCTTTTATTGAGTTAAGCAAGCCAAAGGACAATTTAATTGCATCAGATAACAAAAGCACAGGCATAACAATCGGCAAGACTGCTCCTGATTTTGAGCTTGAGACTGTAGAAGGAAAAAAGGCGAAATTGAGCGATTACAGAGGGAAAAAAGTTATATTGAATTTCTGGGCTTCATGGTGCCCACCGTGCAAGGAGGAAATGCCAGAATTTCAAAGAATTTACAGAGAAAATAAAGATAAATTAGTGGTTGTGGGAGTCAACCTGCAGGAAAGCAGAGAAAATGTAGAAGCATTCATTGAAAAAATCGGCATAACATTTCCGATATTGTTTGATCCTAATTCTCTAGTGAAAGATATGTACAATGTGTTTACTCAGCCAGTTACTTACTTCATAGACGAAAGTGGAAAGATTGTTGACAAGAAATTTGGGCCATTGACAAGCGAGGAAATTAATGAAAAGATTGCAAAAATGAATGTGAAAAGCAGCCCATCAACAAGTTTTGAAAACGAGGAAGTAAAAACATTGCCTGACGGAACAAAGTATATTATTCATCCAAGTAAATTCTTGTCTGGAGGCCCGGGAAAAGATGGAATTCCTTCAATAGATAACCCAAAGTTTATTTCGGCCAATGAAGCTGACTGGCTCTCTGGAGAAGAGTTGGGACTCGGAATTATCTACAAAAATGAAGCAAGATTTTATCCATTCAGGATTTTGGTTTATCATGAGATTGTAAACGATTTTATTCAAAATGTTCCAATATTAGTGACTTACTGCCCTCTTTGCTTTACAGGAATTGGTTTTATAAGAAAAATAGATAACGAGCCTGTTGAATTTGGAGTTTCTGGCAAGTTATACAACTCAGAGCTTGTCATGTATGACAGAAAAACAGATTCGTATTGGCCTCAGACACTTGGAAAGGCTGTTCTTGGCAATTCTATTGGGAAAACCATTAAAAAAATTCCAACTGATACTATAAAATGGAGTGATTGGAAAAAAGTACATCTGGATACAAAAGTATTGTCCAAAGACACTGGATTTTCAAGGAATTATGACGGAAGCAACCCTTACGGCAAAAAAGGCGATTTTACAGATATAAACCTACAATTCCCGCTTGAAAACAAAGACGCTAGATTGGATGCTTACGAAATTGTCTATGGGATAGAGATGAATGGCAAGTTTAAAGCGTACAAAAAATCTGATTTGGAGCAAAAATTAACAATAGAAGATAGCATTGGAGGGGAAAAAATTACAATTGAATTTGACAAAGAATTGAAATCAGCAAAAGCATACAAAAAATCAGGTGATCAGATTATTGCAGATACTTTATTCTGGTTTGCATGGGCTGCATTCCATCCTGAAACCGAAGTCTTCAAATAGTATAGCCAACATATAGATGGGATAGGTGTTGAAAAAATTCATTGATTAGGCACTTTCTGATTTATGAGTGATTTCCTTATTTTTGAAATCATTTCCTATGGAAAAATTGTGCTGATTACTGCTTCTGCTGAAATTTAGCCTACTTCGACAGGCTGTAATACAATACCAATAATTTAATCCAG
>CAZIEE010000048.1:0-5950 GCA_964538135.1 uncultured Methanosarcinales archaeon
ATTCGCGCAACAGAAATGTTTGTTGAAAAGGAACTATGTTCTAATGGAAAGTGTAATTAATCAATAATGCCAATTCTGCCTCAGCCAAAATTCCATCTGGTGTCAAGAATTGTTTGACATCCCCGTAAGTATGTGTATAGCTGGTTTTTCTTTACGACACTGAGCAAAATCACGCCTTTAGCGAGTTGCCGTCAGGTTCGCATATCAATATTCTTATTATTTTAGCAATATTGCTCACAAAAGATGGCAACATAGATTTTGTCAGCGTCTTTGTAGCTATGCACATACCTTTTCAACAACTTTTATATAGAACCTTATTTTTCAATGCTTGACAAATTCAAGCCTCTGTAGCATAGTAGCTATTGCGTCAGATTGAGTAAAATAAAAATAGAGCATGCTTCAACATGTAAGTACTTATCCGCAAAACCTTGGTAGTTCATTAATCTAAAAGGTGAAGGTCGGGGGTGCAAATCAAAATCAAAAAATTGTTGCAAATCCCCTCAGAGGCTTTATTTTAAAAAAGATGGATGACTCAAATATCTTATCAGAGTTTAACACCAAAGATGTAAAAGAATTTACAAAAGAATTTACAAAATTAATGTGTATAGTTTCTGAAATTGATAGATATTATGGTGAAGCTGATGAAAGTCTGGATGTATTAATTCCTAATCTTGAAATATCCATAAAGAAGTTTAATAAAAAATATCCTGGAATAAGGATCAATACAAAAAAAACAACAACTAATTTTAAGTTAAGGTTATTCATTAAGGAACATAATATCAAAGAGTTTTTTGCAAATGTAGTTTCACGTATATCAGGATTAAATTCAGTTGGAAACTCAGGTTTTAATCAGGTCGTGATTGATGACACAGAAAAAATTGCTAAATTTTTAGATTTTTCACTGGATAAAATTTACATGGTGTACATCGATAAAGGTGGCAGTACCATTCCAATAATTGCTTCAATTTCCAAGAAAGAGAAAATGATTGAATTAATTTGCGAGTCTTCAGATTTTTCGGACAAGGACTCACCGTTGATTAAGATGTTTACATTTTATGCTGTTAAAAATATCAACCGAAAAATAAATGTTTATGAGCATTTATTGACTTTTGGTTTCACTAATTTACTTGATGAAATAGAAAAAAGGGAATGGAGTGATAAATGGAAAAAAATCTGATACTTTTGATTCTTGGAGTGATAGGGTTATGGGTTGGATCTGGAATCTCAGTAGACTATACAAAAAAGCTTGCAGAATCACTTAAGGTATCTACATTAATAATAGGCTTAACAGTTACTTCCATTGGCACTTCTTTAGGTGAGATTATGACCAACATAATTGGGGGATATCAGAGATTGCATGGGGTAGAAACAAGTGGAATCTCGTTAGGTACAGTAATGGGGAGCAACATTTCTTTGATCACCTTTGTCCTGGGATTTTGTGGATTCTTCACAGTTTATTATATTAAAGGAACAAAAAGCAAAGGAAATATTAACAATGATTGGTTAATGCTTTTCCTGGCAATATCATTGATGTTCATCTTTTCTTTAGACGATAAAAAAATAGATTTCTTTGAAGCAATTATCATGATTTCAGTTTATGGTGCTTATTTATATTCTGTTTTCAAGCGAGAAGATGTTTTTGAAAAAGTTACAAACAACCAGAATAACAAGCACAAAATAAAATGGACAGTTAATCTGATTCTTATCTTTATTGGGATTGCTATTGTAATTTATGCAGCTGACCTTGTTATTGATAATAGTATAATTATAGCAAATAAATTCCAGATTAAGAAAGAATTAATTGGAATATTGATTGGATTTGGAACTTCACTGCCAGAGCTTACAATTTCACTGAATTCATTATATCAAAAAGCACATGGACTCTCATTAGGTAACCTGATAGGTAGTAATATAACTGACCCTTTACTCTCTTTGGGGATAGGTTCCATAATCTCTCCAACATTAGTTGATGAAATTACACTATTTTTTGATATTCCATTTATGTTTATTGTTACACTAATTGCCTGGCTTTTTTTCCTGAGGGGAGGCAAGCTTGATAAAGTAGAATCTTCTATTCTGGTCTGTTTTTATTTTATTTTTGTTTACTTCAAATTTTTTGTAATTACTTAATCAAAAATGACAACAAAAATATCATCGATATTGATGGTTTTATCTACCACAATTCTGACATCTATAGCTCAGATATTATATAAACTTGGTTCTAAAAAATTGAATTATAATATTATTGGAGTATTGACGAATTACCCAATTATCATAGGGGTACTGCTTTATGCTATTGCAGGCATAATAATGATACTGTCTTTAAGGGGAGGCGAAGTTTCTGTTTTGTATCCAATTATTGCAACAAGCTATATCTGGGTAAGCATTCTATCAATATACTTTTTAGGTGAGAAAATGAATAGCTTCAAGTGGATTGGAATTATTGCTATTATCTTTGGCATAGTCTCAATAAGCTGTGGTGATAGGAGAATTAAATAAAATGGAAACTAAATTATGGGCAATAGTATTGGTAATCTTGGCAACTGTCATAGGTTCTTTTGGGCCTATTCTGCTTAAGAAAGCATCTGCCAGGAGATTATCAAGTATAAAGTCTTTATTAACTAACTATCATCTTTTTGGTGGAGTCACATTATATTCTATAGGGACATTATTGTTTATCCCAGCTTTAAAAGGAGGGGATTTGTCTGTACTTTACCCTTTTGTGGCTTTAAGCTATGTATGGATCAGCCTGTTAAGCACTAAATTTCTAGGAGAGAAAATGAACAAAATTAAATGGATAGGCATAGCTTTTATAATAATAGGTGTAACATTTATAGGGATAGGGAGTTGAATGACCAAACTATAAAATGCCAAATCAATCACTACAATTTAGCTGTTTAATCATCATTTTTTCTCTTGAATTATTCCTTTTGGAATATTTCTTTCACAAAGATATTTAAAAGGATATTTAAAAGAATATTTAATTGATTGAGTATTGGAGGTAACTAAAAATGACAAGAATAACTTATATTACATCAGAAAGTGTTACAGAAGGACACCCAGATAAAATATGTGATCAGATAAGTGATGCAATACTTGATTCATTATATGCCCAGGATCCATATTCCAGGGTTGCAATTGAATGCTTAACTACAACTGGATTGATTGTTGTTGCAGGAGAAGTCACAACAAAAGGTTATGCTGATGTTCAAAGCATTGCAAGAAGAATTCTAAGAGAAATAGGTTACACTAATCCAAAATTTGGAATTGATTGTGAAGATGCAGGAGTACTGGTAAGTATACATAGCCAGAGTTCAGATATTGCGCAAGGAGTGAATGAAAGCGAAAACAAGGAACAAGGTGCAGGTGATCAAGGAATGATGTATGGTTATGCATGTTCTGAAACTTCACAGTTTATGCCTCTGCCAATAGTTTTAGCACATAAGTTAACAATAAGGCTTGCAGAAGTGCGTAAAAAAGGGATTGTCACAGATCTTGGTCCTGACGGGAAATCTCAAGTAAGTGTAGAATATCATGATGGTGTGCCTAAAATGATAAGCGCTATTGTTATTGCACAACAACATTTAGAAAATAAAACAGAACAGGAATTAAGGGAAGAGATCAAGAAAAAAGTAGTGTACCATGTGTGTGGCAATTTGATTAATGAAAATACAAAAATTCACATTAATGCAACTGGAAGATTTGTAATTGGCGGTCCTGAAGGTGATTCTGGTGTTACTGGAAGAAAAATAATTGCAGATACTTATGGAGGAGTAGGTCGTCATGGTGGTGGTTGTTTTAGTGGTAAAGACCTTACTAAGGTTGATAGAAGCGGAGCATATGCTGCAAGGTATGTTGCAAAAAACATTGTTGCAGCAGGCTTGGCTGAGAAATGTGAAATCCAAATATCATATGCAATAGGATTAGCAGAACCCACATCAGTAAACGTTGACACATTTGGGACAAACAAGGTTTCAGATGAAAAGATTCTTAAATTAGTAAAAAAACATTTTTTATTAACACCAAAGTGGATAATGGATCACTTAAACTTGAGAAGACCAATATATAGAAAAACTTCAGTTTATGGACATTTTGGAAGAGAAGATCCAGATTTTACATGGGAGAAAACTGATATGGCTGAAACTTTAAGGCAAGAATCGGGGCTTGACCCCTATAAAAGGGTAAGTAAATAATATACAAAATTAATATACAAAATGCCCTGCTTAGTTTTAGTTCGACATGGAGAATCTGTTTATAACAAGCAGAATAGATTTACTGGGGGTTTAGATATAAATCTTAGTTCTTTAGGAAGAGAAGAGGCTAAAAAGTCTGCTGAGAAACTCAAAGGATTCAGGTTTGATGTTGCTTATACCTCAGATTTGAAGCGCGCAATAAAAACTTTTGATATAATAATGAAATTTACAAAACACCCAAAAATACCAGTTAAAAAAGATAAGGCATTAAACGAAAGGGATTATGGCAAGCTTGTTGGGATGAATAAAGATGAAGCCAGGAAAAAATATGGAGCTGAGCAAGTGCATGTCTGGAGGAGAAGCTATGATACCAGGCCTCCAGATGGAGAAAGCTTAAAAGATACTGCAAAAAGAGTTCTTTCCTATTTTAATAAAAATATACTAAAAGAAATAAAAGAAGGAAAAAACATCCTTGTGTCAGCGCATGGCAATACTTTAAGAGCGATAGTAATGAAATTAGATAAACTTAATAAAGATCAAGTTATCAATCTTGAAATCCCAACAGGCACTACTATATTTTATCAAATGGATAATCAAGGAAAAGTTGTATCAAAGAAAATGTTGTAGCAATCAGTGATGAACCTGTTAGAAGGCCTATGTTCTATAAAACCTTGCAGCATCCTCAGGCAAAACAGAATTTATTGTTGCATTAGTTGATATTTCAAATCCCCCCCATGTAGCTAATCTTGGAGTTATTTCTATGTGGAAATGAAGATCTTCCTTTTCAGGAGAGTAATGTATAAAAAAATTATAAGCAACATCCAACTCTTTTAATTTTATTAAAATCTTTTTTAATGCAAGTGCAATATCATGAATTTCTTCTTCCAACACCTCGATTTTTGTTTTGTGCTGCTTGACAAATATCCATGCTTCATAATTAAATCTCGAGGCAAAAGGTGCAAAGGCAACAACATTTTTTGTAGAGAAGATTAATCTTTTAGACTTCACTTCAGTATTTATTATTTTGCAATATGGGCACTTCTTATGAATTTTTTTGTATTCCTTTACAGCATTACATTCCTCCTTAACCAATGTGGGTATTTGGCTTAATGCCATTATTTGTGAGTGGCTATGTATTAATGATGTTCCTGCTTCTGAGCCATGATTCTTGAATACACTTATATAATTTATATTTTTTTGTTTGCTAAGCATGTTTATCCTCAGTTTGTAGACGCTAAACAACTTACTTATCTCCTCAACAGATAAATCTGCTAACTGCAAGTTATGATTTTGGGTTTCTACTATCACTTCATGAAAACCATAAGCATCAGATTGCAAGAACAACTTATCTAGCTCAGTATTTGATTTAATTGATTTAACTTTTGGATTGCCTTTTTTATCAATAGCAGAGAATTTGTTTAAGAACCACCTCATCTTCCATTTACCTTCATATTCAACTCTTCCGATCTCTGGAGGGGTTAAATTTTCGTTTGAAGGACAGAAGAAACATATTTTTACTGCACTTTTTTTAACAATATTTTTTTTGAATTCATGTGGTCTTTTTTTTCTTCCAGTAGCATAGTAAACCCATCGATCAAGCAGATAATCTTTTCTTATTATATTGGGGCTCATTTTAATTAGGAAATCAAAACATAATTATTTAAATGTTTCCTCCCAACCTTTTTGCTAATGCAAAAAGCTTGACCAAAAATCGAGGGTTTCGCTTCGCTCAAGACCTCTGCCAACCTTTTTGCTAA
>CAZIEE010000048.1:6050-9276 GCA_964538135.1 uncultured Methanosarcinales archaeon
AACTCCACACAAAAATGTTTGCAACATTTTTGTGTATGAGAAGAAAATGGAAGAAAGGATCATAAAAAACTATATAGAAGCAGGAAGAATGTCTGCCAAGGCACTTGACTATGGTAAGTTATTGATTAAGAATGGGAATTCTTTACTGGAAACAACTCAAAAGATTGAAGATAAAATAATAGAGTTAGGGGGAAACTTAGCTTTTCCTGTTCAGATATCATGTGACCAGATTGCAGCACATTTCTGTCCTGATGTAGACAACACTACAATATTTGATAAACAGGTTGTAAGCCTTGACTTAGGAGTTCATGTTAATGGCGCCATAGGTGATAATGCATACACTATTGATCTCTCTGGTAATTATGGTGATTTAGTTAAGGCATCTCAAAAGGCATTGGAAGAAGCATTAAAGATTATTAATGTTGGAACTGAACTAAGGGAAATAGGAAAAATAATTGATTCTACAATCAAAAGTTATGGTTATAATCCCATAAGAAATCTGTCAGGACATGGATTGGATTTGTACAGTATTCACACTAATCCTACAATTCCAAATATAGACAATGGCAGTAAACTAAAACTAACCAAAGATATGGCATTTGCAGTTGAACCTTTTGCAACAACAGGTTCTGGAATGATTCATGAAAGCGGGATTCCAACAGTATTCCAACTTGAGCAGCATAATTCAGTAAGGAATCTAATAACAAGAGAGGTCTTAAAAGAAATAGAAATCTATGGGGATTTACCATTTGCAAAAAGGTGGCTTGTAAAAAAGTTTGGAGCAAAGGCTAGTTTTGCATTAAGGGATCTGAATCAACTTGGTATGGTACATCAGTATCCTCCATTGGTTGAAGTCACTAATGGAATTGTAACTCAAGCAGAGCATTCTGTTTTGATTGATGGTAAAGGAGAAGTAATTATTTTAACTAAAGAGTAAAACATAATTATTTAAAAGGATTTGGCATAACTAATAACCACTATGGACATTAAACTACCAAAAGGAACAAGAGATTTAAGTCCTGAAGAAAAAATATTAAGAGATAAAATAATAAGCACTTTAAAGAATGTTTTTGAGCTTTATGGATATGCTCCTTTGGAAACTCCAATTCTTGAGAAATGGGATATCTTAGCATCCAAGTATGCTGGTGGTGCAGAGATATTAAAGGAAACCTTCAAATTAAAAGATCAAGGGGGAAGAGAATTAGGTTTAAGATATGATTTAACTGTGCCCCTTTCCAGGTATATTGGTGCAAATCCTTCTTTAAAAATGCCTTTTAAGAGGTATCAAATAGGAGAAGTATTTAGAGATGGACCTATATCATCAGCAAGGTATAGACAGTTTACCCAGTGCGATGTAGATGTTATAGGGGCATCATCATCAGCAACAGATGCTGATATCATTGACCTAATCCATTGTGCTTTCTCTAAACTCAATCTTGAGGTTGTAATTAAAATTAACAATAGAAAATTGTTTAATGATATTTTGGATCATTATGGTATTGAAAAAAGTAAGCAGGAATCCGTAATCCTGACTATAGACAAACTTGAGAAATTAGGATTAACCACAGTTAAAAACGAATTAAAGCAGCAAAATATTGATACCAGAAAGATTGATAAGATAGCTGACATTATAACAATTAAAGGGGAGAACATTCAAAAGATTCAACAATTAAAAAAAATATTGGGGGAGAGCAATGGATTAAGTGAAATAGAAAAATTACTTGAGCATCTAAAGAATCTCAATTTAGATGTAGATTTTTCAGTTTCTTTATCAAGAGGATTATCGTATTACACTGGCATGGTAATTGAGGTTTTTTTGAAAGACGATGTTATAAAAAGCGCAGTTTGTGCAGGTGGAAGATATGACAATATGATTGGATCTTTTTTGGGTAAAGCTGATTACCCTGCTGTTGGTGTTAGTTTTGGACTTGATAGAATTTATGATGCTTTAGACATCTTGACTAAGAACAATGGAACAAAGCAGAAAACCAAAACTCAAGTCTACATAATACCTATAAAAACACTACATGAAAGCACAAAAGTTTCCTTTGAATTAAGAAAGGCTGGAATTAATGTAGACATAGATCTAATGGAAAAAAGCATAACCAGAAATCTGGAATATGCAAATTCACTTGGGATACCTTATGTTGTATTTATTGGAAAAAAGGAGTTAGGACAAGGTAAGATAAAATTAAGAAATATGCAATCAGGTTTAGAGGAGATGATTGAGGTTAAAGAGATAGTAGAAAGATTAATTAAAGTTTAATATACGGGGCTGTGGTGTAGCTTGGACAGTTTATGCACAAAAATGTCGCAAACATTTTTGTGTATAGGTTATTGAAGCAATTATTATAGGTTACTGAAGCAATTATCATTGGCCCTTGGGGTAGAGGCAAAGCACTTTAACAAAAGTTCCAAGCCACTAAAAAATGGGTCAGACCTGAGTTCGAATATATGCGTGTTAGTTTATTATCACGCTCTACGAAAGTCTCAGCAGCCCCATATTTGAAATACGAAGCATGAGATTGTAGATTATAAAGATTGTAGATTATAAACTGAATTTTAATTTGTTTACTTCTTCACAGTTTTATTAAAATTGTCCTCGACTTGCTTCCAGTTTATAACATTAAAAAACGCAGTCAGATAGTCTGCTCTTCTTTGGTTGTAGAGCAAATAATAACTATGTTCCCATACATCCACTCCTAAAATTGGGGTTTTGCCTTCCATTAAAGGAGAATCCTGATTTGCAGTACTGTAAACTTCTAATTTACCATTATTTACTACAAGCCAAGCCCATCCTGATCCAAATCTATTCAAACCAGCATTTGTCAATTCTTGTTTAAAATTATCAAATCCTCCAAAAGTTTGTTTAATGGCATTTCCAACATTTCCAGTTGGATCACCACCTGCATTTGGCGCCATAATTTTCCAAAAAAAAGTGTGATTTGAATGCCCACCACCATGGTTTCTTATAATTGCCCTTATGTTTTCAGGTACCCCATTCAAATTTTTTATAAGCTCATCAACATCTATCTTTTCAAAATTTGTTCCTTTTACAGCCCCATTTAGTTTATCAATATAGGCCTGATGGTGCTTTGTATGGTGTATTCTCATAGTTAGCTCATCAATATAAGGCTCTAGAGAATTATAAGGGTATGGTAATTGCGGCAGTGTATGCATTTTAAAATTTACATAACCATTGAATATATAAAGATTTCTAAACTAA
>CAZIEE010000049.1:0-9130 GCA_964538135.1 uncultured Methanosarcinales archaeon
AATATTCTTATTATGAAATTGCCTAAAAAGAAGAGCTAATTATGCAACACCGTACAGAATCCGAAAAGTTATTAAGGTTCAAGTGTATTTCGGTCATTTAAGCACTTCCTTTTATTGACGGTAAAATTTTTGATCATCGTCTATAAATAGAGGTGTGCTTATATATAAAACTTGGTTTTTCCACGAGAAACGAAGGTTAAAAAATGTGAATTGAAAAAAAAGAAATCACTCACTTTTTATACTGTGCCTATAGTTCACAACATTTATAAACCACTTTAATTTACCAAATAAAATGGCAGAGCAAATTGTAAAACTAAAGAATAAGCAGTGGTACCCAATACTTGCCCCAAAGCAGTTTAATAATGTAGTTTTAGGAGAAACTCCAGTATACAACACCAAGTCAATGCTTGGAAAAACACTAAAATACAGTTTAATGAACTTAACAAATGATATAAAAAAACAAAATGTGAACCTGACATTTAAAGTAGTTGATGTTGAAGGTACCAATGCAAGAACAGCTCTTACAGCCTATGAGGTTATACCCTATTCTATTCGAAGGTTTATTAAAAAAGATATTGAAAAGGTAGATATATCCATTACATGTGAAACAGCTGATAACATTTTAATAAGAATCAAGCCTTTTATCATAACCAAAGTAGATGTAAAAGGATCAATAGGATCTAAGCTAATAAATGTAACTACTCAATTTGTAGTTAAGAGCATCAAAAAGATGAAGTTTGATGAGGTTATTGATGAATTAATTAATCACAAGTTCCAAAATTCAATGAAAGATACACTTAATAAAATTTTTCCTCTGAAATTATGTGAGATAAGATATTTTGGTATTAAATCTGATAGTAAGCATAAAGAAACAAAAACCGAACAACAATCAGAAGAAAAACAATTAGAGTGAATATTCTCTATTCTCTCTTAAAATTTTTCCTCCATTTCTTCGTTAATTATCTTCCTAACAGAATCAATAAAGCTCTTTGTTTTTGTATAATACTCTTTTAGAACATCAATGCTAACCTCGATAATTTCTCCTTTATCAATTGTTGCAATCATAGTTACGTGTCTCCTGTATTCCTCTCTTCTTGTATACTCTGCTTTGCTTAACTTCCTAAGCTTCAAGTAAAAATTTATGTAATCAATTAACTCAAGATTATTTGGAAATGTTTTTTTAAGTAAATCACACTTTAAACCAGGATTAAGGGGTACAGTTATTACAAGATTTTTATCCTTTGAGTATTTGAGCAGGCTTTCTAAACCAAAATCGATACAATTTATCAATCTTTGAAGAACATTTCTAATAACATCAACTGTCCTTGTGTACTTTAAACTCACCCAGAATAAATGGTCTACCCTTTTTAGTTCTTGCAATGCATTATCAAATGACTCCTTCATAGCTTTATCATTAATAATTTTTATTATTATGCACAAAAATGTTTGCGACATTTTTGTGCGGGGTTTAAAACCTCACCCTTTAGGGGTATGTGAGCCCCATAGAAACCCTCTCACTTTCGTTCGGGTAGTGCCGAATTCGGCTGTTTATCTAATTTGTGAAAACCGACATTCCCCGTGACCTGTGAGCGAGTTCGCAACGAGCTCACTCTCATATCACGGGACTTCCCCCTTGTCAGTTGGATGTCATTTGTAAAAGAGCCTCATAAATTGACACTACCTTCAGGGTTTCTATGGAGCGGGTTAGCGGCTTCTCGCATTTTATTTTTTTCTTGATTACCAACAGGGTGATGTTTTTTGCATCCTGAAAATCCGCTGTCAAAGACGCGAATTTTCATGATTTATCATTTTGTAATGTTAATATTGCCTCTGCCAAATCCCCATTTGTTTTTTCCAGGGTTTTTATAGCCTCTTCATTTGTGCAGTTTGTTTGAGTCATTACTGTTTTTATATCTTCTTCACTTATCTCTATTGCTCCATCACTAATTTTTTTATCTTTATACACTTCAGTGAATTCTCCTACAATCTGGAAGGATTCCTGTCCCATCATGCTTATTTTTGTAATACTGGGTTTTTTGAAAACAATATCTTTATCCTGGGTTTTTATTATAACCAGTTCTGCAGGAATCTGCTGATCTGAGATTCCTAACCTTCTCATTGCTTTTTGCATTTCTCTTGGATTCATTCCTGGAAACATTGGGCTCACCTTATTCCAAAAAATTTATTTCCAAATGAATAAAGAAATATCATGATTATGATAATAACAATACAGAGAAAGATTACATGTCCTGGCTTGAATCTTATTTTGCTTTTATATTCATCAAAATATCTTACTATTCCCCCTATACCTGTAGGAATTGATACTTTATCTTGTGACATTGTATTTAACTCATACTATTTAATTAATACTTCAATTAACTTTAAAAAGTTAAAAAGGGTTAGATTAAGCCACCTTTTGTCAGGCCCTAATGCAGCATTTCCCACTGCGATAGCCTGTCTTAGCATTAAACTAAGCGCCTTAAAAAGGCTTGCACCAGCCAAGGACTCACCGTTTCACCCATGCTTGTAAAAACGTCAGTTGGTAATCTTAACCTTCTCACGAAGGTCTTCGCAAACATCATTCTTATTTACAGCGGTCTCGTTTCTGTGTGGTTGCCATCTATTACTAGATCTCATTTACATGAGTGGCTTTAGATTTTATCAATCCAGTGAGTGGACTTTCCTCAGTTGAACACCGAAGCTAAGTTCTAACCCCTCTTAGTATTGATTAGTACGGAAATCTTATATATAAAATTATCTATCAAAAAAAGTCAGATTTACCGAAACATTTAAATACTAATTCTATTATACAGTAGTAACATAGACTTTCAAAGAATTTAGTATTATCATAATCACCTCTTTTTCCCTAGCAGGGCTTTGCAAAAAGCCTTGTTGGGGTTTTTATATACTTTTTAAAATTAGCAACATTAATATACTAAAATATTATTCATTCTTCTATGTCCATCAACTCTTATGCAAAAATTAACTTCTATCTGAGTATAGGAAAGAAAGTACCTTCTGGGTATCACAACATAAAATCAGTTATGCAAAAGATAGGACTAAGTGATAATATATCGATCGAGCCATTAAATGAGGATAAAATTATTGTTGAATGCACAAACAAAGAGCTTGAAAATGAGAAGAATCTTACATACAAGGCAGCTTTGCTTTTAAAAGAGAAATTTAATGTAAGCCAGGGAGTAAAGATATTTATAGAAAAGAATATACCTATTGAATCAGGATTAGGTGGGGGAAGCAGTAATGCAGCTACCATTTTATTAGCCCTGAACAAATTATGGAAAATAAAACTAAGGGAGAAACAACTAATTGAGTTAGCTTCTACTTTGGGTTCAGATGTGCCATTTTTTATAGTAGACAATGCAGCTTTGGTGCAAGAGCTTGGTAACAAAATAAACCCTATAAAAAAAACATTTAGCATAAATATCTTGCTTATAAATCCAGGAATAAGAATTTCTACAAAGTGGGCATATTCAATGTTTGATAAGCAAGGTAAAAAGCCAAAAATAAATTCAGATATCCATAAGTTAATCGAGGCGCTTGAAAAAAAGGATATTAAAGGAATAGCTAAAAATCTGCATAATGATTTCGAGGAAATTGTTACAAAAAAATACAGAATAGTCCAAAAAATTAAAGAGGATCTTTTGAAAGAAGATGCATTAAATGCTACCATCTCTGGTTCTGGTTCTACTGTATTTGGAGTTTTTAATAGCA
Organism: uncultured Methanosarcinales archaeon; assembly: GCA_964538135.1. Taxonomy (GTDB): domain Archaea; phylum Nanobdellota; class Nanobdellia; order Woesearchaeales; family GW2011-AR4. Next base: position 3,733 of record CAZIEE010000049.1, read on the forward strand.
TTTACGAAGCAAGAGGCGCATTTTTCAAGATGAAGTATGATTACCCATTTGTCTTTTTAACAAAAACCATATAAAAATAAGTATGAGAATAAAAGTAGCAAAAAATGCTGGATTTTGTTTTGGTGTAAAGAAAGCAATTGAAGTAGCAGAAGAAGTTGCAAAAACCAATTTAGGAAAAACTTATGTAAAAGGCCAGCTGGTTCATAATGAAAAAGTTATAAAACAATTAGAAGATCAAGGTATAATCTTTGTTGAGAACATTAATGATATTCCCAAAGGTGCTGTTACTGTACTAAGGGCACATGGAGAACCAGGTACAACTTATGAAATTCTTGAGCAAAAATCAATAACAAAAGGAAACACTCTTTATGATGCAACATGCCCTCTAGTTACCTTGGTTCATAATGTAGCTATTAAATTAAAAAATAATGGATACGAAGTTATTATCTTTGGCAAGTCAGATCATCCTGAATCTATAGGGACAAGTTATTATCTAAGGGGAAGAGACACATTTGTGATTGATAACCCTGATGGATATGACTTAGTTATAAATTATATTAAAAAAAATGATTTTGATAAGGTTGCTTTTATATCCCAGACAACTATGTCAGTTTATGGCTACAAAAAACTTATTGAAAATGTAAATTCCAAATTAACAGGCTGTAAGTTTGAAGAGATTCATCTAAGTTTAAGAGACCTGACAAAAAAGTATGGTTATGTAGACACAATATGTAATCCCACAAAGCAAAGACAAAGTGATATAGACGATCTGGCAAAAGAATGTGATATCATCATCGTTATTGGTGGGACTAACTCCAGCAATTCTAAAGAGCTTTATGAAAAATCCAAGGAGTATGGAGTAGAAAGTTATTTTATACAATCACGAGATCAGATTAAAAAAGAGTGGTTTTATGGCAAGGAAAATGTGGGGGTTACAGCTGGAGCATCTACACCAGCCTATCTCATAGATGAGGTTGTAAACAAAATAAAAAAATTATAAAAACAAAACAAACATTATAAAAAATATAATATTTTTAATTTATTATGGCACAAGGATTATCAGAAATAGAAATAAAGACACTTCAGGATAAAGTAAAGCAGATGTCTCCAGAAGAGCTGAAAGAGTTTCAGAAAAAACAATGTATATTCTGCCAGATCATTGAAGGTAAGGTCCAATCCAGAAAAATATATGAAGATGATAAGGTTTTTGCCATTTTAGACGTTAATCCTGCTAATCCAGGGCATATTATTCTTCTAACAAGGGAGCATTATTCCATAATGCCTCAGATACCAGACAATGAACTTTCCCATGTTTTTATTATTGTCAAGAATCTCTCTAACTTAATGCTCAGGTCAATTGATTCACAAGGTACAAACATTATTGTGGCTAATGGAGTTGCTGCTGGTCAAAGAGCACAACATTTCATGGTGCATATAATACCTAGAAGAGAAAATGATAATATCCTTTTCATACTCCCGCAAAAAACTATGCAACAACAAGAGATTGAAGAGATTGGAAATAATTTGATTAAACACATTAAATAGAATACATTAAATAAAAATGAAACCAAAAGATGGATGTATTGTTTGTGATATTGTTAATAATAAAATTGCTTCAAAAAGGATTTATGAAGATGACCTAACAGTCTCAGTTCTTGACTTTAATGGCGCAAATCCTGGCCATTGTTTTGTAATCACTAAAAATCACTATACAATAATTGAACAAGTTCCAGATGCTGAAATAGGCAGGTTGTTCCAGGTTGCTAACAAGGTATCAATGGCAATATTTGAGGGATTAGGGGTTCAAGGCACTAATATTTTTTTGACCAATGGGATTGTAGCAGGACAAACAGTAGCACACGTGACAGTTAATGTTATTCCAAGGAAAGAGGATGATGGCATCAATTTACAATGGCAGCCAAAAATACTAAGCGAAGAAGAGACGTCTACAATTGAGCTTAAACTTAAAGAACAAACAAAGAACATTGGCATTGAAAATACCAAAGAACATAAACAACAAAAAGAAAAAGAAAAAGAAAAAAAATCCATAAGACGCCAAGAACATCAAGCACCTAAACCCCATCTTTTTCCTGATGAAGAAACTGGTTTCAACAGACAGATAAGAAGGTTACCGTAGGCTTTGTCCGAAAATTGGTTAGCGGCATAAGGTCGAGCATCTTCAATTATTACAGACAAAAACTTTAGTACTTTCTGAGTTTCTATTAACAGTATAAATTATTGTCTATTGCCAATAGAAACATTTAAATAGTAAAAACCTTAATAATATGCCTATGTTAACTAAAGAAACTATTAAGGAAGTAATAATATTTCAAAGAGAGTTCTTAAATAAATCAGAACATGGAATTTTAAGAGAAACTGGAGAAAAAATAAAAATCGAAGATTCTTTTGCAATAATAATCACCGGAATAAGGAGATGCGGAAAGAGCACGTTTCTTAATCAAATATTAAAAAAGCAGAAAAAAGGATATTATTTGAATCTTGAAGATCCCAGGCTGGAGGGTTTTGAGCTTTCAGATTTTAATAAGGTAGAACTGATAATGAGGGAACTTTATGGAGATGGGGGAATTTACTTTTTTGACGAAATACAGAATGTAAACAAATGGGAGAAGTTTATAAGATACCTTATTGATAAAAAAGAAAAGATAGTTATAACAGGCTCTAATGCCTCCCTTTTAAGCAGGGAACTTGGCACAAGGCTGACAGGAAGGCATCTTCAAACAGAGCTGTTTCCGTTTTCATTCAGAGAATTTCTCCGTTTGAAAATAAAAACCTCTTCCTCTGAATCTTTTGAAGAATATTTTTATAGAGGAGGGTTTCCAGAATATCTTAAAAAAGAAAATCCATCCATTCTTCACGAATTGCTATCTGATGTTGTGATGAAGGATATTGCTATCAGGTTTGGAATAAAAAACACCAACATTCTGAATAAAATTGCCGTTTACCTGATTAGTAATGTTGGAAAAGAATTCTCATATAATTCTATAAAGAAAACATTTGAGATTAAATCCGTCCAGAGTGTTATTGATTACATATCTTATTTTGAGGATGCATATTTAGTTTTTAGTGTGCCTCGATTCAGCTATTCATATAAGAAACAGCAGGTAAATCCAAAAAAAATCTATTCTATAGACAATGGTTTTTCTTACAGCAATTCCGCTTCTTTTTCAAAAGACAGAGGGAAAATGCTGGAAAATGTAGTGTTTTTGGGATTAAGAAGAAAGTTCAAAGACATTTTCTATTTTCAGGAAAAAGGCGAATGCGATTTTGTCATAAAAGAAAAAGATAAAATAACAAATGCAATTCAAGTTTGTTTTGACTTTAATGAGGAAACCAAAAACAGGGAAATAAGTGGCCTGGTTTCTGCATTAAAGGAATTCAAATTAAAAGAGGGGATTATTTTAACTTACGATCAAGAAGATAAGTTTTTTGTTGATGATAAAAAAATAATAGTCAAGCCTGCTTGGAAATGGTTTCTGGATTAAATCTTAATTACCTAAATTTTCCCTAGTTTTTATACACTACACCCAAAGATTTCAGCATTTTTTTCTGTTTCGGTTCTAAAGGAACATAGAGACTCCACTCAAAATCACCTTTCTCAGTTTTCAAATTAACTTTGTAGCCGTGCTTTAAAGAATTTAAAGCTTCAACTGCGCTAATTTTTAATTTCCTTAGCTTATAGTTCATTAAAGAGAGAATAGAATAAGCAAGATAACAAATTCGAATGTGCCCTTCAATGTGCCCTTTTAGCCAGACCCTTATTGGTCTTAAACTCAATATCCCTTTCATCTGCTTAAATGCCCTTTCTATAATCTCCTTGTCATAGTATTTCCTAACAATTTCTACCGACGAATAGTCGGTATTGTGGTAAATTAAAGAATAGCCAATAAACTTATCAACATCGCTTATGCCTTTGTTGAAATTAAGCTGTTTCTTCATTACTTCAAGTGATGGATTGTAAACAGCGATAAGTTTTCCGAAGTTATAATCAAAAGTACTGATAAAAACAGAGGTATTTTTCAATTGGACCATATTTTTTAATGAATAGACTTCATCTCGATTTATTTTTAACAGATATTCAGAAGCAAAAGTCGGCGTCTTCTTGAGTCCTGCAATTATTTTTAATTGCAGATTTAACGTCAGTTGTAAATTCTCAGGCGACATCATGCCTCTATCGATAATAACAGAATTTATACCCCTACTCTTTAGTTCCAAAGCCATATCCTTATAAATTTGTATATTGGATAAATTGCCTTGGTATCATTTATGAAAAAGTGGAAATCTTGGTGAGTTAAGTGAACAAATTGAAAAATTGTACGAGTTAAAAACGAAAGGTGGTTTAGTTGACAACAAAATTGTGAAAATAGATAATGTAAGAATTATAATTAACCAACCAATTACTGATACAGATCTAAGAAAAAAAATTATTGAAGAGTATGGATTTGAATTAATTGAAGGAGGTTTAAAATGAGCTATTATATAGATGTAAAAATGAAATTGAAAGAAGTATCTGTTGAAGCAATTGAGATGGTTATTAATAGGCTACTTAAAGAAGGTAAGAGGACCATCTTCAAGCAGATTTCTATAGATCCAATAGACATAACTATGCGACAAGATAAAAAGGAATTTATCAATAAGTTTATTGAGAAAAAAGAGAATTTCTATTTTTCGGTTGAGAATGGTATGAGTTACATACTTTCTCTCACAAAAGACAATACTGAGTACAAATGGGTAAAACCTGAAGAAATTTATTTTAATTTTTCAACTAATGAGTATAATCTAAAATACCATGATGATCCATATGATAAGGACTATAAAGAAAGGAAAAAGGAAAGAGATGAAAATACAAATGAATTCTTAAAAATTCTAAAAATAATATACGAAGTACTTCAACCAGAATATGGTTGGGGTGATGTTGATCTTAATATGGAAGCTAGGGCTTTGATATGAAAGATATCTCACGTAAAATTATTGTTTACAGTCCTGAACAGGTGAAGAAGATAGGGGAAGGTAGATTTGAAAAATTATCAGTGAAAAAAAAGATTAAATGTTCTAATGGGGGATATATTTTGCTTATTGAAAACATTGGACATTATAACCCCGAAGTAAGAGAAAAAATTAAAAAACAATTATTTGGTTAATATGAAGAAGCAGAACTTTTTTGTAATCAGTATACCAGTTCTATTAGTAACACCTTTTTCTATTGTGTTCTGGATTACATATGATAATAGCTCTATTTTAAAAAAATTAAAAAATTACTTAGGATTAGAACAATGACAACCTGCAGTAAAAACCAAAATAAATTGAATAATCATTTTAGTAAAAATTTTAATATCTACTATCTAGCAGGCTTTTTTAAATATTGCAACTCTGACTCCTA
>CAZIEE010000050.1:0-8676 GCA_964538135.1 uncultured Methanosarcinales archaeon
GTTAAAAAATGTGAATTGAAAAAAAAGAAATCACTCACTTTTTATACTGTGCCTACTATACAAAAGATTTAAGTATTAGTTTCCTAATTAAACTTACAAATGCGAATTTTGTCAAAAAAGAGAATTTAAATGGAAATAGATTTTATCAGAAAAAGTAGAAGCAGATTGCTCATAAATATTTTGTTCATGATATTCCTGTTTTTAATATTCTTAATTTCTGCTTATGCCAAAGAACATGGTTGCGAGAAGCACTGCCTTAGAACTTGGGAAGGTGGAAGAACAAACCCGCGTTATAAATGGTTTGAATCGAGGAACTACACAGAAGATGAATATTGCATAGCAGGTAACTGGTCTTCCAGAACTAAATTAGTGGCATTTAATTTATTGAAAGTTGCACAAGAAAGTAAACAAGATTATACCATTTTTTGCGATGAGCGAGAGGGTGTACTAAATTACATTAGTTATTATATCGAAGGAGAAAGTGAGACTATTGAAAAGATACTTACAAGTGGTTTGAATACAAACAACTTCTGTGTGTTGAATATTGGAAATGATGTTTTCGTTGCTGCTTCATTAAATAATGATAAGAATAAAAATGATAGAGATGATTCTAATAACGAGATATTAAAAAAGTTACTTAAAAAAAATATTTTTGGAATAAAAACATGTGGTAATACAAATGCATTTGAAGATGATGGAACTTACCATAATTGTGATTCCTCAAAAAGATTATGGTTTAACAAAAGGCTGAATAGTTTTATATACACAACAAAAGATTATGATAATCCAACATCAACAAATAACCAAAATGATTTTTTTGGGTATTTATTTGGTAAAATAAGAGGTCTTAACCTAAATTCCATTAGCGATAGCGAGGATATAAATTTTAAAACTTATGACTCTTATGATAACACCTACCTTAAAGGAATAAACAGATTTAAAAGATTGTATATTTCTAAAAAAGGGGAATTAGAAATAAAAGGAACAATTGAGGGTGTTGATTTTAAAAATGCACTTATCGAGTATAAGGGTTTCACTACTGATATATGTAAATTCCTAAATGATTACAAATCACTACAACTAAATCCAATTGGGATTTCATGTAAAAGTGATGGAAGTGGAACAAAAAAGAACTATTATGTTCTGCTCCAGGGTAGCGAAATTACAAGCATAGATCCAGACGATATTTGGGAGGATTTAACATCCAAGTTGAGATTAAAGTTAAAGTAAGATTAGAAGTTATAAAAGTCCATACATAGCCACTTTTGGCTCTGATAGTTCTTCGCTTTCTAAAGAGGCATCAAGATTAGGCAGTTGCTGGATTGTATAGCACCTTATTTAACTTTTTTCTGTAGATACTCTAATCTGGATTTTACTTTCTTTAAAGCTGATTTTTTGTTTTGAGAACTTAACAAATCATTTGAGAGCTTTTTATCTCCTATTGCTTCTCCAACCCAATTGACAAAATCATTTTTTTCTTTATTTACATGGTGCTGAAAAGTTGCATCACTCATTTCTTGAAGAGTATTTGCCAAATCTCCCAAGTTTCTTAATATTGGTCCATTATTCACCCAAAAACACTTTTCAGGTGGAACATCACTTATGTAGTTTTTTAATTCCTCTTTTTTTGCCATATCCTATCCCCCTTACTTATTTTATATTTGTCTTGTTTAATAATTCTTTTACCAATCTCCTTAAGATTGCTATTTGTGTTTCAAACCTGCTCTGAGCTCTTCCAATATCCTCAGATAAACTCAAATCATTAAAAACATCCTTAACCCATGTGCTAAAATCATTTTTGAATTCGTTGGCATGATGCCTAAAAATCTCCTCACTCATTGTTTCAAGTGCATCTACTAATTCAAACAGATTTTTTATTTTTCTTTGATCTGCAATAATAAAATGATACTCTTCAGGAGAATCTCCAAGAATATTTTTTTTTATAATCAACTCAATACTTTGGATAGGATGTTTGTTATTAGAATGTTTGTTATCCCTTTTATTGGGTTTTTTAGAACTATTTGTAGTTTTTCCTCTTTTTTTTATCATTAAATCACCTCAATTTACAATATTAAATGATTATATTACAATATATTATAATAGGTTACCACTTATTTTTATAGTTTTTGTTTTTTAACAAGATTTAAATATAGTTTTCCAATCCAGATAAAAATCAGACAATGCGGGGGTAATACACTATGAATACACTATAATTAGTGAGTCCCTATAGCGAAGTCTGGTCAAACGCGCAGGACTTAAGTTAGGGAAGACATCCTGTCCCTTAGTGGGTCCGGGTTTGTATAGGCATCTCAAGTATGTTCTATACGACGGGAAGGTTCGAATTGTAGAAAGTTGAAATACTTTCACATGTAAGTCCCCTCCCCCGCACTTTTCAGTATGTGCATAGCATCATAAGGTCAAAATATTTTTCCTTATTGGTAGTCTATATATAATATTATTTCATTGGTAGACTTAGACCTTCTTCTTATGATGAATTTATGGACTTAATTGAAGTGGAAAGAGGGACAGGAATTAAAGGTGGAAATTAAAGAAAACAAGCTGATCGTCAAAAAAGGATAATTTTTTTGTTCAAAATTCCAGACGTTAACTTAACAGCTCATGTTGAATTCATTGACGAGCGTTGTGGCGAGGGGATGCTCCCGTGACATGAAAGTCACTGGAACGCAGTTCCTTCATCCTTCCCGTCGAGAATTTTGAAGATGCTATGCACATACCTTGAACAAAAAGATTAATATACAAGCTAACCTATCATCATTAACTTTAATAAGATGGTAAACAGTAAAAAAGAAGAAGATCCTGTTCAATTAGAAACAATAAGGGGAGTTCTTATTAAAAAAATTAATTCTATTAAGAAAAAATTTGATGATTCAACCATGGATGAGTTCAGTCTTGCATTTAGGGTTTTTATTTTAAGATATCTAAAGCTTGATTATGAGTTCACAGATAAAGAACTATTAATAGAACTGGAAAAAAAACATATAAGTGCTAAGCTAAAAGATAAGATAATACCCATTTTTAATACAATAGATAAGATTAAGTATGAAGGAACGCAGATATCACAAGATGAATTTAAAACTTTATTGAAAGAAGCAATTGAAGTTATAGATATGGCTACACAGTCAAAAATTAAATATGAAGAAAAAAATTTAGAAGGAGTAGAAAAAAAACCCAGCAGTATTCAATTATTAATACAAAAAATTTTTAAGAGAAAGAAAGAGTTAAATCAAAAAAATTTAAAGGGGAAGGGGGAAGAAAAAGAGCAAGTGGGAGGTGAAGGGAAAAAAGAAGAAAAGAAAAAAGAGAGAAAGAAATATAAGAAAAAACCAAGAATAAGATCAATAAAAAATAGATTAATAAAAAATAAATCAATAAAACATTACAAAAGGATAAAGAAAAAGTTAAAGAAAAAGTTGAAGAAAATGTAATCTCATTTCCTGTTTCTTTATGTTTTTTCTTTATGTTTATTTGTATCAAATGAATACTAAAAAAGTATTGGCAGATTTGTATAGTCTGGAAAGCTACAAGATAAAACTTGGTATTGAAAACACACAAAATTTGTTAGAAAAAGTTGGCAACCCTCATAAAGAGTTAAAGTGCATTCACGTTGCAGGAACTAACGGAAAGGGCAGTGTTTGTTCCATGATCTTTTATATCCTGAAAGAAGCTGGTTACAAAGTAGGATTGTATACCAGCCCTCATTTAAGAAGGTTTAATGAAAGAATAAGGATTAATGAGCATTTAATAACCAATAAAGAAATTGTTAAATATTTTTTTAGATTAAAACCTTATATAACTAATCAAAACTTTTTTGAAGTAACTACCAGCATGGCTTTTCTGTACTTCTATGAAAAAAATGTGGATTTTGTTGTTTTAGAGGTTGGATTAGGTGGTAGGTTAGATGCTACAAATGTAATTACCCCTTTGGTTTCTGTAATTACAAATGTAGGACTGGAGCATACAAATTTGCTTGGCAATTCAATTGAGAAGATTGCATTCGAGAAAGCAGGTATAATAAAAAAAAATATTCCTGTAGTTACAGGAACCCATGGAAGAGCCCTTGAAGTTATCAAAAAGTTATCAAAAGAAAAAAATGCAAAATTATTTTTGGCAGGAAAATTTAAAAATATAAATTTCAGTTTCCTTAATGGAGAATTTCAAAAAGAAAACGCCAACACTTCACTCACAACTATAAACATATTAAAAAAAATTTGTTCAATAAAACTAAATAACCAACAGATAAAAAATGGAATAAAAAAAACAAAATGGGCTGGAAGATTGCAATTCCTGTCTAAAAATGTTTTGGTCGATTGTGCACACAACCCAACTGGATTTGAGGTTTTAAAAAAGGAATTATTCAAAATTAAAAATTATCGGAATAAAACCCAAGGTATTAAACCGATAATTTTCAATAAATTTATTTTTGTTTTAGGAATACAAAATGATAAAAATATTACAACTATCTTAAGTATACTCAACCCATTAGTGTCAAAAATAATTTTTACAAAATCAAAAAATGAAAAAGCTTCTGAACCAGTATATTTGTTAGATAAATTTAATAAAATAAATAAAAATAATAAAATAAAAAATACTAATAAAATAAAAACTAAAATTATTAAAAATCCAGCAAAAGCATTAAATTATGCAAAGAAAATTGCAGGAAAACAAGAGTTAGTTGTTGTAACTGGTTCTATCTACCTTGTTGGCGAGATCCTTACTCGCTCAAAATATCCCTAATTACCCTATAAGTCTCTGGGTACTTATCAATATTAAGCATATCTGTATGCAAAATTTCTCCAAAGAAACTACCACAAGTTCCATTAATTTTATAGCTTTTTGCTATTTCCAGTTCTGAATTATTTGACAACAATAAACCATCACCATCTCCACTTTTTGTTCCAGATTTCACTTTACAACCTTGTCCAATTATTGTGTAAAATTTAACCTTATCTTTTAGTCTTGACATTTTTAATGGGTCGTTTAATCTGTTCATAAATAAACTATTTTCATTCATATCCTGGCATTCTTTTGCTTCTCCCAATAACCCACAGTAATTGGTATTTGTCCCTGAAATTCCCTTATTTGGAGTTGCTATCATAATTAATTTATCTACATCTATATCATTATTCTGACTAAAAATTTGGAGATACCTTCTTGCAACCAATCCTCCCATGGAATGTGCTATAATGTTGACTTTTGGCTTATTTATCCTTTCTTTTACTATACTAATCAAATCTCTTAATCTTATAGCATAGGTATCTATGTTCTCGCTCTTTGTAGGTACTACTATATATTTATCTTCTTCCCTGAAAACATCATAGTAATAACTTACTTTAATTGTCACAGGTTTTCCTGACAGGCTCCAAACATTTTTTTGTGATGGTTCATCCTGGGAATATAAAGAAATAGTACCTGCATTAAGGTAGCCTTCATCTTGTAGTTTATACTGTAGTTTATTGAATGAATCTAATGAAAATTCTGGAGAGTTATAAGCTGAAAAGGAATGTCCATGCAGGAATATTACTGGAAATGTTTTTGAATCGTTTTTACATGAATCATCCCTGCAACATGGTTTGCATTCATTAAAAATGCAACATATCATGGGATTTTCAGACAAAATAGTATCTATATACCTTAAATTTTTATATGTTATGTCCTCGCTTATTTGATTAAAATTGTACTTACCAATTTTTGTATCTTCATCTGTTAATTTTAGTATTGATACCAGCTTTAAGCATTTTTCAAACAATGTTGATGTTTCATAAGTAAAATTTATGGCAGAAAGCAAATACAAAGAAATGTTTAATGACTGATTATATGATTGATTGTACTGTAAAGTTTTTATCTCTGATTTATTTGAAGGAAAAATAGTATCAGCTATACCCAAAACAAGATGATTGGAATCATTTAATTTGTATGACTCGTATAACTCATGATAAGCATCAGTGTAAGAATTGTTTATTTCATTAATCATATTTTCCTTGAGACTATCTATAAATACAAAAAATCCATTATCTGAAGGGAACGTAATGTTTTTATCTAAAATTGGATTTAAGGTATTATTTCTAATATCTGAATATTTCTGATTTAGTTCACTAAATGAGTTACAAATGTGTTTTAATGGTTCTACATCAGGATATGTATTAATAAATTCTTGAGAACTGTTAAACATTCTTTTAGTAATTAAACTATGGTTAATCTTTTCACAATCTCCGACTAACCTGCACAATAACTCATTCTCGAAATTAAGTTTATATTCAGATTTTAAGAAGAAATTAACTGCAGGTACAATTGATTTTTCAATTGTTAAATTGTAATAAACTAAGACTTTTTCAATATCTTTAATTAGTTCTGAATAACTTTCAAATGTATTATTTTGGATTAAGGATGATATTTTATTAAACTCAGCTACAGTAATTGTAAAATTATCAAATGATTCATTAACTTCAAACGTGTTCAAAAAAATATTTAATTTACCTAAATTATGAGATAAAAAAATCAATTGGGATAATAAATGATTATGCAGTTCCACAACATTTTTTATACCATTATCCAGCTCTTCAATTGATTTTTTTATATTGGATAGTTCATCAAAAAAATTTTGGTTGAACAGGTTGTTTAATGCAATATAATCTTCTACTGACCAAATGCTCCTTAGATTCTCTACCCCAATCCTCAAATTGTCATAGTCATAGTCAATATCTATCTTTTGCTTTGACATATTGTTTAGATTCACATTAAAAGCCAACTCAAAATACTTTTGGTTCAACTTTTGGTGCAGAACATCTGTTTCATTCAGAACCTTAAGTAATTTTGTAACATTCTGTTTCAATATTTCTTTAAGCTTTTTTTCTGTCTCACTAAGATCATAATTTAAAGTAATTAAGGAAGACCTATAAGTTTCAGGACTTTTTGTCAGGCATAAAGAAGATTTTATGCTATGACACCTCACATCAAAACTGTATAGGTCTTGTCCACTCCCTAATTTTTTGACACTTAAATTATAGCTTTTTGAGAATTGCTTATTTTTATAAAGCTCAAAGTTACCTTCTTCAACAACATGGTTTCTGCTTCTATCATTAAATGAGTAAAAACATGTAGCTTTGCAGAATGCAAAATTATTAATTGAAACATTGAATCTGGGTTCTATTGTTTGTCCATAATGAATATCATGGATTACATGAGGGGGTTTTAAGTATAAAATTAGTTCGTTCCCAAGTAAAAAATTTATTTTTTGATTTAATAAAAATATAGAAAGAATTAGCAATAAAGTAACAATTACTACAATAATGTGATGATATTTCTTCCACAAAAAATTTTTTTCTGCCAATTCAAGATATTTAAATTCCTAAACCAATTCTGGCTTCTTCTGTCATCTTATCTGGACTCCATACTGGATTAAAGGTTAGTTGAATATCTACTTCACCCACCCCTTCAATAGATGAAACATTTCTTCTAACATCATCAAGCAAAGCAGGGCCATAAGGACACATTGGAGAGGTAAATGTCATCAATATACTAACTTTAGTTCCATTTATTCCTATATTGTATACTAAACCAAGACTCCAGATATCATAATGTATTTCTGGATCATAAACCTTTTTCAAGATTTCAACAACTTGTTTTTGTTCTACCATCTTAATTATAAAAATGCGCCAGCCGAGACTTACATGTGTAAGCATAATTGCTTATCACAATTCGAATTCCCGTTCTTGCATTTACATATTACTGCTTGATTCTCGGGTCAGAGCCTCTTTGCTTTGAGCTAAACTCTACTCTTCAGGGGCTCAAAAATCTATGGCAAGGCCCTATCATAACCACTAGACTACTGGCGCATTGAAAATAAAAATTTTGACTACATAAAATTTTTTAATATGGGCCTGACCAGATTCGAACTGGTGACTTACACCGCTCCTAGACTTACAAATCGTAATGTAAGGGTGTTGTCATAACCACTAGACCACAGGCCCTTTTTAAGTTTATTGGACAAGCTATAAAAATTTATGGGCCCAGAGAGAATCGAACTCTCACCCCAACCCTGTGAAGGTTGTGTCCTGCTTCTAGCTTTAATTTATTAAAGTCACTAGACTATGAGCCCTTAACTCTTGAGGGATTTTTTATTTTTCATAGGATTTTATCTGTTTATGGAAAAAGCCCTCAAGGAGATTCGCACTCCTGACCTGTAGCTTACGGGGTTCGGCTAATTGTAAATCTACCGCTCCAGCTACTGAGCTATGAGGGCCTAACAATTGGCTAGTTAATGTTATTTATAAATTTACATTAGTTTCCTGAGCTATAAGTACAATTAAAATGCAAAGAAAGAGTTTATTTAATCGCTTTTAAAATTTCTTCTTTTGAACTCAATTTCTTCTGACACTCGAAGCAGACTGTATGAAGTTTACCATCACTATTTTTTATATAAGTGCCCCTTATCTTATTAAGAAAAATTTTATCTATTGATTTATTGCAGATTGAACATTTCATATGAACTCAAACCTTCATAAATGTGATGGACATTTTTAATGAAAATCGCAAGTATTTATAAAATAGTTGGTAGAATTAGTTGGTAGAATTAGTTGTTTGAACCATATATAAAATAATTCTGTTATGGTACCCCATAAAGAAAAAATTTCAACAACAAGGGATTCACAAAAGGTT
>CAZIEE010000051.1:0-8491 GCA_964538135.1 uncultured Methanosarcinales archaeon
AAAAGAATTCAAAAGTTCAGAATTGATAAATTTATGTACTTTCGGAATGTCTGAATTTTATAAAGTGGGGGGCGTCTCACCGTACCACTGGACATGGGCGCGTAAGATTTAAATAGGTGATACACATAATCACAAATGTAGTTATTTGTTAAAAGGGGTTAAAATGCAGGAAAATAACGATAAGAAAAATGTTACACTTCATTTAAATTCTAAATTATACGAATATTACTCAGAGTATTGCAAAAAAGAAGGGATTGTTCTTTCTAGACAGATAGAAAAATTTATTGAAAAGGAGTTAGAGAAAAATGCAAAGTAGCCTCACTATGTATTCAAATTCTGAAAATTTAAAATTATTATCTGTAAATGAAATGATAAACCAAATTAAAAAGGCGCAATGGAGAAAGGAACCATACAAATTTCAAAATTGGGCAAATTGGTTACACAGGATGTCTGCTTATGTTGGTAAAATAAAACCAGGTATGGCTCATTGGTTGATAAAAATTGCTTCTAAAGAAGGGGAAATAATACTTGATCCATTCAGTGGTATAGGCACTATTCCCTTAGAGGCAGATTTGCAGGGAAGAATAGGTATTGGAGTTGACCTAAATCCTTATGCTTATAGTATTTCCAGAGCAAAATTTGAAAGGGCTTCAATGGAAGAACATATAAAATGGCTTGATTCAATTAATATTGATATATCTAAAGTTAGTTTAGACAAATGTTCTACATTCATGAAAAAATTTTATCATCCTGACACACTCAAAGAGATTATTCTTTTAAGAGATTTGATGATGAAAGAAAAAAAGCATTTTCTGTTAGGTTGTTTGTTAGGGATTATACATGGGCATAGGCCTGGACATCTTTCAGCAGTTACAAGTTTAGTAATCCCTTTTAATCCAAAAACCAAACCTGAATATAAAAAAGTAATCCCTAGATTAAAAGATAAAATAAAAAGAATGTACTCTGACGGATTTTCAACAAAAACAAAAAGTAAGGCATTTCATGCGGATGCGAGGAATTTGCCTTTAGCAAATGGTTCAGTTGATTTGGTAATATCAAGTCCCCCTTATTTTGATACCCTAGATTATGTTAATGACAATAGACTTAGACTTGAATTTTTGGGATATGACTATAATAAGAAAGAAAAGTTAAAAGTGGATTTGATTCAGAATAAAGAGGATTATTTAGAAGAGATGCGTAAAGTTGGAACTGAACTAAAAAGAGTGATAAAAAACAAAGGGCTATGCATATTCATATTAGGGGATTTACATAGAGGTAAAACAAGAATAAACACCGCCAACGAAGTTATGAAAATTTACGAAATGTTAGGATTTAAAACTCATGGAATTGTAGAAGATGCAATGCCTACAAATAAATGTATCCCATCAAATTATAAACGTTCAAAAATGGATAGAATATTAGTAATGACAAATGGCTAAAAAGATTTTTTTCAATAAAGAATATTTAATAGAATTACTTCAACTTAATTTTCAATACAAAGTAATAAAAGATGATATTTTTGATAGTGTTATGGAGTTGGATGAGAGGACTGCTTATCGTTTTTGTTTAACAACAAATTCATACTATCTGGTAGACAAATATGGATTAAGATTATTTGGAAGATTCAGAACTTTTAATCATAGAAATTATTCGCTAAATCAGGGATTATTTTTGATAGAAACTAATGAAGGAGAAATAACAAATAACAATCTTCCTGCTCAATTATATTCTACTTATCCTTTCATTTACGATGGAAAAAAGAAAATTATCTTTATAGATGGAAACGATACTCCTAATATAATAACTGATGCTTTTAAAAAATTAGTAGCCAATAATAAGAATCCTCAGGAATATATACTAAATATAGTACATAAAGATGGTTCTCAATGGGAACATTATTTTGAGTTTATGGCTTCAGAGATATTTATAAAAAAAGGATATTTTACAGATATACAATTACCTTGGAGCTATCATGGAAGACCAGATTTCGGAGTATACACTCATCAGATTATAGAGATACTTAAATCTGTAAATTTGATTGAGAATGGAGCTTTGATTTTAGAGTTAAGCGCATTAAGACTATTTAACAGAAAGAAAACTTTTGAGAAAAACAAATTTTCAGATTCTAAATTGGATTATGAGTTTATTGTTGGTGAAGTAAAAACCACTCAGAAAAAAAGTCAAATCATAGAATACCTTAAATCAGGGCTGTGTTTTAAGGCATACGAATTTATGCCAAATAAGAAAGAAAAGAAAGAAAAAGAGAATTATTGTGGCTTAATAAAAATTAATTCTGAAAACAAAATAATTGTAGATTCGTCCCCAGTAAACCCTTATTTTGATAAAGATAAATCCAACAAAGATTTAGAATGGTTTGAGAATTATATCAAGATACACCTACTTAGTAATTTGTCTTTGGAAGAACTCAGAAAATCAATGAAAAAGACAATAAATCAATCAAAATTAACTTTCCAAAATATAATACATCTTGTTCAAAAAATTAACTTTAAACAAATTATAGAGGTTATTGAAAATGGCTTATGATAGTGATGCTCGTGTAAAAGAGACACTTAAAGAAATATCAAGGAATGCTAAAATCAAAAATTTACATTTAAGGGTTTTTGATGAAAGTAATGAGGATCAAAAACATTGGACTAAAGGAGGTCTTACTTTTGGTCCTGAAACTTGTTTTTATGGTTCAAATGATGCTGGATGGTTTCTTAACAAGCCTTTTGTGATAAATAATAAAAAAATATCTGATTTTACTCCAGTATTAATTGTTGAAGGTAGTTACGGAACTGAAACAGGAAATACTGGAAGTGCACAATATGCTAGATTCTCTCATGCTTTAGGAGCTGTAAGGGATGGATTTATTGGAGTCTATTTTATCCCTTTTGAGTCTGAATACAGAAAAGCAGATAACACTAAGACTACTGCTTATCTAAGGTACGATATGATTTATGCAGCATTAAATGCGTCTGATGTAGAAAAAGGTGACTATCTTTTCATTGACGCTTATAATACTAAATTAATGGAAGAATTCCTTAGGATTTTGGATGAAGGTAATAAAAATAAGATTAAAGGAATTATTCAAAAAATCAAACAAATAATGAAGTCTTTTGCAGATAAACATAGTGCTGCTGAAGATAGAAGATATTTGTATAATAATGGACGTGTTGGCAAACTATTGATGTTTAATGTAGTTTCTTTTAGTGCGTTTAATTTCAGAACAAACACTAAATACAAAGCAGGAAGGTTTAGGAATGGGCATACAATTGTTGGTGACGCTTTAATTAACAGATATTGGCACAAAAAACCATTTGATTTAGTACTTGCAAGATTTACGCATGATGATTGTAAAAAATTGGATTCTTTTAAGAAAAAAGAATGGCTTTTATTAAGGACATTTAAGGATATTAGAATAATTACACTAGATGATTTGGATTTCAAAAATTCTGAATTAAAACAAGAACTTTACGATTTCTTGGATGAATTACCTCTTTTAGGCAAGTCTCTACTTAGAAAAAATGTGTTGGCTGGTAAAATATTTGAGGGTTTTAAACATGGACTCATTAAAATAAACGAAAAAAGAGTTAAGGAGAATGAATATGAAGAGTTATAATAATAAATCTGGAACAAATGAGTATATTGTTCACTATTCCGATTGTAAAGATATGAGTAAAATAAAAGATGGTCAAATACAATTAATTTTCACTTCGCCGCCATATTATAATCTAAAAGATTACTCAACAAAACCAAGAAAACAGGAAAATCAAACACCACACTCCCCAAAAGAATATAACCAAACATATGAAGAATATTTAGCAGAAATGTTTCAAGTGTGGAAAGGGTGTATGAGGGTTTTATCTAATACTGGGGTTTTAATTGTTAACATAGATGTAATCAAATACAAAACTAAAGGCGGAAATATTATCCCAATACCTTTTGACTTTATTTCTCAGTGCACTAAACTAGGATTGGGATGTAAAGATATATGGATATATAAAAAATTAACAGGGGTACCATTTCAATTCGGTAAAAAATTAAAGAACCGACATGAATACTTGTTAGTCTTTTCTAAAAGTAAAAGATATAAATGGAATATTGATGATGTTAGAGAACCTTATCCTAAAGATTATATTTATCCAGAAGGACACAAAAGAAGAAATTCAATAGGACAAGCGCCATCCTCTATTTGGGAATATTTTCCACCTTTTCAAACTGGAAATCACCATTATCATTATTGTCCTTTTCCAGATGGAATGGTAGATAGGGCAATAAAACTGTTTACTGATAAAAATGATTGGGTTCTTGATCCTTTCTTGGGTAGTGGAAAAGTTGTTGCGAGAGCTAAAGCTTTAAGTAGAAATGGGATTGGATATGAATTAAATGAACATTTTAGCACAATTATAGAAAAAATGATTAGTAAAACAATACATGGTTCAGGACTAATTAATAAAGAGGCATCAACAAAAAAATCTAATGGGCAAACATTGTCAAATTTCTTAATGGAAAACCAACAAAAAGTTGAAGAATGATATATGGACGACGCCCCACTAACTCTTCTTTTTTAGGAAAAAAGAAGCAAAAAAACGGACGCTCCCTTCCCTAACGATTCTAGTCTGCTTCGCAGAATTTATTGGCGAGAACTCAACTCTGCGGACGCAGGTTTTCGGAACTCTGTAACCGAAAACGTATTTAACAGCGATTAAGCGGTTCGCAGGGTCGCTTCGCTAAAATGCCAAGCATTTTCCCCTGCTCTCCCAAATGCCTCGCCACCTCTCAAAAATTTCTCAGCTCTGATTTTTCATGGGCTGCCGAAAAATCGAGGAAAAATTTTTTGAGAGCTCGGCACTTCGCTTAATCGCATACGTTATATTCAATAAATTTGGAGTCCTAAAAAATAGAAAGGGGGCTTTGGCGTTGAAAATTATTTTCTAAGAAGTCTTACAGCTTTTCCTAAATCATAAGCAAATTGACCATGTTGTCTTGCAACTTCTGCAGGTGTTTGTTGGTTCTCTTGGTTCATCAAATAATCTTTTTTTATCTTCAAAATAATAAATTTTATTAATCGGATATTTATCTATTCCAAAATCTCTGTCTCTCATGCTCAAACCGAAATCTGGTTTTATTGGATTTGGCTCATACTCTGAAATAGTTTGTCCGTTCAATGCGGCTTTAAATGCTCTTAGTGCTTCTGGATGTCTAATTGCCAATGTTTCACTCCTTGTGATTTTAACCAAAGCTGAAATCCTGTATGATATGCTTGACTATCCACCAATTCATAGGCTCTCATTTCAGTCTCGGAAGAACTTTCAGTTTTATTTAATAGTAAATCTTTTTTGCTTGACCTAAATAATCCTAGTTGTTAAATCTCTACTTCTTGCTTGATTATAGTTTCTTGGTATATTTGGTGCTTCTAATCTAGCTCCTCTTACAAAACCCACTAATCCGTCATCAGTTTTTATAACACTAACATATTGAAATAATTTTGTTGAGAAAACATCTATCTTTTAATTTTTCACCAAATCTATCTTGGATTATGCCCTTTAATATTTCTCTAAATGGGTCGTCTCTTTCTCCTGAAAGAAATTTAGCAAAAGGGTCTTCTCTTTTCTTTATTTTTGGTCTCGTAACTCTGTTTAAGTCTACAGATGGTTCTCTACCATTAGGGCCAGTTTCATAACCAGAATGATACATAGGATGTAGTCTATCAACAACATCAGCTAATCAGCTGTCGTCAATTTTACTTTCCCCAATATTAAGCATGATAATCACCCTTTTATATTCCCTATTGGTTTCAGCCCAACAACTGGCTTGCTTATTCCAGCCTGCGAAACTGCACTAACAACCTCATTGATATCTTTATAAGCAAGTCCAGCTTCTTCTGCTAATCCTGGCATTGAGATTGCTTTTACATAAATACCCCTTCCTTCCATGTCCTTCTGTAATTTCTCACCTCTAACCTGATTTTTTGCTGCAGTCCTTGACATTGTTCTACCACTACCGTGAGCTGTGCTCCCGAATGTTTCTTCCATTGATTTTTGAGTACCAACAAGCAAAAAACTTCCAGTTTCCATTGAACCACCAATGATTACTGGTTGTCCAGTTTTCTTGTAGACATCTGCCAGTTCAGGATGATTTGGTGGAAATGCCCTTGTAGAGCCTTTTCTATGTACAATAAGTTCTTTCTTTTTTCCATCAACAACATGCTCTTCAAGCTTTGCTATATTATGAGCGACATCATAAACCATATGCATATCAAGCTTTTCTGCATCTGTTTTAAAAACCTTTGAGAAACCTTCTCTTATTCTATGTAAGATCACTTGCCTGTTTGTAAAAGCCATATTTGCTGCACATGCCATTGCCTTGTAATAATCCTGACCTTCTTTGCTTTGGAACGGCGCACATGCCAATTCCCTGTCATAAACTTCAATCCCATATTCTTTCATTTTTTGCTCGAAAATCCTTAGATAGTCTGTGCCTATTTGATGTCCAAAGCCTCTCGATCCGCAATGAACCATAATAACAATTTGCTCTGCTGAATGAATCCCAAATTTGATTGCAATATCTTTGTCAAAAATATTTTCTGCTCTTACAATTTGTATTTCGAGATAATGATTTCCAGAACCTAAAGTACCTAGTTGTTTAAGCCCTCTTTCAATTGCTTTTGAGCTAACTTTTTCTGGCTCTGCCCAGTCTATTCTACCAAATCCCTCAGTTCTTTCTAAATCTTCTTTCCAGCCATATCCATTCTCAACACACCACTTCGAGCCATAGCCCATAATTTCCTTGAACTGTGATTTATTTACGTCAACAAAACCTCTTGAGCCAACTCCTGCAGGTACTGTTTTGAACAGTGTATCTACTAACTCTTTTATTTTTGGTTGTACCTCTTTGTATGTCAAATTAGTTGTAACTAATCTCATTCCACAGTTTATATCAAAGCCGATTCCGCCTGGACTTATAACTCCTGTTTCAGAATCAAATGCTGCGACGCCGCCGATGGGAAAACCGTCAAGGGCTAAATAAGAAATTCTTACTTAGGATCCCCAGTGCCCATCTGGCATGCAGAAACTATATTTCTGGATTCCAGGCAAACAAGCTACATTTGTTACTTGATTAAATACTCCCTCGTCCATCTCTGCAAGAAGTTTTTTTGTTGCATAAATTCTGGCAGGGACCAACATTCCTTTTTTGTAGGATGTGGGTATCTCCCAAACTACATCACTAATTTGTTTGATGTCTTTTGGTCTTCCACTATTCTGTTCCATTTATTACCTCCATATAATTTTTGATCATTAAGCAATAATATAAAGAACCTGTATTGTTTTTAGGCTCCAAATATGTTTAAGTTTATACTACCATCTTTTAAAGCTTTCTTTAATTTTTGAAAGTTCCCCTAAGAATTTTCACTAGTTCTTTTACCCCGATATTGCTTCTTATACCTCCCCCCTTAAAATGAGTCTCACTTGCCTCATACCCAATTTTTTTTATTTGATTAATTAATGACTCTTTTTTTTGTAATTCTTTAATATTATATTTTTTGCAGATATCATTAAGATCGTAAAATCCAATAGCATGTATCTTTGATTCTTCTTTGATTGTTTTTAAAAATTTGATTAGGGCGTTTTTTCCTTTGAAAATATTATTTTTTAATGCGCTATCGTACATCTGTTCACATAATTTTTTATCCCATAGATCACCAAACCACAGTGGACCAAACATTTTCATTTTTCCAATATTAAAATTTCCATGCTTCTTTAATAGTTCATCAACTTTGTCTTTTCCATAATCATTTCTTAAAAATACGCGCATATAGTGCTCCTCAGAATAAGAAAATAATGGGATAAGTGCTTTATTGTATTGCGCTCCTATAAGTTGTATTTTTCTTATAAGTATCCTTAATCCATTTTCATGCATGGTTGCATCTTTTTTAGGCATTGCCCAGTATTTTCTCAGGCAGGCTTTTGGAAACGTTCCGCAAAGAGCAGATGTATCAGTAGCTGTAATGGCTAGGATACCGTTTCTTGATAGACGTTTGCAAGCAGCATCCAACATAAAATTAGGGCACCCGAATACATCTAAATCTATAAAATCAAATCCTTTGGATTCCAATAACATTAAGTTTGCATCCTTTTGATAAACTTTAAATCTATTAAAGTTTACTTTTTTTGATTTATTGTTTATTTTATTTTGTTTTATATTTTTCTTAATCAACTCTACTGCCTTTTTACTGATATCATTGGCAGTAATTGATTTATACTTCAATTCCATGGCAAATCTTATCGATCTTATGCCACTTGCAGCTAAAGGATCACAAAGATTCATTGGGGGGAATTGTTGGAGTAGTAAAATAGTTATATCCCGATTTAATTCCATTACTGGATTGTAAAACACAGGAAGTTTTTTCGAGATTTTTTCCTCCAGATGAACAAATATCTCTGCTAAGCCTTCTTTTATTTTCTTCATTTTAAATTGTTTAGTTTAG
>CAZIEE010000052.1:0-8225 GCA_964538135.1 uncultured Methanosarcinales archaeon
TTCTGCTATTGTAAGATATTACCTATCTACATTAGTTTTGGAAATAAAACATGTCTCCGATAGATTTAAAAGTAAAGTATAAACACTTATTAGGGGGTATAAGTTACCCAAGCATGGGTCCTATAAAAGCATGAAGCTGTGGGGTAGCTTGGAACATCCTTTCCGCTTTGGGTCTAAATTTTAGAAAAAATTAAAAATAAAAATTTGCAAAAAAGCGGACGACCCCGGTTCAAAAAATTCAACCAATACATTTCCTCTAAGCAAAAAGGTTGGTTGAGGGCTTGAGCGAAGCGAAACCCTCTATTTTTGGTCAAGCTTTTTGCTCAAAGCAAAAAGGTTGTTGAAAATCCGGGCAGCCCCATTAAAATAAAAAAAATGAAAAAAGAAAAAGGTTTAGGCTCAATCAAACGATTTGGTGCAAGATACGGAAGGAAACTCAAACTTAGATTTGCTGAAATTGAAACAGAGCAGAGAAAACTGCATAAATGTCCTTATTGTAATAAAATAGCTGTAAAAAGGGAATCTGTTGGAATATGGAAATGTAAAAAATGTAATGTAAAATTCACTGGAAAAGCACATTCAATTTCAAAACCAATAATCTTAAAAGAAGTTAAAATTATAGAGCATTTAGAGCCAATTAAAAAAGGAGCAGAGGTAGAAGGATAATGGAATACAAATGCTTTGATTGTAGCAAAAAAATAACCCTGGACAATGTAAGGAAGAGGGTAAGATGTTTGTATTGTGGGGGTAAAATACTTTTTAAGCCAAAAACTGTAATTACAAAAGTAAAGGCAAGATAAATAAGATGGATGTTTCAAAAGATACAGAACAAAAGATAAATCAATTGCAGATGTTTGAGCAGAGCATGCAAAGTTTTCTAGGACAAAAACAACAGTTTCAACTTCAGTTAGTAGAAATTGAATCAGCCTTGGGTGAGATTGAAAAGACAGATAAAACTTATAAGATAGTCGGTAATATTATGGTTGAAACTGATAAAAACGAATTAAATTCTGACCTCCAATCTAAAAAAGAGGTGCTTGAGATAAGGATAAAGACAATGGAAAAACAGGAGTCCCAAATTAGAGAGAAAGCCTCAAAACTGCAGTCTGAAATCTTAAGCAAGATGAAGAAAGAAGATAATTAAAAAAATAATTAAAATGACAGAAAAATTCATAGAACAAACTGAGTTGATGAATACCCTAAGAGAAATAGAAGAAGATATGTCAGTTCCTAAAAATGTAAGGATAAGGGTACAGAACACAATAAATACATTAAAACAAGATTCGGAACTTCAGATAAAGATTAACAAAGCCTTAAACGAGCTCGAGTTAATTGCTGATGATGTAGGTCTTCAGTCATATACCAGAACCAAAATATGGAATGCGCTCAGTTTACTTGAAAAAGGTTAGTGGTATGTGCATAGCATCTTCAAAATTCCCTACGGGAAGGATGAAGGAGCTGCGTCCCCGTAGGGGGCATCCCCTCGCCACAACGCTCGTCAATGAATTCAACATGATTGAATTTTGACCTTATGATGCTATGCACATACGGTTAGTGAATCTATGAAACATTTATTGACAGGCAAAAGCTTGATAATAAAATCAAAAAAAAGTGAGATTAAAAAATCATGCCTTCAATTATTTGAATTCTTAAATTTTAAAAATAGGATAAATAAAGTAAAAAAGGTAATCATCAAACCCAATTTAGTATCGACTCAAAGTTATACGCTTGGTTCTATAACTGACCCTATCATAGTAGATGAGTTAATAAAATATTTAATATCCTTTTATGATAATGAAATTGTGATTGTAGAATCTGAATCTGTATGGAGAACTGGAAAAAGTAGAGGTATTGGTGGACTTAAACTTTCAATAAAGAATTCAGGAATTGAGTCAATAGTTAAAAAAAATAAAAATGTGAGAGTTCTTAATATTACAAGAGCAAAAAAACTTGATGCAGGTATTGTAATGGAAAGAATCAGGAAAAGGTTTGGAAAAAAATCGATGAATATATTTCCAGAGTTCTTGAATATAGTTCCAAAAGAATTTGACCTTGATTATACAGATGCCATTTTTATAAGCTTATCAAAATTAAAAAGTCATTGTTTTCCTGATACAAAAATAACTAACTGCATGAAAAATCAGTATGGAATGATATCCTACCCAAATAAAATGATTTACCATGACAGGCTTTCAGAGGCAATACTTTATGTTAATATGATATCCCAATCTTTTTTTGATTGTTATTACATAACTGAAGCATTAAGATATACAATGGAAGGCTCTGGTCCGATTAAAGGAAACACTTTAAAAGGGCTGGGTTTTGCAATAGCTGGACAAAATCCAGTTGAGGTTGATGCAATTGCCTCCACCCTGATGGAAGTTGACCCATCAAAACTTGATTATCTGCAATTGGCAAGGGGTGTGCTTGGTCAATATGATCCAAGTATGCTTGCTAAAATACCTAAAAGTTTTAAATACCCATTTAAATTACATCCAGATATTAATAAATTGGTAAGAGTGGTTGATTAAAGGGGCTGATTATTATGGTAATCTTAAAAAAATTAAAAGTAAAAATTGCCCCTTCAATACTTTCTGCTGATCTGACAAGAATAAATGAAGAGATAAAAGAAGTTGCTAAGTACTGTGATCTTATACATGTCGATGTTATGGATGGTATTTTTGTACCAAATACAGCAATTGAATTGAGACTTTTAAAAAAAATTAAAACAAAAATACCTCTTGATATTCATTTGATGGTTCATGAACCCAGTGAACTTTATTTGAAAGATTTTATAGACTCTGGTGCTTACTCAATAACTGTTCATCAGGAAGCTTGCTTAGATCCAACCAGGCAGATAAACTTCTTAAAGAAAAATAAGGTTAAGTGTGGTATAGCCATAAAACCAAAGACATCATTGGACAGTATAAAAAAATACATTGATATGGTGGATATGGTACTCATAATGACTGTTGAACCAGGTTTTGGTGGGCAGAGATTTATTGAATCTACAATGAATAAGGTTAGAGAACTAAGAAAACTTAGACCAGCTTTGGACATTGAGGTTGATGGAGGAATAAACAACTATACAGCAAGGATTGCTTTTGAAGAAGGAGCAAATGTATTTGTAGTAGGGACTTCCATATTTGGAAGTAATGACAAAGTTGGTGTTTTGAGAGAGATAAGGAGGTTAGTAGAATATTAAGAGATCAATCCCCTTTAGTCCTAAGCTTCAATTTGATAGCTCTATCGCTTATGATTATAGAATTCCCACTTGGATCTTCAATTATTATTTTTTGTTTCTCTTGTCCCCATGTAATCTTTAGAATCTTCTTCAAAAGGTTCTTTGCTTTTTTCTTTTGTTCATTATCCTCTTCTGTTTCCTTCAATTCTTCAATTTGATGTTGTAGCCTTTTTAGTATACCTTCAATGTTGGTAATGTAACCTTGGGAAGCAGGACCAGGGGTTATTGTAGCCAAATGTGGTAATTTTACAGTTGCTTCACTGGATTTCACTACTCTTACTTTCATATCTTCTTCTTTTGAGATTTCAAATTCATATTTTACAGGTTCTTTTTTATCTAATGCTTCAACATCTGCTTTATGATACTTACAATTTTCACAAGTCATAGAAAAAAGATAAACATTACCAAAATAAGGCACATCGATTTCTCTCTCACTCATAATTAACTTTTTTTCGTGACACAGGGGACATGGTTCTTCACTAAAATTATTAATATCCATACCAGTATCACCAACATTAGCTGTATTAACTGTATCACCTTGAAAATTCTCTTGAGACATAAAGTGTTTTAGAAATTTTGGATGAAATCTATTCCTCGTATTCAGATACTTCCACTTTTTCCTGGGTTTTGTTTTCTTCCTTAGTACCTTTATCTTTCCTATATATGTACGCAAAACTTGGCACAGCTGCAATCCAATTTTCACCGAATCCAGCAATATCCCCTTCTATTGCATCACATGTCTTTTTTAGTTTGTTAATAGCCCTCTTTAACTCTACTAAATCTTTATCTTTAATTGGTTTTATATTCACCAGAGCTATTGTATGACCTTCCCTTAAACAATCCAGTACTGGTTTGATATCACCAAATTCTTCAATACTAAATGGCCTAACAATCAATTTCGATTTTGGGTCGAGAATTCTTTCATTCTCCAACTCAACATATTCCTGCTGAGTACCTTCAAACATATCAGAACTAGTTCCAGTTCCTAGTTTTTCCTTCAGTTTACTCAAAAAACTCATTAAAATCACCTTTCAATATATTATTTTAGCGTTATACACTTGTAACAATTATGTCGTAATAAATCAACATCTATATAAATCTTTCTAATCCATGTATGTGCATAGCTATAAAGATACTGAACAAAAACTAAATACGAAGCACGAAATTCGAAACACAAAACAGAAGACAGTTTATTGTTTCGGATCTCTAATTTTTAAAAATTTTTGCCAGCCCTGTGGTGTAGTGGTCAAGCATATAAGCCTCTGGAGCTTGTGACGGCAGTTCGAATCTGCCCAGGGCTATTAATTAATATATTAATTAATAATTACTTATGCCCAAATTTCTCTTTTATTTTTTTTTCAACATATTCTGGAACAAAACCCTTCACAGATCCATTGAAGATCGCTATTTCTTTAACTATGCTGGAGCTCAAAAATGAATAATCATCTTTGGTCATAATAAAAATGGTTTCTACACTTTTATCCAACTCTCTGTTGAGTAATGCCCGCTGAAACTCGAACTCAAAATCAGATATTGCTCTAAGTCCCCTTACTATAACATTTGATTTTTTCTTTTTTACATAATTTAAGAGCAGACCATCAAAATAATCAACTTCTATTTTATTATACTTCCCATTACTATATTTCTTTAAAACCTCTTTAAGCATATCTACTCTTTCCTGTGCTGTGAAAGTAGAAGCTTTTTGTGGGTTGTTTCCCACAAGTATATGGAGTTTATCAAATATTTTTAATGCCCTTTCTATAATATCAACATGACCATTAGTTACAGGATCAAATGTACCAGGGTAGACTGCTGTTCTCATTTTTCAAAACTTCTGATTTCCATTTTATAATTTTTCTATCACTTCTCTAACTGAGTTTTCCAAATGCTTTAAATCTTTATTATTGTCTATTACAAAATCTGCATATTTTAGCTTTTGTTTAAGTGGCATCTGGAACTTTAAAATTTTTTCTATTTCTTTTTTTGAAAATTTTTCATTCATCCTTTTTACTACATTTTCAAAATCAGTTTTTACAACTATTATTTTATCCACAAGTTCTTTTGTCCTCGTCTCAAGAAGCAATGGTGCATCAATTACAGCTTTTGCATTATCATTATATTTATCATTTATCTTTTTTATGGATTCTTCAATGGTTTTTATTATTAGAGGATGCAATATTAAATTTAGATTTTTTACTTTTTTTGTATCTTTAAAAACCATATTTCCCAATTTTCTTCTATCAATCTCCTTGTTTTCATTAAGGATTCCATTTCCAAAATTTTTTACTAATCTCCTATAAATTTCAGTATTTTGTTTCATGATTTTATGGGCTACTTTGTCTGCATCAATTACCTTAAACCCATATTCCCTGAATATTTTTGCTACAGTAGATTTTCCAGAACCTATTGAGCCAGTTATTCCGATTATCATATTCTCAATATAATAGAAAGAGCACAGGATTTATAAATTATTAAGTAAACTCTCTATAAATTACTTTATTTTTGGCACCGGTAGTTTAATGGTAGAATAGGTGGCTGTGGAAGCATGCATTAAATTGCTTGTAAGAATGCAGATAAAATGCAGATCCCGCCTGGAGCGAGTCCGATATGCTAAGCAAATGCTAATCAGTATATGCTGGCACGCAATTCTCGCCTGGTGCCCTCATACAATCATATGTGCATAGCTATAAAGATACTGAACAAAATATAAATTCAAAGTACAAAAACTAAATTCGAAGCACGAAGCACTAAATTCGAAACAGTAGCTAGTTTCGGATTTCAATATTCGGATTTCGTATTTTTATATTTGGATTAATATAAACAAATGACACTTTACTTCATAGGTCTTGGCTTGGGTAATGAAAATGACATAACACTTAATGGACTTGAGGCTGTAAAAAAGTGTGATGTGGTCTATCTGGAGAATTACACCTCTGTTCTAAGCTGTAAAAAAGAGGATTATGAGGGGTTATTTGGAAAGAAAATAATTCTGGCAGGCAGAACTTTAGTTGAATCTTGTGAAAAAGAAAACAAGATATTGGAAAATGCGAAAAAATCTGATGTTGCACTTTTAGTTGGTGGTGATCCGTTGGTAGCAACAACACATATTGGACTTTTATTGAGTGCAAAAAAACAAGGCATAAGGTGCAAAGTAATCCATAACTCATCTATAATATGTGCTGTAGGAATTATAGGACTCCAACCATATAAATTTGGGAAAGTAACAAGCATTCCTTTAGAAAATGAAAACATTGAAAGTCCTTATGATATTTTAAAGGATAATCTTAGTTTAGGTATGCACACCTTGTTTTTGCTTGACTTTGAAAGTAATGGACTGGATAATAATAATGATAATAGAAAGTTTGTAAGCATAAACGATGCAATAAGGTATCTTCTGAAAGTTGAATTAAAAAGAAATGAAAAAATCTTTAATGAAAAAACTTTTTGTGTGGGGTGTGCAAGACTTGGTACAAACAATCAAACAATAAAATTTGGAGCTGCTCAGATTCTACTAAAACATAATTTTTACAAGCCACCACATTGTCTGATTGTACCTGGAAAGTTGCATTTTATGGAAGAAGAAATGCTTGGGTTACATGAAGAAATTTAAAAAATAGATTTCTGGTTTTTTAACTGAATCTAATTTACAACTGGATATTTTTGATAACCTACATTATTTTTTACGTGAACTGGATTGTTGGGAGTGATTTTTCTGGTTCTGTCGAATACTATATCCCAACCATCTTTTTGACCAACTGCAGATGGTCCTATCCATAAATCTCTAACAATATCTCCTAAATCCATTAATGCTTTTATTCCTGTTTCTTTGTCAAATGATATCGTTGTTCCATTAAACCCAAGATTTGCTCGATCTGGCATAAAATGTAATCTGCCTATATTTTCATAACGTGGATTCCCTCCATATTTTCCATAATATGGCTCTGCGTCAATTAATGCATTATTAGGATTGTTTATTTCGCTTTTACATATTTTCCAGATTAAATGATTATCCAATAATGTTGCGTATGAGAGAAATTCATCTATTCCTTTGAATTTGTGACCAAATAGGAATGTCCCATTCTCATATTTTTTTATTTCTTCATAAAATTCATGAAAAACGACTTTTAGTCCATTTGTTGGTAAAACTTCTGTTTCGCATAACCAGTCTAACTTTCTATGCTCGCTCATGACATAAGTTTTCTTTTGAGAAGGAACTTCTAGTTTTTCGGTTTTACCTATAACATATCTTTTATTTTCATAAACTAATCTTTCTTTACCATCAGGCATTAAAGCAAAAACTTTATTTGGACTTATGCTTCTTGCAAAATCAAATGCATCGTAAATATCTAGAGCAACGAAAAGCGATTCATTATATCTTTGACCTTTTCCATCTTCAAGAATCCTTCCTGTTAATCCAAGTCTGAATTCTTTTGGTCTTATCTCAAAACTGTAATTTGGATTTTCAGGATTGGTTACAGCAGGATTCGAAGAATTAAGATCGTCTGTAAGGGTAATCATATCTGGAAAACCACTCAAACCATAGTTTTTCATACCATAAATAAAATTTCTTATATCTCCTCTAAATTTATCAATCTTGTTTTCTACTTTTTTCTTTTCAATTCGCGTCATAGCATCGTCGCAGTCTAGAAGTCTATCAATCACTCTTGATTCCAAGTGATTAACGTACATCAAATCCATGTAAACGGGAATTAGATTTGGTTGCTCTTCTACTAAAATACTTTTAGCTTCACGTAAATCCACAGGATACTCTCCGGATTTAGGCATCAAATTTTCTAAAACAGTTTTATGTGATTTAAGACCATCCATCCCCTTTATAGAATGACTAAATAGTTTATAAATGTTTTGAAGTGGCACTTCTACTACTTCCGTATTGTTGTACTACTCCACATTCTTTTAATAGAACATATACCCACATTCGACAGTTCAACCTTAATTCTTACTGAAGATTATTTTCTCGATG
>CAZIEE010000053.1:0-8186 GCA_964538135.1 uncultured Methanosarcinales archaeon
ATTGATATGATAGATTAATAAAGTAAAACATGCTACCATAAGTTATTATATAGTCGCGGAGGTGCCGGAGTGGCCAAACGGGATAGAGAGTCCCAATAGTTTTTATTGTACTCGTCCAGGCTTAGGTGTTCTAACTTGATTTAAGATGAACAATGACACCTATTGGCTTAGTGCCTACGCAGGTTCGAATCCTGTCCTCCGCACTCATTCCAGTAGTTAGATTTGTAGTGGAAGTTTAATATTTGAAATTCTTCCTTTAATTTTTCATCTTTAAGCTTTTTCTTTATAATGCATTCTGGCATTTTCTAATTGTTTAATATCTCCGATATCATACCATCCCTTAGAAGTTATGTAACAATAAACACTTTCCCTTTTATGCAACCACTCAATAAAATTTCCTAATTTGTCCATGTTGTTACCTTGATCAATGTACTTTTTGATTAATGGTATTGTCTTTTTTTGGAATATATATATTCCAGTTGATACTAATGTAGATTTTGGTGATACTGGCTTTTCTTCAAAATGTATAAGAAGATTATCTTTATCTACTTCAACAACTCCATAATTTTTTGCCAATTCTAAATCTTTTACATCATGAAGCAGGATAATATTATTCACTCTTTTTTTAAATAAATTAAAAGGGTATACTAATGATTCTTCAAAGATATTATCACCAGCTATTACCATAATCGCACTATCTATGTTTTTTAAGTTTACAACATAAAAAAAATCGCCCAATGCCCCTAAACGATCTTCATTGCTTGTAGTTCCATCATTAATAATCTCAATTGGTTTTTCCCAAACAGAGTTACTAAGCCATTTTTTGAAATGTTGCTCAAACCTGTTATTGGTTACTATGTATATATTTTTTATTTCATTTACTTGCTCTATTTTTTTGATGATGTGTTCTATAATTGGCCTATTAGCTACAGGAAGTAATGACTTTGGATTGTTTTCTGTAAGTGGAAAGAGCCTTGTGGCATAACCAGCTGCCAAGATTATAACTTGTAGTTGCACCTGTTCCACCTACACTCCTTTTCTCCCAATACTAATATAAGAAAAACCTTCTTTTTTAAGATTATTCGGATTATATATATTCCTTCCATCAATTATCAAAGGTTGCCTCATTAGAGATTTTATCTTTTTTAAATCTAATTGCTTAAACTCATCCCATTCTGTAAGAATTAGCAATGCATCTGAATCCTTGGCAATATCATAGGAGTTATTACAATAATCTATATTCTTAAAGATAGCTTTTGCTTTTTGCATAGCTTGTGGATCATAAGCCTTTATCTTTGCCCCTTGTTTTTGGAGATTTGTAATTATATTTATTGAAGGTGCAAATCTCATGTCATCAGTATTTGGTTTAAATGATAGCCCTAGAATTCCTATGCGTTTTTCATTTATTACCCAGAGCGCTTTTTCTACTTTCTTAACAAAGTATTTTCCTTGAGCAATGTTTATTTCTTGTACAGCTCTAAGCAATTTAAAATCATAACCAGAATTTTTTGCTATCCTTATAAATGCCTCTAAATCTTTTGGAAAGCAAAAACCACCATAGCCAATGCCTGCATTCAAGAAAGATTTTCCTATTCTCTCATCCAATCCAATTCCTTCTGCAACCTTATCAACATCTGCTCCAGTTAACTCACATATGTTTGCTATTGCATTAATAAAGGATATCTTTGTAGCAAGAAAAGAGTTTGATGCATGTTTTATTATTTCTGCACTTTTTATGTCTGTAAATAATATCTTCGCTTTTAATTGCTCATACAATTTTTTCATAATATGCTTTGCTCTTTCAGACTCACAACCTATCACTATTCTGTCTGGATTCATAAAATCATGAATGGCACTTCCCTCTCTTAAAAATTCCGGGTTACTGACCACATCAAAATCTACATTATGTTTGTTATAAATTTTGATTGTTCTTGCAACTTCTTCTCCTGTATTTACTGGAACAGTACTTTTCTCAACAATTACCTTATAAGAATACATTACATCTGCTATTGTTCTTGCAATAGTCTCTACACAGCTTAAATCTGCTTCTCCATTACGTTTAGGAGGGGTACCAACACAAATAAATATAATTTCAGATTCTTTTATGGAATTTTTTAGATCTGTTGTAAAGGTTAATCTACCTCTTTTTTTATTGCTTGCAATTAGTTTTTTTAATCCTGGCTCGTAGATTGGGATAATATTGTTTTTTAATTTATTTATCTTGTCTTTATCTATGTCTACACAAATGACATCGTTACATAGTTCTGCAAAGCACGTACCTGTAACTAATCCTACATATCCTACCCCTACAACTGTAATTTTCATAATTCTGAAAAGATTAATCACCATTTAAATAAATATCTGAATTTAAGAAAATGAAGATGGAGTTGATGATCCCATTTAAATAATAAAGGTGGACAGCTTTTCCAGGCTCCCACGAGTATCGCAGTACTACTAGAAACGGAGGCTTGCTTAACTTCCGAGTTCGGGATGGGATCGGGTGAACCAAGCTCCTATGACCGTCCTAAGATCAAGGAATAGAAGAGTATTTAAAAAAGTTACTGTTTAATCTCCACCACAATCTTCCTCTCCTTATCATTTATCTCCTTTATCAGTTTATGCTCCTTTAATCTATCCTTTATCTCCTTCCAGCTATATTTTTTTGTGGCTTTGTTAATCTCTTCTATTATTTCTTTAATTACAGCATATTCATGGTAAATTGCCTCTCCTTTTTCCATTGAATCCTTTTCCTCTTTTTTTAACTCTTCAATTGCTGATTTCTGCTCTTCTATTATCCTCTTAAGCTTATTTAATCTTTTTTCCAGCTCAGTTTCTTTTCTGACAGTATGAGCATAAAAAAAGAGTAATGCTCCATTGTAATCCAAAAACGATTTTTTGAGGTATTTTTCGTAAAACTTTAGAGTGATTGGGACAACATCAATTAGATTATCTTCTTGCAAGATAACCTCTGATTTAATATCTGCCTCTATCAAATTTTTGATATTGGCATAGATTATTTCTGCACTTTCCTTATCAATGTTATTTGGAGAACAATTTTTATCAATGGAAGATAACAAACATACCTCTTCAGAATAAACTCCTCCCAAACCAAGATCTATAGCCAAGCTTGTCACTAATCTGTCTTTTTTTGAATTTTTTAGCAGTTCAATCAACTCATTTTTATGGAGATTAAAAATATTATAGTTCATAACTGGATGAATATACTTAAATTTTGGCTTGATTGTCCTTTCTCTAAATTCTCTATGCTTAAGAGCTCCAATAATATTATCTTTATCATTGCATAGGATGATATTACCTCCTCCAAAAAATTCCAAGTACATAATTTTTTTATCATCTTTTGATCTGAAACATAATCTGA
Organism: uncultured Methanosarcinales archaeon; assembly: GCA_964538135.1. GTDB lineage: Archaea > Nanobdellota > Nanobdellia > Woesearchaeales > GW2011-AR4. The sequence goes on from CAZIEE010000053.1 coordinate 3,380, forward strand.
TTATTCTTTCTGGTTTGATATGTGCTATATCATCAAGAAAGTAGTTATCCAGATATTTCCTCAGTAACATGGCAAAATTCAAAATATTATTATAGGATTCTTTTTCTTTTATAAAAAAGAGTGTTTGTCCTGCTATAATTTTTAATGTTGCCTTAATGCCCCCTGTTTTATAAAAATCAAAAATAAGCAGATTTTCCTCTGGCTGATATATCTTTTCAACTCTTGAACCCTTTAAAACCTCAAGCTCTTTTAACAAAAAATGAAGTTCTAAGCTGGAAAGTTGTTTTTCATTTATTCTTTTCATTATCTACCCAACCATTTTTCAATTCTATTCAACCCTTTTTCAATTTCAGAGATTGGCATAGTGTAACTCAATCTTACATGAGTATCAGAACCAAAGGCTATTCCAGGCACAACACTTACAAATTCCTCATTAAGGAGCCTATCAGCAAATTCAATCGAATTCATTTTTGTTTTACTGATATCTGCAAAAAAGTAAAAAGCTCCTTCTGGCTCAATGCAGCTTAGGTTAATCTCATTTAACCTTTTGTACATAAACTTTCTTCTTTCATCAAAAGCATTGACCATTAATTTAATAGGAGTTTGAACTCCTTTTATAGCTTCTAAAGCAGCTATCTGAGCTAGATTCGATGGATTGCTTGTAGAATGGCTTTGAATATTAGACATTGCATTTATAACTGATTTATTTGCACCACAATATCCAATGCGCCAGCCAGCCATTGCATAAGTTTTCGAAATAGAATTAATTGTTATTGTTAAATTCTTTATGTCTTCATTTAAGGAGGCAATGCTAAGGTGTTTGTTTTGTTTATCCCCATAAGTAAAGTATTCATAAACTTCATCTGATATAACATAAATGTTTTTGTCAACACATATTTTTGCTATCTTCTTTATTTCAGATGACTCAACCACACTTCCTGTTGGATTATTTGGAGTGTTCAAAATAATAATCTTTGTTTTATTACTTATCTTTTTTTCTATATCAGAAGCATTTAATTTGAAATTTTTATCTGTCTGGCAAAAAACAATATTTGATTCACAAAGCTTTATGATTTCCGGGTAGGTAACCCAATAAGGAACTGGTAAGATCACTTCATCTTCTTTGTTTAGGAGTGCCATCATTGCATTGAACAATGATTGCTTTCCACCACAACTTATCAATATTTCAGAAACATCATAATTTATGTTGTTGATATTCTTGAATTTTTCTACTAAAGCACTTTTAAGTTCAGGAAATCCAGTTATTGGAGTATATCTTGATATGCTTTTATTTGAGTTTATTGCTGTAATAGCTGCTTCCTTTATATTTTGAGGTATATCAAAATCTGGTTCTCCTCCACCAAAATTGATAACCTCTTTTCCTTCTTTTTTTAGTTGATTAACCCCCATACTAAGTTCTAATGTAGTACTTTTCTCTATCCCACTTAATCTATTAGCTAACATTTTTATTTTTTTTTCAAATTGATGGGATTAATAATATATTTATATACTCTTTGTCACAAAAACTAAATTCGAAGCACAAAAACTATGGACTTCAAAATTATAAGAGTAGGTTACCTGAAATGTGATAAGGGATTTGTTACTGTAGGTCGGGATATGGGTAAAAAGGTGATGATACCTGTATATTCTTTTTTGGTTAGACACCCTAAGGCTAATGTTTTGATAGATACTGGGTTTTCTCATGATTTTAAAAAAACATGGGGGTTAAGACTGAAATATTTTAATCCTATTTTGGAGATTAATATAGTTGATTACGTTAAAGAATACCTTGAAAAAACAAAAACAAAAAAAATAGATAAAAAAGATAAAATAAATAAAATAAATAAAATAGATTATATCATCAATACACATTTACATATCGACCATTCAGAAAATAATTCCAGATTTAAAGATGCAGAGATAATTGTACAGGAAGAAGAATATTGCTCAGCTAAAAACCCTAAGCCATATCAGAAATATGCCTATGCTGATAATTTTAATGAAAAACTTAAATATAGATTGATACAAGGCAATCTTGATCTATTTGGAGACTCTTTAATGCAGATTATCAAGACGCCTGGACACACAGAAGGTCATCAATCAGTTCTTTTAAATGTAAATGGCAAGGACATATTCATAGCAGGAGATGCTTGTTACTCATCAGAGAATCTTAAGTATAATTGTTTTCCTGCAATTTTATGGAATCCTGATAAGATTATGGAAGGTTATGATCTGATAAGAAGCTTAAAAAATAAAAATACAACCATCATATTTGGGCATGGATCAGTCTAGAAAAATATTTAAATCTTAGTAGAATCCTACACATAAAATGAATTCTAATGATTCAGTGGGTTTAAATAGGAAAGAAGAAATAAACTTAGATAAAGTAAAGTTTATTGATTTAAAATTTACTGATTTGCCTGGCATGTGGCAGCATTTTACTGTTCCTAAAACAGAATTAACTGATTCTTCTATCCAAAGTGGATTTGGATTTGATGGCAGTTCAATAAGGGGATTTAAAGAAATTTACGAAAGTGATATGCTTCTTGTACCTGATTTAAAAACTGGATTTATAGATCCATTTTCTGAATCAACAATAAGCATAATTGGGAGTGTTAAAGATCCTGAAACTGGTGAATTATTTAGTCGTGATCCAAGATATATTGCACAAAAAGCAGAAAATTTTCTTAAGGCAACAGGTATTGCAGATGTTGCTTATTATGGACCTGAACTTGAATTCTTTATTTTTGATAGTGTAAGATATGATCAAAAAGAGAATTTTGGTTATTATTACATTGATTCAGAAGAAGGCTGTTGGAACACTGGAAAAGACTCCAAAAATGGATGTTGCAATTCAAATAATTTGGGTTATAAGCCCAGATATAAGGAAGGTTATTTTCCAGTACCTCCTACTGACTCACTTCAAAGTATAAGAAATTATATTGTTGAGACAATGATTAATGCTGATATTGGTATAGAGTGCCATCATCATGAGGTTGCCACAGCTGGTCAGTGTGAAATAGATATGAGATATGCACCTATGGTTAAAATGGCTGATCAGGTTATGATGTATAAATATATAGCAAAAAATGTTGCGTTTAAATATGGTAAAACAGCAACATTTATGCCAAAACCACTTTTCAATGATAATGGGAGTGGAATGCATACTCATATGAGCCTATGGAAGCAAAATAAGAATCTATTTTATGATGAAAATGGTTATGCTTTATTAAGTGATAATGCTATGTATTACATTGGGGGATTATTAGAACATGCTCCTGCTTTATGTGCATTAATTGCTCCAACAACAAATTCATATAAAAGACTAGTACCTGGTTTTGAAGCACCTGTTAATTTAGTATATTCAAAAAGGAATAGAAGTGCAGCTATCAGGATTCCAGTTTATTCTAAAAGTGAAAAGGCAAAGCGTATAGAGTTTAGGACACCAGATCCAAGTTGTAATCCTTATCTTGCTTTTGCTGCAATGCTAATGGCAGGTATTGATGGAATAAAAAGAAAAATACATCCAGGTGATTCTTTAGATAAAGATATCTACAACTTAGATAAAACTGAGATATTAAAAATTAAGAGTGTTCATGGTTCTTTATCAGAATCCATAAACGCACTTGAAAATGATCATAAATTCTTACTTGCAGGAAATGTATTTACAAGCGATCTTATTGAAACATGGATAGATTATAAGAAATCAAAGGAGATTGATCCTGTTAGATTAAGACCCCATCCTTGGGAATACTATTTATATTATGATATATAAGAGGAAAGTTTCCATCTGAGTTTATTAAAAATGTGAAAGACAGTAAACGTGTGCATATTGGCTAATTTCTTTTGATATGTCTTTTATTCTACATAACTTACCCATTCTCCATATTTCTTATCTCTCCCCCTTACAACATCAAGAAATTTATTCTTTATCCTTAATGTTATTTCTCCAGGTTGTCCATCTGCTATAGTTTTATCATCAACAGATGTGATTGGAACAATTTCGGTTGCAGTTCCGCAGAAAAAAAGTTCATCTGCATTTTTAACTTCACTTATTGTTACTTTTTTTTCATAAGCTTTGATTCCTAAATCTTTGCTTATTGTTAAGATAGAATCTCTTGTTATTCCGTATAATGCACTCTTGCTTTCAGGTGTTATTAAATCTCCATTTTTTATAATAAAGATATTCTCAACAGGACCTTCTGAAACATAGCCATTGCAATCCAACATTAATGCTTCATCGTATCCATTTTTCCTCGCTTCAAGCATTGCAAGTATCGAATTGGCATAATTTCCACTTATCTTGGCTCCAAACACAGTTGATTTTTCTGAATGCCTGACAAATTTAGAAGTCATAATCCTTAAATTATGAGTGTAATAATCTTTCCATGGAACTGTTATTATAGCTATGTTGGTAGGAGCATCTTTTGGAAATACACCAACATTTGTATAACCATAATAAACCAATGGTCTTATGTAGGCATAACCTAAATTGTTCACCTTCAACAATTTTTTAATTGCAGATTTTAATTGTTCTTTTGAGAATTTTATATTCAAATTCAATGCATTTGCAGAATGAAATAATCTTTCAATATGTTCATTTAATCTAAAAATAATTGTTCCTTCATCGGTTTTGTAAGCGTGTATGCCTTCAAATACAGCACTACCATAATGAAGTGCATGGGTGAGAATATGGACTTTTGCATCTTTCCACTTTATCAAACGTCCATTCATCCATACGAATTTTGCTGTTTTCATAAAGCGTATTCGCTGGATACCCCTATTTTTAAATAGGGGAGGAAAGCGA
>CAZIEE010000054.1:0-8059 GCA_964538135.1 uncultured Methanosarcinales archaeon
TGTTCAGGGAGCAAGAAATTATCTTGTAGAGTTAATCAGAGCAACCCACATTCGATAGTTCAACCTTAATTCTTACTGAAGATTATTTTCTCGATGAATAGCTAAAGCTTCTTTTTGTCATCATTTATTGATTGATACCTATCTAATATGGCGTATTTTTTCAAGAAAAAGCTGAAAGGCCAATTCTATCTTTTTGCAGGTAAAAGTAAATCTGTTTGGCTTATCTCGAACACTCTACGCACTTACTAGACAATTAGGGATGGTACAAGTATTTCAATCTGCAGAATAATTATTCTCCTCATGATATTTTATTGCACTTTTCAAAAATTTACAGCGTAAAAATTGGAGAGAAAGAAATTATATCTGAAGTGCCGAAAACAACAAGGTTGCTATTGGAGAAATTTGGAATAACCATGGATATATTACTTAAAAAATGAAAAGTTAGGGATTAAAGAATTAGTCTAATTAATTAAAAAACGTGGCTCATTTCTGAGCCACTAATTGCCTTCATGATTTAAAAACATTGGGGGTGGTTTTTAAATGAAGGCAAAGAAACAACTCACCACAAAGACTAAATGGGGTGAAAATGATTTTTGCTATTCAATTACTCTAATTTCAAGTTCTTCATTGGTTTCAACTACTGTTTGTGGTTGAAATTCTACTTGTGATGCCCTTGGGTAATTAACAGTCCCTGACTTTCCAAGTACCCATGGGCTTTTAACTCCAGTAATTATTGTCATTACTGTAATCCTTCCTTTAAGCTCCTCACTTACTCTTGCTCCCCAGATTACATTTGCATCATCGTCTATACCTTCAGTAACAAGTTCTCCTACTTTGTTTATATCATCCAATGTCATGTCTGGACCACCAACAATCTGTATTAAAGCACCAGTTGCTCCACTGTAATCTACATCTAATAATGGATTTGCCAAAGCTCCTTTTACAGCTTCTTCAATTCTGTTGTTAGTGTCAGATGAGCCTACACCAATTACTGCAACTCCTCCATTTTGCATAATTGCCTTTACGTCAGCAAAATCCAGATTAACAAGAGAGGGTATGGCAATTGTTTCTACAATACCCTTTATCATTGTAGCAACTAATTCATTGGCAACTGCAAATGCCTGCTGTAGAGGTAAATTTCCAGCAATTTGTACCAGCCTGTTATTATCAATAACTATTACAGTGTCACTAACCTTTCTTAGCTGTTGTAATCCAAATTCTGCTTTATCTACTCTGGCTCTTTCAATCTTAAAGGGCATTGTGACTGTACCAATAACTATAGCACCTTTTTCTTTTGCAATATTTGCAACAATTGGTGCAGCTCCTGTACCAGTGCCCCCACCCATTCCAGCACAAACAAAAACCATATCAGTATCGTTTAGCGATTCTTTTAATTCTGGTAGAGATTCCCTTGCAGATTCAGCACCCCTTTCAGGAAAACCACCACAACCCAATCCTCTGGTCACATCCTTCCCAATAAGAAATTTATGATCAGCATCTACTATGTTAAGATGCTGTTTGTCAGTATTACAAGCTACAACCTTAGCACCTTTTAATCCCTTTTTGTAGAGCCACCCAACAATATTATTACCTGCTCCTCCAACACCTATCACTTTTATATTAACCTGTCCTGCTTCAGATTCCATTTTTCATCCCCCTTTTCCCTAGTTGTCTTTGTTTTTTATACCTTTTTTTAAATATATTCTACAATATAAATTTTAAAATATGGAAATATTTATATTATAGTTAGTTTATACTACTTTCTAGAATTAGTTGTTAATAAAGCTCATTTAGCTTTTTTAATAACAATACAAGTACTAAAAAACCAAAACTTTCGTGAAAAGTTAATCTTCAGCTGCTTTTCGCCAAAAAAGCTGCTAAAACAGAGTTTTTCGCCAAAAAAACTCATAATTAATTTTTCTTAAATTTTAAATTAAGAAACTATCAGATTTATAAGTATTTCTAAGTTACAAAATATATTTTGAAGTAGATATTAGTATAACATAAAATTTTTATATATATCTCAAAATTAACATAATTTATGCAACAAGGAATTACAAATACAAATATTCCAAATATTATAAAAGTAGCTCTTATCCAAATGAGCATGTTTACTGACGAAAATGTCAATCTTAAGAAAGCTATTGCTAAAATTAAAGAAGCTAAATTAAAAGGTGCTGATATTGTTTGTTTGCCTGAATTGTTTAATTCAAGATATTTCCCTCAAAGTGAATCTGATGAAAACTTTAAGCTTGCGCAAAAAATTCCTGGGCATGTTACAAATGAAATTGCAAAGGCATCAAAAGAAAATAAGGTTGTCGTCATAGCTGGTTCAATTTTTGAAAAAGATAAAGAAGGCTTCTACAACACTTCTGTTGTATTTAACAATGGTTCTATGCTTGGAAAATATAGAAAAATCCATATACCTTATGATCCTTATTTTTATGAAAAAAAATATTTCAAGCATGGTAATGAATACCCTGTTTTTGATACTGGCTTTGTAAAAATAGGGGTTATGATTTGCTATGATCAATGGTTTCCAGAAGCTGCAAGGGAGAATACCTTAAGAGGCGCACAAATAATCTTTTACCCCACAGCAATTGGTTGGTTTGAAGAACTCAAAAAGCTTGAGCCTTTTTCTCAAAAAAGATGGATAAGGGATCAATGCAGCCATGCATCATTAAATGGGATTTATGTCATAGCAGTTAACAGGGTTGGCAAAGAAGAAAATCTTGAATTTTGGGGAAGCTCATTTATTGCAGATCCTTTTGGAAATATTGTTGTGAAAGCAAGCAATAGAGAGGAAGAGGTTGTTGTTGCAAGTTTAGATCTTGGGCTAATTGAGAAATCCAGAACATGGGGGTTTTTAGAAAACAGGATGCCAAAGACGTACTCAACATTAGCAAAACATGAATAAGATTACTCCTTCTAAATTGGGCTACAGAATGCCTGCTGAGTGGGAATTGCAAGAAGCATTATGGTTGGCACTGCCTCATAATGAAGATACATGGCCTGAGATGATTTCTAAAGTGGAAAATTCTTATGTTCAATTTATAAAAGCAATTCATAAAGGACAAAAAGTAAAGATTTTAGTAAATAATCAAGATTTAGAACTAAGATTCAAAGAAAAGTTAAGCAAAGCTGGAATAGGACTTTCCCAGATCATTTTTTATCAAATTAAAAACCATGATTCCTGGATTAGAGATTATGGACCTGTTTTCGTTATTAATGATCAAGAAAAGCAAATTGGAATTGTAAAGTGGACTTTCAATGCATGGGGTGGTAAGTATGATAATTATGATTCAAAATTAGATAATAATGTAACCTACAGAATAAATAAAATAATGAATTTACCTATTTTTCAACCTGGAATTGTTTTAGAAGGAGGTTCGATTGAAGTTAATGGCTCTGGTACATTAGTGACGACAGAACAATGTCTTTTAAACAAAAATAGAAATCCTGAACTTAAAAAGGATGAAATTGAACAGTATCTAAAAGATTACCTGAATGTTTCCAATATTTTATGGCTTAAAAATGGAATTGCAGGAGATGACACAGATGGGCATATCGATGACATTACAAGGTTTGTAAACCAAAATACTGTTGTTTGCTCTTTTGAAGAGGATAAAAATGATGAAAACTATGGGATTTTACAAGAAAACTATAAATTATTGACGCAGATGAAGGATGAAAGCGGAAATAAATTAAAAATTGTTAAACTTCCTATGCCTGGATTTGTTGGAGATAATGAAAGGAGGTATCCTGCAAGTTATGCCAATTTTTATATTGGCAATGACGTTGTTGTTGTTCCGATTTTTAGGCATAAGAATGATGCAAAATCTCTGGAAATACTGCAAAAATTATTTCCAACAAGAAAAGTTATTGGTGTGAATTGTAAAGAAATGATTTATGGATACGGAAGTTTGCATTGTGTGAGTCAGCAAGAGCCATCAGTATCATAAATCAGCTATACAGCAACTAAAACTTAACATATATTCTCTAGAATATACAAAAAACGAAAGGTATATAAAGGAGTAATATATAAAATAGTATACTAATATATCATTAAATTAATAATGTATACTAGTCTAATAAAGAGGTGTTTAATTTGAACAAAAAGAATATATTGGTTGTTGGAATCATTATTGTAATATTTTTATTCTTAGTCAGCTTTGTATATAGTAATGGAAATAAAGTCATAAACGAGCCTTATGTGACTTGGATTTCTCATACAGAGTACTGGAGTTCTTCTGGACCAGGTTCAAATGAAGTTGCTTCCTCTATAATCAGGGTAACAAATTACAAGGGAGAGTCATTTGATGGTGTTACTGGGTGTAAGGTAACAATATTGTATCCTAACAAAACTCCTTATATTTCTAATAAAGAAATGGTAGAATCTGGTATAGCTGGAAATTGGTATAGAACTGATCCTGTTCCAACTACAGAAGGAACTTATGAGCAATTAGTAACATGTACATATGGAGCAGGCAAAACAATAAAAACATCACAGAGTTTCCATGTGAATCCTGCGTTAAATTTCTTAAAGAATATCAGTTTAGACATTCTTGCTACAAGCGTAAAACTCTCAAATGTTAATTTGTCTATAACTGCAACTGTTAATAATGCAAAAGACGAAATCAAGACAGAAATATTCAATGCAGAAACAAACATTAAAAATTTGATGAATACCCTAAATACAAACCTATCAAATCAGCTTGCAAGTACAAAATCAGATTTAAGCACACAAATGAAAAATATTAATTTGAGCTTATCTGCAGATGTTGGAAATGCGAAAGATGCGATTCAAACCCAGCTTTCTAATCTAAATTATTCCATAAGCAATTTGATTATTAAACTAAACAATGAATTAAAAAGTGATTTGGTGTCTTATTTAAAGGATATAAATAAAACAACAATTGAGATATATGCAGACACTCAATGGCTTGTAACAAATGCAATGAACCAAGCAGATAAGGCACAATTAATAGCAAGGTTCAACTCAATTGATGGAAACTTAAGTGTTATCGAACAGTTTTGTAGCAATACTCAAACAAGTACTTCATCATTATGTACAGATATAACCAACATAAAATCGAAGCTGGATGTATTAAAAAATGAGCAAACAGACTACTTTAACAAACTTAATCAAACTACAACAAACACTTTCAATCTATTGAGTGGAGAAATAACAACAAAAATAAACAGCATATTATCTGAGTTAGGGATTATAAGGTCACAAACAACAGATATAAATGCAACAGTCCATGAGATAAAAGATGAAATGGAAGCAAGAGTTTATGGGCATATGATCTCGTGAACTACTCCGAGTTTCGCTTTGCGCTCAACTCGGAGCGTCTTGAAAGTTTAGCCAGCATAACTTAATAATGTCTTTTTCGCATTTTTCTGCTTGCATACATTTTCAGCTCACGAGCCAAATTCTTGATTGAGTAATTCTTCCAATGGTTTTTTATAGAAGTATTGAAAAGATTTAATAATCTGCTCCAATCTTTCTGGGGATAATGGAAATAAGATTTGCAGTAAACAAAAAAAGGATTGGAGTAATAATCATAGTAATTATGTTAATTTTGATAGCTCTAGCTTCTACATTTTATATTTATAATTTTTACCTGTCTGGAGCAGAGCCATTACTTGGATTTGTATCTGGAACTGAGTACATAAGCGGAGAGACGGGACAGGTAATAGTAAGGCTAGGTGATACTGATAATAATCCAATTACAAATGCAAAATGTAATGTTACTATTCTGTATCCTGATAAGTCTTATTTCCTTTTGGATTATCCATTACAGCCTTCAACTGAGCCTGGAAACTATTACACTCAATTTACAACACCAACTATAACTGGAGTATATGAAGAGACTGCAAGATGTTCGTTTGATTTGAAAAACAAAAAAAGAGAACTTATAGTCTCATCGTCATTTCATGTATCAGTTGCCCTTAACTTTATAGTTGATCTATCAGCAGCAGAAGCTGAAAGATACAGAGATTTAATTTCCAAGTTAAATCAAACAATGATAAATGTTAACAAAACAAGAGACCTTGTGCTTGAAAGCATAAACAAAACATTCAATGAACAGTTTATATATGAGCTTAATAAGACGCAGAACAACATAACCAGTACTATGGATAACAAGTTCTTAAAGATTTACAGTGACTTTGCAGCTCTGGGCACAGCAATGCAGAATATATTTAATAAGTGAGTTTAGTTAATCCTACAACATGCTTTCATGAAACCATAAAACAATGGAGAGGGATTTCCTAAACGTGACTTAAACTCAGGATGCCCTTGTGTTCCCTGGAAATTTTGTCCAGGTAGTTCTATATACTCCATTAATTTTGTTTTATCTGATCGCAGGTGATACCCAGAAAACACAAGTCCATTTTTTTCTAATAAATCAACAAATTTTGGATTTACTTCATAACGATGCCTATGTCTTTCTAAAACAATATTCTTAGCTTTTTCCAATATTCCCAGTCTAAATGCTTGGCTCTTATCTTTCATTAATTCACTTATCTTTTTTGTATCCTCACTCAATCTTCCTGTTTCTTCATATAATTTCAAAATTTGGCTTTTTTCTTTTAGAATTGCACTATATGCTCCAAGACGCATAGTACCACCGTACATACTTTTTTCAAGAATTTCACGCTGAGCAGGTTGAACATCAATTACTGGAGCAGATGTTTTTGGGTTAACCTCTGTTGTGTGTGCATCTTTTAAGCCACAAACATTCTTTGCAAATTCAATAACTGCAAGTTGCAAGCCATAACACAACCCTAGATAAGGTATTTTATTTACTCTTGTATAATTAATTGCATTAATCTTACCCTCAACACCAGAGGAACCAAATCCTCCTGGAACTATCATACCATGATAACCCTCTAATTTGCTTAATGGAGCATCATTACCCCCTTTACCCCCCTTTTCAAACATTTTTGAATCAAGCCAGTCTATCTCTACACCTTTATTTAAGGAAGCTCCTGCATGTATTAAAGCATGATTTATAGATATGTAAGAATCAGCCAGGTTATAATCTCCAATATCAATATATTTTCCTACAATTGCAATTTTAACACTACTCTTAGGATTTTTTATATTAGCCACAAGTCCTTTCCATTCCTCCAAGTTGGGATTTTTTCTCGATTGCAACCCACACTCTTTCAATATTTTTTTCCCTAAATTTTCTTTTTCGAGGTCAATAGGAATTTGGTAGATTGTACTGATATCCGGCTCAGAGATAATATGTTCTGAAATTATGTTTGCATATGTCTCAATTTTATTTTTTCTTATATCATCTACTTGTTTTTTAGCCCTGCAGATTATGAAATCTGGGAAGATACCTGATTCACTAAGGAGCCTTATTGCCTGTTGGGTAGGCTTTGTTTTCATCTCTTCTATATGGCTGGGTATTGGTAAATATGTTATAAGTACATAAACCAGATTTTGTTTGCCTACTTCCCTTTCAAGGCTCTTAGCTGCAAACAAAAACGGGATATTTTCATAGTCACCGATTGTACCCCCTACTTCAATCAAAACAAAGTCATAATTGTCACTTGTCTCTTTAATTCTTTTTTTTATCTCATCTGGAATGTGAGGTATAAATTGAACAGTCTGGCCTAGATATTGGCCTTCTCTCTCTTTATCGATTACAGTTTTATAGATTTGGCCAGTTGTGATATTATTCCTCTTTGGAATGTCCATATTTAGAAATCTTTCATAAGTGCCTAAATCCTGATCAATTTCACCACCATCGTCTGTAACCCAAACCTCGCCATGCTCTGTTGGCCTTAAGGTTCCTGCATCATAATTGATATATGGATCTATTTTAATTGCAGTTACTCTAAAACCATGTTCCTGTAATATCTTGCCTATAGCTGCAGTTGTAACCCCTTTTCCAACCCCACTCATTACACCACCAGTTACTACAATATATTTAACCATTTTAAATCCATCAACATAAGTGTTATTTATAATTTTTGGTTTCTATGGGACCCACATTCGACAGTTCAACCTTAATTCTTACTGAAGATTATTTTCTCGATG
>CAZIEE010000055.1:0-8033 GCA_964538135.1 uncultured Methanosarcinales archaeon
GAAATCTATTGTAAGAAAATAAAATTATACTGTTATTCTCTTACAGCCTGTCGAAATGTGTTGGTTGTTTTCTCTCTCTTGTTGCTCCTTTATATCCTGTTTTCTTGCCAACAGGCAAGCCTGTCTTTGAAACAAAGTTAGAACGAGATGTTAGCCTTTCGTCTTTACTTGGAGGGGTATGTGGATTCTCATATTTCCGAAGCTCTAATTTTAAGAGGATTTTTTAGTGTTTCTTTTATCTCTTCAAGGTAAGGTGTAACTTCAGGATGTTCTTAATTGAGATGTTTCCATCTTTCATCTGACAAATGAACTATCGTGTGCCAGAAATCGTTAGAAAAAAGTAAGGTTCAAACACTTTAGGCTAAACAAATCATTCCTTTATACACACTCCAATTTCATCAATAGCTTTCCCACTTAATCTGCATTTATATCCTACTGGACACTTAAATCCAGCAATTCCACCACATTCACATTGTGGTGAACATACTTGTATACAGAATTCTGCATCTGTACCAGCACAAGGTGAGCCACATTCATTCCAATCGCCTCCAGCTTCAGTACATTGAAGTTTGGTTATACCTTTAAATTCTCCGCAATCAGATGCACAGCCACTTTCTTTCGATTCAACAAAAATCTGACAGCTTGTTATAAAAATCATTAATAAGAGTAAAGAAGCTATAGCAATATTCATTATTTTTTTCATTAAGAAAATCAACAATTCTACTATATTTAAATTTTTTTAAAATGTCATAAAATTAGATTTATACTGTATAGAGGTATGTGCATAGCATCTTCAAAATTCCCTACGGGAAGGATGAAGGAGCTGCGTCCCCGTAGGGGGCATCCCCTCGCCACAACGCTCGTCAATGAATTCAACATGATTGAATTTTGACCTTATGATGCTATGCACATACGTATAGATTGAGGTTTGCCCTATTCATATATTAGTCATTTCTAAATTGCTACTACCCCAAATAACTTAGCTTTTTTTTATCACTTAATTCTTGAGCTTCTTGACTTTTTTGTAATATCCCTTTCAATTTTGATTCAAACTTCTCTGCTTGCTCTAACAATGGTTTACAATCAAGATCCATACCAATATACTTATCAAGTGCTTCAATTATCTTTGCAGCTGCCTTACTATCTGGCATGTTTGATTGTGTTTCTGCAAAAAGACAACTAACCTTCTTTTTCTCAGTCCTAAGAAGAATAGCCCCTGTTACTCCCATTATTATTCCCTCTTTTAAAGGTTGAATCCCTATTTTTTCAAAAAATTCAGCATTTTTTTCATTGTTTGCGTAATAAAACACAGATGAGCCTTCACTTTCTGCTCCAGAACCAACTCCCTCCAGGGAGATTATCTCATTTGAATTTAAGTCATTAGCTAATTTTATAATAGTATCTGCCATCTGCCATTCGTAATGGGTTGCTGTTGTAATTGCATGCAAAATTATTAGTTTATATTTTTTGTTGTAGAAAATGCCTAATGGCTCAACAATCTTATTCTCGTGTATTGCAACAATGGCAGGCATATCGTCAAAAAAAATCTTGCCAATTTGTTCTGTTTCTAAATGCTCTATCAGGAATTCTGATGCAATTGTTCCAACCAAACCAAAACCTGGAAATCCCTCTATTATTGTACAATTTTTTGGCTTTTTGTTTAATTTGACTTCCATAAAAACCACTTTGAATATCTTGCTTACTGGGTAAAATAGAAATATTTAAATATATGCTTTTCATTTATTTTTGTATGAGTCTATTTAATAACAAAAAAGGGTTTGTAACCCATCCGGTTATGTTATTTCTAGTTGGTGTTTTACTTGGATTGGTATTGGCTTATTTATGGATTAATTATACTAAAATAGCGAATCCATATTGTTAGAAATTCATATTGTTAGAAATCTTGTTAGGAGAACTCAGAGTTCCATAGCAAAAGTAGCTATCATCAGGAAAAATCCTTCTATTATGAAAATTATATTATAAACTGACTTGTTAATCCAATTAAATTGAAACCAAGCTGGGCCAATACCAAAGCTATGGAGCAAAGGAAATAAACCAATTATTAAAACTGCAATTGCAATCCCAAAGCTCCACCATCCTACAATATTACTGTTAGTTATTTCTATTATTGAATTAATTGCCAAGTAGAATCCAGCTCCAGCCACAATCCATATCAAAAGTGAAATTGGCAAATTGTTTAGAAACTCAAATTTTCCTAAGATTGGAAATAATCCAAGCAAAAAAACTATCAAACCAACCAATCCAGAAATCCAATCACGTGGCTGCATCATTTTATTTGTTCCTCTAATTTATCCTCACTTAACCATATTGAATTTCCCTACCCTTTAAATCAAAAACTTTTCCTTCATCATAAATAATATTTCCATTTACTATTGTTGTTATAGGCCAGCCTTTTAATATTTTTCCTTCATATGGGCTCCACTTGCATTTAGTTAATAAATCATCATTCCTTACCACCTGTCTCTTATCCAGATCAACAACTACTAAATCAGCGTCATAACCTTCTTTTAAGATACCTTTATTTTTTATCCTGAATATTTTTGCAGGATTTTCACAGCAAAGTCTTATTATCTGTTGCAAACTTATTTTATTGTTGTTGAATGAATCGAGTAATAATGGCAGCATTGTTTCCACACCAGGAACCCCAAAGGGATAATTGAGCTGTTCTTTTTCTTCTCTTAAATGTGGAGCATGATCGCTTGCAATAACATCAACCTTCCCTTCTTTGATTCCTTGCCATAATGCTTTCTGATCAATCTCTGTTTTTAACCCAGGTTTCATTTCTGCATATGCACCTAATCTTTGTATATCTTCTTCACTCATAAATAAATGGTGGGGAGTAACTTCAACAGTTACCTTATTGAGAAAGATAGATTTAATAGATTTTTTTAAAGTTTTCTTTGAGTAGTCCAATTCCTCTTTAGAACTGACATGAGCTATGTGTATATGATTTTTTATTTTGTTTTTAGTAAGAATGTCTATTGCATTTTTGACATTTTCACCTTCAGCATGAACAACAGTTATCTTAGATTGTCTAAAAATATTAGCTATAGCCTCAAAGTCTTCAACTTTTAAATCTCCAGTTGTATAGTCCATATACAGCTTAACTGCTGCAATATTCTTCTTTTTTAATTGTTGTATATTTTGTATGTCTTGTATATTGTCAGATGTTGCTCCAAAGTGAAATCCATAGTTAACAACGCTTTTTGCAGCCAACTTTCTTTTTTCATCAAGAGCATTAAGTGTTATAGTTGGTGGTAGTGTATTTGGCATGTCGAGAAAAGTGGTTACACCTCCTTTTGCAGCAGCCATGCTTCCACTTAAAAAATCTTCCTTATGTGTCAAACCTGGCTCTCGAAAATGTACATGACAGTCAATCAGACCTGGTAAAACAAAGTTGTTTCTTGCATCTATTTCCTTATCTGCTTTTTGTTCTTTATTTGTTATCTTTGCAATTTTATCTTTCTTTATCAGGATATTTTTTTGAAGTACTTTGTCGTTTATTAATAGCCTGCAGTTTTTGATTAGAAGTGACATTTTATCAATAATTCTTTATATAATCCTAAGCCTGCCTCTGAAATCCTCTATCTTAGAGTAACCCTTACCCCTCATATAAGCTTTTAGCTCATTATCAATTCTCTTAAAACATTTTGAGCCTGAACTCATAAACTCTGTGCCTATCTGAACAGAAGATGCTCCTGCAAGTATAAATTCAAATGCATCTACCCCAGTTTTTATGCCACCAACACCAATAATATCTACTTTTTTATCTAACAATTCATAGAACCTTCTTGTATTTGCAAGTGCAGTTGGTTTAATATAAGCGCCACCTATACCTCCAAATCCTTTTTTTGGCTTTATTAGTGCTTGCTCTTTTTCTGGATCAATTATCAATCCATCTCCAATACTGTTTATACAAGTAACAAATTTTATTTTATGTTTTTTTAATATCCTAGCCATTTGCTCAAAATGAACAAAATCAAAATAAGGGGCAAGTTTAACTCCAATAATGTGTGAGTTTACTTTCAAAACTTCTTTTAGCATGTGGTCAGATGCTACAAAATCATAAGCAATTTGTGGCTTGCCAGGAATATTTGGACAGCTTAAATTTAATTCTATGGCATCAATATCCTTGAATTTTGATAGATATTCTACTATAATAATATTATCCTGGAGTGTGAGCCCTGCAACACTTACTATATATGGCTTTTTGTATTTTTTTAGTTTTTTGGAAAACTCGGCGTATTTCTTGTAACCCAAGTTGGGTAAGCCCATTGAATTTATTGAACCTAGAGAATTTTCATGATATCTTGGTTCTGGGTTGCCTATCCTTGGTTCCAATGTACAGGATTTTGTCATTATGGCTCCAGACTTGGATTTGGCAATTGTCTCCAACTCCTCAAATGTAACACACCTTGGTCCTGAGGCATTGAATATGCAAGGCTCAATCTTTATACCTGCTATTTCAGTAAATGTACTACAAACCATTATATTTTAATTATATGTTAGATTATCTCAATATCCTGTTTGTTCATGCTTCTTTCGCAATAGTAGCATTTGATTTTAATTGGATCTCTCTTGGTAACATAAAATTTTGTTCCAACCTGTTCATTGTTTGTTATACAAACTGGATTAGAACATTTTACAACATTATCAATAAACTCTGGAGTCTTTACTTTTATCTTTTCTTTAACATTAAAATCTTTGATAAGATTGACAGTTGCGTCAGGAGCAACAATTGCTATTTTGTTTACCTCTGTAGGTGTAATGCTCTTTCCTCCAACCTTAATAATGCCTTTTTTCCCCAGTTTCTTGCTTTTTAGGTTGGTTGCTATTGAAACTATATCCTTATGGTTTTCTAAATCCAGAATTTCAACAACTTTAAATGTCGCATCAGTTGGTATATGGTCAATGACTGTTCCTTCATATATTGCGCTTATATTAAGTTCCCTTTTTTGGGCTTCTTTAATTTTTTCAGGTACTTTTTTCATCTTCTTCTTTTTTATCATCTTCATTTGACTAGTGTTAATTTGTTTATTTTATTTTATCTTGCCCAGTACTAATGCAAGTAGTGCTTTTCTCACAGGTATACCATTTGCTGCTTCTTCAAAATATGCTGCATGATGTGTATTATCAATACTCCTGTTTATCTCATCAATTCTGGGTAAGGGATGCATTATCTTTAAGTCTTCTTTAACAAACTGTAAAAATGATTCATCAATCCTGTACATTCCCTTGAATTTTTCGTACTCTAAAGGATCTGCAAACCTTTCTTTCTGTATTCTTGTTACGTAGATGATATCCAGCTCTTTGCTAAATTTTTTTAATTCAGATGTTTTGTAGTATCTAACCCTTTTTTGAACTAACTCCTCCAGATAGCTTTCAGGAATTTGCAGATCATTTGGGGCTATGAAATAAAAAGTTGGGTTGAAGTTAGACAAAGCAATTACCAACGAGTGCACTGTCCTTCCATATTTTAAGTCCCCAACAAACCCTATATGCAGGTTTTCCAGCTTCCCTTTTGTTTTTTGTATAGTATACATATCAAGTATTGTTTGAGTTGGGTGTTGATTACTGCCATCTCCACCATTTATCACAGGCAAGAGTGTAGCGTCTGCAGCTAGTCTTGCAGAACCTTCTAAAGGGTGTCGTATTACAATAACATCAGCGTATTGTTCTGTTATCTTTATAGTGTCCCACAAGGATTCTCCTTTTTGGATAGAAGTAAAATTTGAGTTTGAAAAACCAATAACTTTGCCAGAAAGCTGTTCCATTGCAGATACAAAGCTTAATCTTGTTCTAGTTGATGGCTCGAAGAATAGAGTAGCAAGAATATTATCTTTTAGGAGGTTTTTTTTTGGGTTCTTCTCAATCCTTTTTACAACATCAAGAATTTGTAAAAGCTCTTGCTTAGAGAAATCATTAATGGATACTATATCCCTGTTTTTGAAATCAAAAACCATACTAAAAACCTAATAAATTATGTATAGTTTATAAATATTGTTATGTTTTTGCCTTTAGAATGATTTGAAAAACATCAACTAAAATATCACTTAATAATCTACATAAAATAAAAATTACTGTATAAAATACTATTACTCAATAATTTTTACTTACCTTCTCTTTATCACCCTTTCAATCTCACACATTTTATCAAGTTTGATAGAGTTGCCACTAGGACATTATGGATTGTGGTAGCTTGAAGATTAAAGTAAGGAGTCAGCTTACCACTTAGCTTCTCAAGAAATGCAAAAATATTCTCTATAAACAGCCTACTTTTACCAGTCTTTACCCGTGTCTTTTGTTCCTCAATAACCTTCCTCAAAAATTCATGTTCTTCTGGTATAACTACTGTATGATTTGTTCTTGATTTTGTACATTTACTCTTTAGCGAGCAAATCTTACAGGCTTTAACTGGAAAAATAAACTTATTTTTTCCACAGCTTGCAACAGAAATACCATTAGGACATGTTAAACATTTGCCATCGTTACTTAAATTAAAGTCGTACCAGTTAAAGCCATCTTCACATTTGCCCTTTCTTAAAGGGGCTTCTAATTCTATACCAAATGCGTCTGCTTCTATGAAGTTATAAGGATTTCCATATGCTGAATCTCCTTTTATCTTCTCTGCTTTTAGTCCAGCATATATTTGCTTCTCTACTATTGGTGCAAATTGCTCATCATCCTTATCAACCAAAGTCTTTATGGACTTTGGTGGTTTGTTATCATTTTCTTTTACTATCTCGTCTTCAAACACAGCATTGTTTTGTATTATTTGCTTGAGAAAACAAACCTCTTCCTTTGTTTCTTCAATGTCTTTGATTTTTTCTATCAGCTTTACAGCCATATTAACGGATTTCCCAAATGCTTTCTTTTTTTCCTCATCATCAAGCTTAAACAAAGGTCTTGCTTTGCTGTAATGCTCAAGCTTCTTATCATCAAGCTCTAGTAAATTGAGAACTTCTTTCTTCTTTTCTTCTTGATTTGGTGTTCTGGAAAATAATTGTGGGACGGCGTCACACGCTTTGCGGTTCGGACTTATTCCTTGCGTCATAATGTCCTCATGACACTCTGGGGCGGACAGATAACTAAAGACAAACGTAAGGGGATAGTCAGTTAAAAGTTTTGAGAAATTCTTCTGGTGAGGTTATCTTAATATTCCTAAATGACTTCAGATTTAGTAAATGATTGTCTTGGCTTACAATAAAGTCTGCATTGCAAGCTATGGCACAATCCAGAATTTTATCGTCTTTTGGATCATCTTTGATAACTGTAACAGATTCTTTTGGCTCAATTAAATGTGTAAAATAAAGCACAGCATTTACAATGTCATCAATTTCCTGCTTTTCAAGGTTAAAGTCCCGAATCAATACCTCCCGAATCTCTTCAATTATGTAATTTGAAATGAAGACGATAATTTCTTGATTAATTGCTTTCTTTACAACACTATAAGGTTTACCCTCCCAAAATACAGCAGAAATAAAGATGTTCGTGTCTAAGACAACGATTGTTTTAATCACTTTGTGTGCCTCAAACCTTGTTAATTTTCCTAATGAAGTCGTCTTCTTTCCAGCCTTTCTTCTTGGCTAATTCTGTCCCCCATTTATGCACTTTTTCAAATACCTCATTAGCTTTTGGCACTTCAATTTTCTTTAAGATTAGAGTGTCATCTTTTCCGAATATAGCAAAATTAGTGCCTTCGTCTATTTGCATCTCTTCTCTTAACTCTTTTGGCACGACAATCTGCCCTTTTGAAGACATAGTTATTATTTCAGTCATTTTGCATCACCAGTAAGAAAGTAAGCATAACTTACATATAAACCTTTTGGAGTTTCGCTTAACGCCCATTTTTGCCAGTTTAGAGATTTCTTAGTTTTGTGTAAGAAATCTCTCATTGAAGAGATTCTACGGAGGTTCTGTAAAATGGTACAAGACTATAAACAGTTGAAGATTTGGCAAAGAAGTTGAGAGTCTTCTGTTATTGAGTAAAGAGTTGAAATATGTTTTAGTGA
>CAZIEE010000056.1:0-7934 GCA_964538135.1 uncultured Methanosarcinales archaeon
GTGTGTAAAAATGTATAATTCTAATGTCGCATTTTTGAGATGTTATATTACAAGTAGCAGCTGGAATGGATGTTTATTTAAGATATTGTGATGCATCTCGAAGTAAGGATTCTGCATTTTATGTAGCAAGATTATCTACTCAGAAACTTAAAGATACACAGCCAAATTTATCTACAAGAGAAATATCTTATTTAGAAGAGCTTTCTAAAAAGAAACAAGTTGTTGTTTTTGATGATAATATCATATCTGGTACAACCATTGACATTGCTTATACTTACTTTTCAACCAAAGTTTTTCCAAATCAAAATGTAATAACTCTAGTTAATTTGAATATAATAGAAGAATTAATTAGATTAGGCTTTGATAAAGAGTTGAAGGAAATTGACCAATATACCGAAATAAATAAGAAACACTTACTAATTAAGCAATTATATGAAAAAGAAATTAGTATAAAATTTCAATGAAACGAATATTTGTCACTGGGAAACCTACCTTCTTTCACTTCTTTGGTATATAATTCAAAGGCCTTTTTCATTTCATTTCCTAAATTAGAGTACCTCTTCACAAACTTTGGCTTGAAATCCTGATACAATCCAATTAGGTCATGCGTAACTAATACTTGACCATCACAATAAATACCAGCACCTATACCAATAGTTGGAATTGAAATTGATTTAGTTATTTTTTTTGCAAGCTGTAATGGGATACATTCCAAAACCAAAGAAAAACAGCCTGCTTTGTCCAGGGTTTTTGCCTCTTGCATTAATCTTACTGAGCTTTTTCTGTCTTTACCTTGCACTTTAAAGTTTGTTATAGTTTGTGGGGTTAATCCAATATGCCCCATAACATTAAGTCCATTACTTACAAGAAATTCTGCAATTTCAGGTTTATTTTCAATCTTTATTGCATTAGCTCCAGCTTTCAAAAATAATTTTGCATTTTTTAATGCTTCATTTTCATTATAATAAGTTTTGATTGGCATATCTCCTACAATTAATGTATTCTTAACTGCACTTGCAACAGATTGAGTAGCCCTTATCATATCTTGCATTGTCACTTTAGTAGTATCTTCATAACCCAAACTTACCATTCCAAGGGAATCTCCAACCAGGATTATATCAACAATTTCATCCATTAATTTTGCAATGCAATAATCATATGCAGTAAGCATTACTACTCTTTCTTTACCTTTCATTAGTTTTATGTTTTGTGGAGTCTTCATAATTTTATCCAATAAAAAGTATTAAATCTTAATCCTTTCCTTTAAAGCAGCATAAATAAGAGGCATTGCAATTGTTGCATCACAAAATAAATCAACAAATTTTGCTTTAGTATTCATCTTGCCCCAAGAAATTCCTTCTCTTAGTTCAGCTCCAGAGCTGCCGCCTGGTTCTGGCCTATCTGTAGTAATCTGAACCCCATATAAAGCTGATTTTGGAGCAATCTGCATTGCTTGCTGAATATAATTCTTTGGGACACCACCCCCAAAATAAATAACACCAGCCTTTTTTGTTGTCCAGGTAATATCCATAATTTCCTTCAAATCCTCAAATGCATTTGTTTCAATACTTTTACCTTTTGCTATTTGGCCCCAAATCATCAATCCAATTCCCGAATCAGAAATTCCAGGGCAAAATATTGGAATTTTGTTTTCAAAACAGGCTTTGCTTATAGAATTCTTTGGAGTCAGTCTTCCCAGCTCCCACAAAAAGTCCTTGATTGATTTTTTATCTTTTAAATATTCAAAATTTTTCTCAATGAAATCTTCCATCCCTTCATAGGCATTATTGGGCATATAAGAATCATAAACCCTGTTAAATCCTTTTTCATGAAGTTCAGTGTCATTAGCATACGCATTTCCTTGAAAATGCCTATAACCAAGAGACTCTGCCAAGTCATGGGTTAAAGTAGCTCCTGTTGTAACAACTACATCTACCCATTTTTTTTCTATCATTTCAATTATTATGTCTCTCATCCCTCCAGGTACCAAAGGACCAGCTAATCCAAGGAAAACCTTGCATTTCTTATCTTTAATCATTGCCTCGCATATACTCACTGCCTTTCCAAATCTGTTAGAGCCAAGCACTCCAACTAATTCCATCTTTTTTACCAGCTCACTAATGGTTATTGTATTTTTTATTTTTATGTGTTGTACAGTTTTCATATCATTTAAGATAATTAATTAATTGATAATTTCACAGCGTGAGTTGTGTAGGGCAAATAAAAATGTTTCTATAGTAAAATACTTAAATAATATTTGAAAAATAACTAATTATGAGATGTTTCCATCTTATTGTTTCTGGTAAAGTGCAAGGTGTGTTCTTTAGAGATAATACAAGAAAAAAAGCTATGGAACTCGGTTTGACTGGTTATGTTAAAAACCTTCCTGATGGAAATGTAGAGGTTGTTCTTGAAGGTATCGAGTATAAAATAAAAGAATTAATAGATTTTATTAAAGGAGGCCCTGGATATGCTAAAGTAACTGATATTAGGATACAGAAGAAATTCCCAGTTGCATTTAAAACATTTGAAGTAAGGTATTGAAAACAAATTTTCTACCTAACTCCTTCCTATACCATGGTAAAGTATTCCAATTGATTTAATCTTTTCTTTATCTAAGCAGTTTCTGCCATCTATTACTATAGAAATATTATTTTTCTTTAACTTTTCCAAGTCCATCTCCTTGAACTCTTTGTGATCTGTCACCAAAATAAGATAATTGCTTTTGCTTAATAATTCATCAAAATCATCTACATTAATTTCGGATTTTACATGAGGATCAAATACAAAAACTTCTGCACCTCTTGCCTTTAATATCTCTATAATCTCAAATGAAGGGCTTTCTCTTATGTCATCCACATCTGCCTTATATGCTAAACCAAGAACCCCTACTTTCGCACCTTTAACTGATTTTTTTAATTTATTTAACTCATTTTCAAGCAATTTTATTGTATAGTGTGGCATGTTGTTGTTTATTTCTCTCGCTAATCTTAAAAACCTATGATTGAATCCAATTTGTTTTGCTTTTTCAATTAAATAGTAAGGATCAACAGGGATGCAATGCCCACCAACCCCAGCACCAGGATAATGTGGCATAAATGCAAATGGCTTTGTTGAAGCACTCCTTATTACTTCAATAATATCAATTCCTGCTTTGTCAAAGCTTTGTGCCATTTCATTCATGAATGCTATGTTAATATCTCTAAAAGTGTTTTCCATTATCTTTGTTGCTTCTGCTGCTTTAATGCTGCTTAGCTCAATAACTTCAGAATTCAAAATTCTTTTGTAGAATTCAGCAGTTCTTTTTGTTGCATCTCTTGTTATCCCCCCAACCACCCTGGGTAGATGTTCAATAGTCCATTTTTTGTTTCCAGGATCTATTCTTTCAGGGCAATATGCAACAAAAATATCATTTTTATATGCATCCAACCTGTTTTTCTTAATAATTGGGATAATCACCTCTTCAATTGTTCCAGGATATATAGTAGATTCAATAATCAAAAGTGAACCTTTTTCTATATGCTTTAAAACTGTTGAAGTAGAATCTATTAAAGCACTCAGATCTGGAGAGTTATCTTTGCTTACCGGAGTTTGTACACACACAATAATCACCTCTGAGTTTGGGATGCACTCACTGGGATCTATTGTAGCTTGTATCTTTATATTTTTTAATTTTTTAATTAAATATTCATCATCAATTGGGCTTATTCCCTTATTGATTAGATCTACCCTGTTTTTATCAATATCCAGTCCATAAACCTTATTCCCCTTTTCTGAGCACAAACAGGCCAAAGGCAGTCCAACATATCCTAATCCAACTACTGTAATAGTTTTCATAAGTTAACAACTAACACTTGGTTTATAAATATTTCCGATAAGTTTTAAATATCTGATTATGTATTTTTTTTAAATGAATGTCTTAATCACTGGAGGGAGTGGATCTTTAGGAAAATCAATAAGAAAGTTTTTCAAAAATGCTTTTTGTCCAACCCATAGAGAAATGAATATCTGTGATAAGGTTAGTGTAAATAAAATAGTTTTAGATTATAAACCTGAAATTTTAATACATGCTGCAGCTTTAGTAGGAATAAGGGAGTGTGAAGAAGATAAGCAAAAAGCTTGGCTAACAAATGTAGAAGGAACTCAAAATATAGTGGATTCCATTAAAAAATTAGATAATAATTGTTACCTAATTTATATGTCAACAGCATGTGTTTTTGCTGGTGAAAAAGAAAAATATTATACAGAAGAGGATATTCCTTCTCCAAAAAATTACTACTCACTCACCAAATTATGCGGTGAAATTGTAGTAAGGCAGTATACAAATACATGTGTTATCAGAACAAATTTCGTACCTAAAAAAAAATGGAAATACCCAAAGGCGTTTGTTGATAGATTTGGTACTTATTTATTTAGTGACAATGTAGCTAAAGGTATATATGAAGTTTGCAAAAAGAAAACTACTGGAATAGTACATATTGTAGGGGACAAAAGAATGAGCATGTATGAGCTGGCATTGCTTGCAGGATCTAAAAATACAATTACTAATGTTTCTGTATCACAAAGTTATGTAGGTAAAATGACCTTAAATGAGTATAGTGGTCCACCTTTAACTATAGATATGAGTCTTTCTACAAAAAGATGGAAAAAATATAAGATAATACCTAAATAAATTTAACAAAATGCATTTTAAAAAAGATTTATTTAATATTTCAATCATAGTTTTTTTTGTACTTCTATTATCATTACCTTTTTTAAACAAGGCATTTCACATTGATGATATAGCATATATATATGTTGCAAGGCAAATAATTAAAGATCCTTTACATCCCTATTCTTTCAGTTTTGATTGGTCAGGCAAGTCTGGTCTGGCTACCTTTATCACTAATCCGCCTCTAGTTTCTTATTATATCGCCTTAGTAATCTTTTTTTTTGGAGAAAAGGAGTCAATAATCCACTTTTCTTTCATATTATTCCCTGTAATTGCTGGTGTTTCAATGTTTTACATCTCCAAAAAATTCACAAAAAAGCCATTAGGTTCAGCATTGCTTTTGATCTTAAGCGTGTCATTTGTTGTGATGATGCACGATGTTATGCTCGATATACCATTTCTTGCATTTTTTTTGTTATCAATGGCTTTGTTTGTTTATGGAGTTGATTTAAATAATAGCTACTTGCTTGCATTGGGTTCTATTTTTAGTGGATTTGCGTACTTAACAAAGTATACTGGTATTATAATCATACCAATATTGGCTGCATATGCAATACTCAAGAAAAATTTCAGATCCATTACTTATTTAATAATACCAATCTTATTGATGGTGTTATGGAATTTATACACTTTTGTTATTTATGGGGCACCGCACAATAGCGAAGTACTTGGTTGGCTTTTAAAATCCAAAAATATATTTAGGGCAGAGTCACTTTTAATAAGGTTATTAACAAATGTACTTTATATAGGTGGCACAACCATTTTTCCGTTAATGCTTCTTTACCCATTTTTAATTGATAATAAAAACAAATTAGTGCTTACATCGACAACAATAATTGCATCAATTCTTTCTGTAATGCTATTCTTTATCTCAAAGAATTTTGAATTTGCATACACAATACCCCAATTAATCCTATTTGTATTCCTTTTCTCTACTGGCTTATTTTTCTTATTTATGATTGTAAGGTACTATTCAAAAATATCGCTAGGATTATTTAAATTAAACAGAATTTTTCATAATGATCAAAATCGCAATAACATATTTTTATTTTTATGGTTTATAATTGTATTTTTATTTATCAGCATACTTGTAGGTGGAGCAGTTAGATACATTACCATTTTAACGCCGCCAATGATAATAATCTACATTAACATAATAGATGATTATAAACTTTTGAATTCAAAAAAATTTAGGAATTTTATTTTTTTAGCTTTAGCATCGACATCTCTGCTTACTATTTTTGTAGCTTATGCAGACTATGAATTTGCTGGTGTATACAGGGACTTTTCAGAAATAGTTGGGCAATACAAAACTTCTGATAATCAAGTATGGTTTATTGGGGACAGTGGATTTCAATATTATATGCAGAAAAATGGTTACAAAATATTGGGGATAGATGATAATTCTCCTAAGGAAGGTGATATAATAATTAAAGCCAGGATAGAGTCTCCAAGAAAATTTTTGCCTTTATTGAATGAAAGATTGAATCTTATAGGCACTCAGAGTTATACAGGAACTTTGCCTTTGAGAGTGCACAATCCAAAAGCACGTGCTGGTTTTTACACTTATGGAGCAGGGTTTTTGCCATATTCTTTATCAAACTCCAGTTTAGAGGATTTTGATATTTATAAGGCAGTGAAATAAATAAGATTTATAATATCAACCATTAAACATTATTTTGGTGATAACCATATCTTACAAGTATGAACTTTCATTATCTGTGCCATTGTATAATGAGCAAGAATGCATGGAAAGTGAAATAGGTGAAATATTAAAGGAATTTGATTCAAGAAAAATAAATTACGAACTGGTATTGGTAAATAATGGCTCTAATGATAGAACGCAGGAACTTTTGAAGAAAATTAAAAGGGGAAATAAAAGAGTAAAAATAATAGATTTAAAAAAGAATGTTGGATTCGGTGGAGGCATAATTGCAGGTTTAAATAAAGCTGAAGGTGAGTATGTTGGTTTTACATGCAGTGATGGTCAAATATCACCAGTAGATACTTTAAAAATTCTTAAAACATTAAAAACAGAAAATCTGGATTTGTGCAAAGCTAGAAGGGTTGTAAGATATGATGGCTTTACAAGATATATTCTTTCAAAATTTTACAACACCCTTATTTTACTATTATTCTTTATAAGAATAAAAGACATAAATGGTTATCCTATAATTATGAAGCAAAAAGTTTATAAGAATTTAGATATTAAATCAAAAAATTGGATGATTAATCTAGAAATATTATCTAAAGCTTTAAAAAATAAATATAAACTTGGGGACATACCTGTTACATTTAGAGCCAGGGTACGAGGAAGATCTCATGTTAAAGTTGAAACACCAATTAATTTTTTAATACAATTACTTAGATTTAGATTTTTAAATAAGTAAATACATGGAAAAAGAGAAAGTTGTTATTTTATGTGGTGGAAAAGGGACAAGGCTAAGAGAGCAGACAGAGTTCATTCCAAAAGCACTTGTTAGAGTAGGTGAAATGCCAGTTTTATGGCATGTTATGAAGATATATTCACATTACGGTTATAATAATTTTGTACTATGTTTAGGCTATAAGGGATACATGATAAAGGAGTATTTTATGAATTTAGAATGGATAGAAAATGACTTCACATTAAATTTAAAATCAAAATCAGAAAGGATAATAAACCATAATTTAAATGTGGAGGATTGGAATATAACTTTTGCTGAAACTGGTTTGGATACACCAACTGGAGGAAGAATAAAAAAAATAGAGAAATACATACAAGATGAAACTTTCTTTGTAACTTATTGTGATGGGCTTTCAAATGTTAACATTAAAAATTTGTATGAGTCTCACTTAAAGAAAAATAAAACTGCAACTTTAACTGTTGTACATCCAATATCACAGTTTGGAATCATAGAAACAAGTAATGGTTTAGCTACATCTTTTAAAGAGAAACCTTATATGAAAGGGTTTATCAATGGTGGTTTTTTTGTTTTTAATAGAAAGATATTCGATTATCTTAAAGAAAACAGCGTTCTTGAAGAGGGACCGTTGCGCAAATTAGTCAAAGAAAGAAAATTAGCAGTTTATAAACATAAAGATTTTTGGTCATGTGTTGACACATTTAAGGATGTTGAAAGGTTTAATTACATGTGGGAAAAAGGCAATAGGCCTTGGGTAGTATGGTAAGTAACATAATCCCACCCATCTAAAGATGGGGGCTTTTATCCATAAGTTCAGT
>CAZIEE010000057.1:0-7306 GCA_964538135.1 uncultured Methanosarcinales archaeon
CATAGGAAATGATTTCAAAAATAAGGAAATCACTCATAAATCAGAAAGTGCCTAGTAACAGAAAGCTTTATATACTAGTTCTCCTTTTCTTACAGCTATGAAACGAGTTGATTGTATTCACTGTGAGCGAACTTTATTCTAATTTAAATAGTTTATACCCCTTTAATTTGATTGGTTTTAAGTTTCCAGATAATGTTATTTCTATTCATCATCATCACTAAAATTCTTGCATTGTTTAATTTAAATTTTTTATTTCAATTTATTAAAATTTTCAGCTAAAATGGAATAAGGCAAAACAATATGATGACAGTAGTTCAGTGGTAGAATAAGCGGCTGTGGTGCGACAAGTGATCACCCACTTACGTTCGTGCAGCTCCCGCTTGGCGCGAGTTCGATTCTCGCCTGCCGCCCTTTAAAATATGGAGGCAAAAATGGAAAATATGGTATCAACCAGTGATTGTATTCATTGTCGTGCCAAACAATAAGAGCTTGGCAAATTATGTAGATATAACTCTGCGCTATTTAGGAAACCCATCTAAAGATAAGGTAGTCGTTTCCAGAGGGGAAGATGTACCATTTATTATAGAGGAATTATCTCAAAACGGTAAAAAGATAATTGGTCTAACTGGTAGAGATTTGTTTAAAGAATACGAGCTATCAAAGTACAGCACCAAGCTTCTTGTGCTAAAAACTATTGATTGGAATGATAAAAATGCAATGTTTGGAAAGCCAGTTTTATGTTTATTAGGGCCAAGAGGCAAAAAACTAGAAGACTTGCCTAAAAATATTAGAGTTTCTATTAATTCAAAATACAAAAATCTTGCCAAAAAATATCTTAATATTTTGGAAGGCAAAGGATACAGGTTTGTTAAAATCTACTTATCAGGTTCAACTGAATCCGCATATTGCAACGGCATTTCTGACTTAGTCATTGATATTGTCTATACCGGCTCATCTATCAAAAATGCTAATCTTGAGGTTTATGATAAGATATTTGAAAGCGATTTTGTAATTGTAGGTGTGAAAAATGATTAAGCCAAGACAAGCTGTAATGGAAATGCAGGCATATAATCCGCCAACTTCAAATAGAGAAGGCTTTTTAAGATTGGATTTTAATGAAAATACCAATGGGTGTTCTGAAAATGTGATAAAGTCACTTAGAAAAATAAAGAGAAGAACGCTATCAACATACCCAGAATATACAACATTGAGAAAAGAATTGGCGAAATATTGCAAAGTTAAATCAGAGGAGATTATTGCAACTAATGGAACGGATGAGGCAATTAAAACAACCATTGAAGCATACATTGAGAAAGGTAAGAACGAAATTATTATTCCTGTGCCGACTTATGCTATGTTTAAATTTTATGCTCAATTGAATGAGGCAGTTATCAGGGAAATTGATTATAATGGGGATTTAAGTTTTCCAATAGGGCAAGTTCTTAACACAATTAATGATAAAACAAAAATAATAGTTTTGGTAAATCCAAATAATCCAACTGGAACTTCAATTGACACAAAAAGCATAATAAAAATAATTGAGAAAGCGAAGAGATATAATTCCATTGTCTTAATAGACGAGGCTTATTATCAATTTTGTGGAAAAACATCAATTTCACTAATTAAGAAATACGACAATGTATTTATCACCCAAACATTCTCAAAAGCATTTGGGCTTGCTGGATTAAGATTAGGCTACATAATATCGAATAAAAATAATATAAAAATTGTCCAAAAAGCCCTTTCTCCTTATAGCGTTAATATTGTTGCAGTCATTTGTGCTTCCGCAGCATTAAAAAATACCAGCTATATCAAAAAATATGTCACAGAAATCAGAACAAGTAAAAAGATTCTCTATAAAGGATTGGATAATTTAGGAATAAAATACTATAAAAGTGACGCAAATTTTGTTTTGGCAAAAATTGGTGCCAAAGCTGCTGAATTCTGCAACAAATTAAGAAAAAAAGGAATTTTGGTTAGAAATAGAAGCGGCGACCAGCTCTTGGAGGGCTGCGTTAGAATTACACTTGGAACTATAAGGCAGGCAAAGCAATTAATAAAAGAACTGCAGCAGATTGTAAAAGAGATTAATCCATTATTAGTTTTTGATATTGATGGAGTGCTCGTAGATGTTTCTAAATCCTACAGGTTAGCAATTAAAGAAACAGCAGAGTATTTTACTGGAAAAAATATAAGCTTTGAAGAAATTCAAGAATACAAAAACAGGGGCGGATTAAATAATGATTGGGATTTGACAGAAATTATTATCAAAGATAATGGCAAAAGTGCAGATAAAAAGAAAATTATCAAAAAATTCCAGTATTATTACAAAAAGTTAACCAATAACGAAAAATTTCTGTTAGATAAAAGAATTTTAAAATCATTGTATGAAAGATATACTTTGGCTATATTAACAGGGCGGCCTAGAAAAGAAACTTATTCTGTTCTAAAAAAAAACAAAGTCGCTAATTGTTTTAGCACAATCATAACAATGGAAGAGGTTATCAAACAAAAGCCTTTTCCTGATGGTCTTCTAAAGATTTTAAACCGATATACAAATTCGGATGCATATTATTTTGGTGATTCTATTGATGATGTAAAAGTTGCTATTTCAGCAAATGTAAAACCTATTGGCGTTCTGCCGCCACAAGATAAATCTACACTATTACAAAATCTTTTGATGAAAAATGGTGCTAAAATTGTAATTAACAATATCAACGAAATTATGGAGGTATTAAAGTGAGAATCGCTAAAATATTAAGGAAAACAAAAGAAACAGAAATCAAACTAATGCTCAATATTGATGGCAAGGGCAAATATCAAATTAAAACTCCAATTGGATTTTTTACGCACATGCTTGAATCCTTTGCAAAACATGGACTTTTTGATATTCAAATGAATGTAAAGGGAGACCTACAAGTAGATCAGCACCACACAGTAGAAGATACAGGAATTGTAATAGGCCAAGCTTTCAGCAAAGCTTTAGGAGACAGGAAAGGAATCAACAGAGCAGGCTACTTTATTTTTCCTATGGATGATGCTCTTGCGATTGTAGCTGTAGATATTTCAGGAAGGACTTACCTAAATTTTCAGGGAAAACTGCGAAGAAGATTTTGTGGTGATTTTGATACCGATTTGCTTGAAGACTTTTTTTATGGTTTTTCAATAGGTTTGCAGGCTAATGTAGCTATTAAAATGGAATATGGAAGAAGCGACCACCATAAAATTGAGGCATCGGTTAAGGCTTTTGCAAAAGCCATGAAAATGGCATGCTCGAAAGAAAAAAGGGCTCTGAAGGAAATACCATCCACCAAAGGATTGATTGAAAAATGATAGCTATAATAGATTATGGAGCTGGAAATTTGAAAAGTGTAAAGAATGCACTTGATTACTTAGATGTAGATAGCATAATAACTGATGAACCTGAAGATATCATAAAATCAGACAGGCTAATCTTGCCTGGTGATGGCTCTTTTGGTTATATGATGGAAAATTTAGAGAAAAAGGGGTTAGTAAATCCTATTAAAAATTTTATCGAAAGTGGAAAACCTTTCTTAGGAATATGTTTAGGGCTTCAAGGATTATTTGAAGAAAGTGAAGAAAGCCCGAAAGTTAAAGGATTATCAATCTTTAAGGGAAAAGTCTTAAAATTCAGAAAAGGAAAAGTTCCACAAATTGGCTGGAATAATATTTTTCCAAAACAAAATGATATTTTTAAAAAAGATTTCATGTATTTTGTTAATTCTTACTATGTTGTTCCTAAAGACAACTCCATAATTGCAGCCACCGCAGATTATAATGGCAATTTTGTTAGTGCTATCAAAACTAATAATATTACAGCTATGCAATTCCACCCTGAAAAAAGCGGAAAAGCCGGAATTGAATTGCTAAAGAGGTGGTTAAAATGTTGACAAAAAGGATTATTCCATGCTTGGATGTAAAAGACGGACAAGTTGTAAAAGGTAAAGGTTTTGTTAATTTGAAATATGCTGGAAACCCTGTAAAACTTGCTAGAAAATACTATGAAGAAGGAGCAGATGAATTAGTATTTTTGGATATAATTGCTTCTTATGAAAAAAGGAAAACTATGATTGATTTAGTTGAAAAAGTTGCAAAACAGATTTTTATTCCCTTTACTGTTGGCGGCGGAATCGGCACAATAGATGACATTAAAAATTTATTGAAGGCTGGCGCTGATAAAATTTCAATTAATACAGCAGCAGTCAATAATCCTGATTTGATTAAGGAAGCGGCCGAAAAATTTGGAAGCCAATGCATTGTAGTAGCGATTGATGCTAAAAAAATTAAGAATAAATGGAAAATTTTTGTAAAAGGCGGAAGGCAAGCAACCGGATTAGATGCAATTAAATGGGCTAAAAATGTTGAAAAATTGGGAGCAGGAGAAATCCTTCTTACCTCAATGGATAAAGATGGCGCAAAAGATGGTTATGACTTAGAATTAACAAGAAAAATTTCAGAAAATGTCAATATCCCTGTAATTGCTTCTGGTGGGGCAGGCTCTTTAGAGAGCATAGCCCAAGTGTTTAATGAAGGAAACGCAGATGCTGCTCTGGCTGCTTCTATATTTCACTATGAAGAATATTCAATAAAGCAAGTTAAAATATATTTGCAAAAGAAAGGAGTGGGGGTAAGAATATGATAATTTCAAGTATAGATTTAATGAATGGAAAAGCGGTACAGTTAAGACAAGGAAAGGAAAAAGTACTTGAAAGAGAAGACGTGTTAGAAATAGCTCTTGAATTCAGAAAATATGGAGAAATCGCTGTAATTGACTTAGATGCTGCTTTTGGAAAAGGAGACAACCTTGAATTAATCAAGAAAATTTGTAAAATTGCTGATTGCAGAGTTGGAGGGGGCATAAGAACAATAGAAAAGGCAAATGAAATACTGCAAGCTGGTGCAAAAAAAATCATAATTGGAACAAAAGCAACACCAAAATTTTTAGAAAAATTATCGCGAGAAAGAGTCATAGTAGCTATAGATTCAAAAGATGATATTGTAGTCAATAAAGGGTGGACTGCAAAAACTAATAGAACTCCAAGAGACTTAATAAAAGAGCTGGAGCCATATTGTTGTGAATTTCTCTTTACTGATGTAAACAGAGAAGGTTTAATGAAAGGCATAGATTTTGGAAAAATCAAGAAACTGAGGGAATTAACCCAAAATAAGCTAACAGTTGCTGGCGGCATTTCTTTTATATGTGAAATTAAACTATTGGAAGAATTAGGCGTGAATTCTCAATTGGGAATGGCTTTGTATACAGGAAAGATAAAATTAGATGAGGCATTCGTTTCTTTTTTGGATTTTAATAAAAATAATGGATTGATGCCTACAATTATTCAAGATGAGCAGAATCAAGTGTTAATGTTAGCTTTTTCCAATAAGGAGTCATTATTTAAAACATTTCGAGGTGGAAATGCAGTATATTACAGCAGGTCTCGGAAAAGGCTTTGGACTAAAGGAGAAACTTCTGGAAATTGTCAAGATATTATCAGAGTTAGATATGATTGCGATAGGGATACTTTATTATTTACTGTCAAGCAAAAAAATATTGCTTGCCACTATGGACAATACTCTTGTTTTGATGAGAAAAAATTTAGTTTTCAGGAATTATATAACGTAATAGTTGATAGAATAAAGAATACAAGAGATAAGTCTTACACTTCAAAAATCGCAGTTAATGAAATTAAAATCAAACAAAAGATAAAAGAGGAATGTTTAGAAATTTTGAAATACACTGACAAAAATAATTTAGTTTGGGAAGTGTCAGATTTGCTTTATTTCATATTTATTTTAATGGCAAAAAATGGAATTGAAATAAAAGACATAGAAAATGAATTATGGAGAAGGCGAAGATGAAAGAAATTAATAAAGTTGTCAATAAAATAATTGAAGATGTTAAGAATAATGGGGATGCTGCTATTAGATATTACACTAGGAAATTTGATAAAATTGACTTAAGTTCTTTTGAAGTTACAAACCAAGAGGTTAAACAAGCTTATAAGCAAGTAAATAAAGAAACAATTAAGGCTCTAAAATTTGCAAAGAGAAACATAGAATTCTTTGCCAAACAACAGCTCAAGCAGTTTAAGAATTTTGAAGTAAGAAAAAATGGAGTTATATTAGGGCAAAGAGTAATCCCTATAGAAAAAATTGGAGTTTACATTCCCGGAGGCAACTATCCGCTTCCTTCAACTGCCTTAATGTGCATCATTCCAGCAAGATTGGCAGGAGTTAAAGAGATAATAGCTTGCTCTCCAAAAATAAATCCAGAAACAATTGTTGCTACCGATATTGCAGGAGCAGATAAAATTTTTAAAATTGGAGGCGTGCAGGCAATTGCAGCAATGGTGTATGGGACAAAACAAATTCCTAAAGTTGATAAAATAGTTGGTCCTGGAAATGTTTATGTTACTGCCGCTAAAAAAGCAGTTTATGGAGATTGCGGAATTGACTTTTTGGCAGGCCCTAGCGAAGTTATGATTATAGCAGATGAAGCTTCAAACCCTGAGTTTATTGCTGCCGATTTACTTGCCCAAGCAGAACACGATATAAAGGCTAAAACATATTTAGTAACTATATCAAAAAAATTAGCTCAACAAGTGAACGAACAAATTAAAATTCAATTGCCTAGATTGAAAACTAAAGACATAGCGGAATTATCTTTGAAGAATAAGGATATAATAATTGTTAAAAATTTGAATGAGGCTATAAGTATAGCCAATGAAAAATCACCAGAACACTTGGAATTACAAATAAAAAATCCTGAAAAATTAATTAAAAAACTGAAAAATTACGGCTCATTGTTTATAGGAGAGAATACAGCAGAAGTTTTTGGAGATTATTGCAGTGGCACTAATCACGTGCTTCCAACAAATGGTGTAGCCAGATTTACTGGAGGACTATCAGTAAAGGACTTCGTAAAGATTGTAACGTATCAGAAATTTAATAGAAAAATTCCAAAGAGTATGATCAAAACAGCTTCAAAACTTGCAGAGATAGAAGGACTTGATGGACACAAAAAGGCAGCGTTAATTAGATTGAAGAGTAGAAGTAAAGAGAACTCCCCCTAGTAGTTTAATGTCGTTTCGTTCGTCGAAATGTCCCCTATCAGTCGTTTAGCCACTAAAAATTATTGAACTTAACTTATAGGCCCCTTGTTATATTCTTTTCCCGCTACGTAGTTCGGAAAAATTGCGACCGCAAAGTAATTTTTAGTGGCTCGTGTTCAATCAAGCGAACAAAGTGAGCAATCATAAACAAACATCAAGGGGGACATTTCGTT
>CAZIEE010000057.1:7316-7924 GCA_964538135.1 uncultured Methanosarcinales archaeon
CAAAGTAATTTTTAGTGGCTCGTTTCTATTCAGCGAACAAAGTGAGCCATCAAGAACAATCGTCATGGGAGACATTTCGTTTCAGTTGTTTTGTTCGTTAGTGGGTGGGGCTAAAAACCGAAATATTTAAATATTACATTGTATTACTGGTATATTACGATGGAAACTATAACTTTCAAGATTCAGGAAGATGTTGTAAAGAAGATAGATGCAATCTTAAAACCTTTGCATTTCAGCAATAGGACAGAGTTTATTAGGGAATCTGTCAGGGAAAAACTTAACTCAATAGAAAAAGATGTTATTCTCCAACATTTAGTAGCATTTAAAGGTGCTTCAAAAAAGAAAGTAAGTGATAAGGAACTACACAAGATTAGAGATAGAGTTGCAAACGAATATTCTAAAAAGTTTGGAATTAAGCTAAATTAAGTCCTCTGGTTTTTTGATAGTGATTTTATCTTTTAACTTTCTAAAATGCCTATCTCTTGTTATCATAACTGCACTGTTATCTCTTGCTAGTAGAGTGTCCGCTAAAAAGCTTTAAATATTTGTAGTATTCTGATGTGGTAATGGCACGTCCTGCTATTAAGATTGTATTGTCTTCTCGTGAT
>CAZIEE010000058.1:0-7916 GCA_964538135.1 uncultured Methanosarcinales archaeon
GAAAAAATTAAGAAGTATGCAAAGGCGTAAGCCCTTTAGGAGTTATGCAACAAAGACTGGTAAACTTAAACAAAGAGTGTTGCGTTATCTAGGCACAGTTGAAAATATCTTAAATAAATTTGATTTTTGGAATAAATATCATTGAATTAGTGAGTTTCCACGCAAGGCCACTTACAAGCATCTCTTTTAAAACCATAGAACAATGAAATCAATAATCTAGTTTAAATAATTTTGTGTAATTTTTGATGAATAACCAAAAAGTTCGCCTAATTAATCACGATTTCTACACTCGAAAATGGGGTTTTTCTTCTCAGCTTCGCATAAAATGGGATTTTATACAAACATTTGGCAAAACTCACGCAGCTAACGGCTTTGCCTGCTGAATCACTTTCTTAACATCCCCAGAAAAAACCTTGCTTGCTCTCAGAATTTCTATTCCAGTAATTGTACCATCTTTCGCTACGTCAATGTTTATTCCACTCGGTAATTCTACGGTCTTCCAACAGTCTTTTTTCACTAATTCAATGTTCAAAATGTCCTCTTCCTTATCGTACCATGTTTCTTCCATTTTAATCAAGCCAAAAGGCTGTTATAATTTTTATTGTGTCTTTTTCAATTCTTTCGTAAACGACTTTCAGTATTCTTCCCATTGGAGGAACTCTGCATATAGCATTCAAAGCATCTGGCCAATTTTTATCTCTTAACACATTTGAGTGCTGAATTGCATATTCAATCAAATCGTCGGTAATTTCTTTTCTAACCTCTCTTTTTCGTCTCCAATGAAGCGAATATTCAAACTTCATAAAGAACCTATGTAATATTCTTATAAAAATCTTTCTATTGAGTTTTGCTAAATGTACGCTGAGAACGATTTTGGGTGGCAAAAAAGTTGAACCTTTCAGGCATCTAATACTCGTTATGCGGTTCTCTCCTTATTTCATAATGTCGCTCAGCCTAAGTTTTTTCTCAAGCCCATCAATCTTGTCAGATAGCTTTTTCAGAAGTGTTGCCAGTCTTTATTTTTGATATGCTTTCATCTAATTGTTTTCTTTCTTCTTCGGTAAGTTTTGTGTCTTCAATGTATTCTGTCAAGTAATTTATGTCTTTCTTCAAAGTTTCTATGCTGCTTTTCATCTCTGAAAGAGTACCTAAAATTTGCTTCTGAAAATCCATTTCTACCATAGCAAGATATTCAATACAAGGATATATAAAAAACTATTGTTCGTCTAATTCCACGTCTTTAACTCTAGTTTCAAACCCCTTTATCCTCTTTGCCCTTTCGCATAATTCAAGGAATTATACAAACATTTTTTCAAAATGTACATAATAACCATTGTCCGCTTTTGCTTTATCTGGGGCTTTGTCAATATTACTTTTTGTCTGCATAAGCATAGGAACTAACTTATGTACATCGTTGCATTCATCTGTAACATTTATTTTGGTTGACTCAATTTCTGTCAACTCTCTTTGCGTTGGCTCTCGCTTTTT
This sequence comes from uncultured Methanosarcinales archaeon, assembly GCA_964538135.1. Taxonomy (GTDB): domain Archaea; phylum Nanobdellota; class Nanobdellia; order Woesearchaeales; family GW2011-AR4. The sequence goes on from CAZIEE010000058.1 coordinate 1,489, forward strand.
TTCTTCTTTAATTTTCTCTTTCATCTGCTCTTTTTGTTTCTTTGAATATTTCTTTTAACTCTTCTAAAAGAAACTCCTGATTTTTATTTATGCCTTGTTTAAATTTCATAGAAAACACCTCCTTATTTTTTATATTTTACGACGAAGAACTAGTATTTATATCTTTCGTTTTAGACGAGAAATCTATTGTAAGAAAATAAAATTATACTGTTATTCTCTTACAGCCTGTCGAATGTGGGTTGATATTATTGAAAACAAAAAGCTCATCTACTGTACTAAAGTACTAAAGTACTAAAGCCCGTATTTGGAGACCAACGAATCAATCCAACACCAAACCACACTTTTTACAATAGAATTCTTCCTTTAAATAGTCTATATCTTCGCTTCCACAGTCAGGGCACTGCCTAACTATTTCTTGACCTTTAACGATTTCTTCGCTCTTAACAGATTCAATAACCTTAAGAGTTTTCTCTCTACCCCCGATACGAACCATGGACTAACTAGATTAGTGTGCATTTTTAAAGTTTTCTATGCCTCCAGTTGTTTGAACCATATATAAAATAATTTTGTTATGGTACCCCATAAAGAAAAAATTTCAACAACAAGGGATTCACAAAAGGTTATTTATTACACACTCAAGTTCTTTTAGTTTATGATTCCTGGTTATCGGCATGATAAACTTATGCTTAAGAACTTTCAAAATCTCCGAAAGTTTTTTATTCTTGCTCTGGACAGTTCACGCTATGCAAATTAAAATAAAAAAAATAAAGGCAAGAGAAGTTCTTGATTCCAGAGGAAATCCCACCATAGAGGTTGATCTGTCAACTGGTTCATGTTTAAGTAGTTCTATTGTTCCAAGTGGTGCATCCACTGGAGTTCATGAAGCATTGGAACTAAGGGACAATGATAAAAAAAGATATGATGGAAAAGGAGTTCTGAAAGCAGTAGAGAATACCAATAAAATAATAGCAAAAAAAATTGTAGGATTGGATTGCAGAAAACAAAGGGAGATTGATAATATCTTAATTGAGCTCGATGGGACTAACAAAAAATCTTATTTAGGAGCTAATGCAATTCTTGGGGTCTCAATGGCAGTTTGTAAGGTTGGTGCTATTTGCTCTGGTAAGCAATTATATGAGCATATAAAAATTTTGTCAAATTCAAAAAGATTGAAATTACCAATATCACAAATGAATGTACTCGATGGTGGTGCTCATGTTGGAGCAGAAAATGATCTCCAGGAATATATGATTGTACCACATGGACTCAAGTCCTTTTCCGAAAATTTAAGAGCAGGAACTGAAACCTACCATATTATAAAAAAGAAGATTGAAAAAAAATACAGCTATAAGGCAGTATCTGTAACTGCAGAAGGTGGATTTATTGCTCCAATGGAAGGAGTTAATGAAAGATTAGAGTTTCTTCAGAGTTCCATAGAAGAAGCAGGTTACAATAAAAAAATTTCCATTGCATTGGATTCTGCAGCCTCAGAATTCTACAAAAATGGAGAATACCAAATTGGACAAAAAAAAATGTCTGCTGAAGAACTTATTGACTTTTACACAGGATTAATCAAAATGTTTCCTATTATCTCTATAGAGGATGGTCTTGCTCAGGATGATTGGGAAGGTTGGAGGCTTTTAACAAAAACTTTAGGTAACAAAATCAGTATTGTTGGAGATGATTTGTTAGTAACTAATGTTGAGAGGATAAATAATGCACTGCAGGAGAATGCTTGCAATGCCCTCCTCTTAAAAGTAAATCAAATTGGGACAGTAACTGAATCCATTGATGCTGCAAATATATCTTTCAAAAATAAATGGGGGGTTATAGTAAGCCACCGCTCTGGTGATACAGAAGATTCTTTTATTGCTGACTTGGCAGTCGGTTTAGCTGCACCTCAAGTAAAATTTGGAGCTCCTGCAAGAAGTGACAGGACTGCTAAGTATAACAGGCTTTTAAGGATAGAAGAAGAAATTGAGATTATGAATTAATATTTAGGATCATCCAGTACATCCCAACTCTAAAAAGAATCCAGGGCAAAAGGCAGCAAAAGGCAATTTGGGTAGAAAAGTTATAGGTTAATAAGATAAAGGAACATTTAAAAATAATGTAATCTTTATCTATTGTATATATGAGACGCGCTCTTTTTATTGGAAGGTTCCAACCTTTTCATAACTCCCATCTGATAAATATAAGAAGCATATCCAAAAAGTTTGATGAAGTCATAATAGGAATTGGTAGTTCTCAGGAAAAGAATACATTTGAAAATCCTTTTAGTTATTATGAAAGAAGACAAATGATTTATAATGTTTTTAAAAAATCCACCATAAAAAATTTTAAAATATATGCTATCCCTGATTTTTACGATGATAAAAAATGGATTAACTATATAAAGAATAGGCTACCAAGATTTGAATTAGCTTATTCTGGAAATATATGGAGCTTAAAATGCTTTAAAAAATTCAACTTTAAATTTAAAAAGATTAATTTAAAAAAAGGGATAAGCGGTACAATTATAAGGGAGAGAATAGCTAGAGATAAAAACGATAAAAACTGGAAAAGTTTAGTACCAAAAGAAATTGCAGATTATATTGAAAAGATTAAGGGTAGGGAAAGAATTAAAGGAATTTATGCAATGATAAACTATGAGGTGATATCATGAATGAAAAAAATATTAAGAGGGATTTGAATATAGAGTTGTCTGGATTCAGGAGTATAGATCCTTCAACCATGAGTGTTTTGAAAAAAGAGATAGAAAATCATACAAGGAGGATTCAGGAGTTAACAAAAAATCCTGAGCGATTACATATAACCCTCAAGTCAGTACATGAAAGGGAAAAGAGCGAGAAATACGAGGTACACGCTAAGTTGATAGACAATGGTAAGCTTTATGTTGCTGAAACTACAGAACGCAATATTTTAGTTGCTGTCGACTCAGTTTTAAAAAAACTAGTGAATGAATTGGATTAAGTGAGAAGTATCACTCACCCCATAAATAAGATTTTATTTTTCGTCTGATCTGTATTTATGAGTAAATAAAAATTTTTTATTGGATATGCTACAATAATTATTAATACAATTGGTATTATATTTGTTAATCCACTTAGATCGAAGGCAAATATCACTAATGGAAAGAGCATAGATAAAAACAATAAGAATAAAATAATTAATAAATAATTTAGTATAAGTTTACATTTTTTTATGTTTTTTGATCTATCCACATTTGTTAAAACTATGGATAACATGCTATGAATTATTTCCAGTCTTTTATAGATGATGGTTGTTAAATACAGAAGTAATATTGCACTTAATCCATAAAAGGTGTACCATACTGAAGAGGCATAATTACTTATCAAAAAAGCTATTTTTCTCAAAATGAGAAATGAAAATAAGAGTATTAAGGTTAGCATTAATGCTAATTTTGATTCCGATTTTATCTTTTTTGTAGAATAATTCTCTATCTCAAGCTGGTCAAAAAATCTTCTCATGTAATATGCTATATTCTCAAACTTAAAACGAGTTCTTAATGAGATTTTTGTTTTGAGTTTTGAGTATATAGTTTCGCTATAGCTCATGCTTAATGACATCATTATTGCGCTAATAAAAATTATTGCAGAGGTTACAGTTACTAAATCAATCTCCACTCCAAATTTTCCACTTTCTTTTGCTATAAGCAGAGAAAATTCACCTATGGATATCATTGCAATGCTTGAGAATATGGGTTGTTCTCTCCTGAAATTTGCAAGTAGGAATGTAGAAAAGCCTATTACAATAAATCTGGAGATTAATACAATAAACAGTGATATTAATATCAAAAAAAGATTAGATTCTACTGCTTTGAAATCAACCAATGTACCCATAGATATGAAAAATATTGAAGTAAAAATCAGTGCATAAGGTTGGATTGCTTTTCTATACTCTTTTGAATTTGGTAATGAAGCAATCATACTGCCTGCTAAAAATGCTCCACTTGATGGAGTCAATCCTAAAAAAGAGGCAAAATAGCTAAACAAAGCTCCTATAGCCAAAGAAAGGAATGTAAATACTGAATCATCGCTGTTATTATTTAGTATAATGCTAACACAAAATCTTAGGACATTTCCTATAAGGTAATAAGAAAATGTCAATATAGCAATTGAAAACACAATATGTTCTATGGCAGTAGTCAGGTCTGCGCTTTTAATCCCAGAAAGAAATGTAAGGGCCAAAATTGCAATGATATCTTCTATGATAAGTATCGCAATTAATAATGGTACCTCTGTCCTATTGATCATCTCTTTTTGCTCAAGCACTTTTATAATCACAACTGTGCTGCTGAAAGATAGTATCAATCCTATAAACAAAGCAACCTTAGTGGTTAATCCCAATAGTAACGTAATCTCATAACCTAAAAAAAATACAAATGCAAATTTTAAGAGTCCTATCAATATGGATCTTGGTCCAATTTTAATTAGTTTAGAGGCATCAAAATCCAGTCCTACTACGAAAAGGAGTAGTATGGCTCCAAATTCAGCCATTATAGTTATAGTATTCACATCCTGAACAAGATTCAGAAAATTTGGTCCTATCACTGCACCCATTAATAACAGACCAAATACAGCTGGCTGTTTAAATCTTGCCGATACTATTCCCCCTATGGTAGCACATAAGAAAAGTACCCCTAAACTCATTAGTTCATTTGCCATTTAGCCTCTTGATTTCTTGTTGGATCCAATAGAGGACTAACGAGGACTAAGTCTCTGCCCCAAATTTTTTAAATACCTTACAGCATCTAATCTACTTTATATAATATACCTTGTATAATATATTAGTATATAAAAATGTATATTAATTGAGTTAAAGATATACTAACTATTATTTAAGGCTTTTGGTTTCTTTACCTTACTTCATTATACCATACAATAAACTCTTCTTTAGTTTTGAATAAAATTCTTTTATTCTATGCTGGTTCTATTCAGCGAAAAGTTTAAATAATTGCTTATTACACTAAGCATAAATGAAAACTTATTGATTTTACCATGCTAGACCTCGAAAAACATAATCCCCACTGGAAAGAAGGATTTTTCTATCCTTTTCCAAAGCAGAGGGCACTCTACACCAATTTACAGAACCAATTAAAGAATAAGCAAATTATTGCTATTCATGGTCTTCGAAGAACTGGTAAAACCGTCTTGCTAAAGCAGCTGATTAATTCTTTGCTGGTTCAAAGAGCAGCGAGAACAAAAATACTCTTTTTTTCTTTTGATGAAGAGCAGCCTTCTATTAAAGAACTGATAAGCACTTTTGAAAAGACTGGCAGAATTCCCCGCTACATCTTCCTGGATGAGATCCAGAAGCTCGAGAATTGGCAGAACCAGCTTAAGTTTTATTATGATAACACCCCTATTAAATTTTTTATTTCTGGCTCTTCCTCCCTTTTTATTAAAAATAAAGCGAGGGAATCATTGGCCGGAAGAATCTTTGATTTTTACCTTTCCCCCCTTACTTTTACAGAATACCTTTACTTTAGAGAGAAAGAAGAGTTGATCCGAAAACAAGAATTATTCCCACAGGAAGTACAAACTGAATTTGAGCTCTATCTTAAACGCCAATTCATAGAAACAATAGGCCAAGATGAAGAATTTATTTCGGAGTATATGAAGAGCGTCATAGAGAAAATAGTACATATTGACATTCCTAAATTATTTCCGATAGCTCATGAGGAACTGCTGTTGCGGTTGCTTAAAATTATCGCTTCAAATCCAGGCCTGATCATTGAGTATGAAAGCTTATCCCGGGAGTTGGGGATTGACCGTAATACACTCTCTAACTACTTTTTCTATCTGGAAGAAGCATTTCTGATCAGAAAAATATATCACTTCTCGCGCAATCAGCTCACTTCAGAAAAAAAGCTGAAGCGATTTTACCTTAATTCCACCAGCTTTATTGTATATTTAAATCCAAAAACAGAAGAAAACAAAATAGTAGAGAATCTGGTTGCTATAGAAACTGAAGCAAAATTTTTCTGGAGAACTCATTCCCAAGATGAAGTAGATTTTATTATAGAACAGGAAGAGAAAATTATACCAGTGGAAGTCAAATACAAAGAAACACCTTTATCTAAAGAATTAAGACCTTTGGCAAAATTCTGTCGGGAATTTAAAGTCAAAGAAGGAATTATGGTGACCAGAGGTGATGTAGAAGTAAAAAAAATAAATTGGATTGATTGGGAAGCAACTCTAACCATGGTACCTGTGTGGAAGTATCTGTTGAAGAAGGGATAGAAGGATTTATTACAAAAGAAAAAAAAGTTGATAAGTAGAGAAAAAAAAATGGAGAACTCCTGCTGAAAGGGTTAAGATAAAGATTGATTTAGGAAATAAATTTCAACTGCTAAATCTTATTAAGAAGTCATATTCCTAAGATTAAACGATTACATAAAATAG
>CAZIEE010000059.1:0-7583 GCA_964538135.1 uncultured Methanosarcinales archaeon
TTCCATAGGAAATGATTTCAAAAATAAGGAAATCACTCATAAATTAGAAAGTGCCAATGTTCCCATAGATTTAAATATTAACTAAAAATCACTTTATTAGAATTAACAGGGAAAGCATAAAAAATGAAAAAAACTCTGAGTTCAGATGAAATCAAGAAAATGTTGAAGTCAGCAAATTTCGTTATAGGTACTGAAAGGACTATAAAAAAATTAAAGCTCGGAAAGGTTAAAAATGTTATGATTAGCTCTAACTGCCTGCCAAATACTGAAAAATTTATAAATTATTATTCAAATTTAGGTGGTTTAGGTTCAGAGATCTATAAATTAGAATACCCTAATGATGAATTAGGAGTAATATGTAAAAAGCCATTTTCTATCTCTGTATTGGCTATTCTCAAGGATTGATTATCAAAATATGGGCAATAAATCACGTGGCTTGTTTGCAGGTAAGAAATTAAGTAGACGAAGAAAAATCGGAAGATGGCACTATCAGCCTTATGTTAAAAGAGTTTTGAGGCTAAAGCAAAAATCAGATCCATTAGAGGGGGCATCTCAGGCAAAAGGTATAGTTCTGGAAAAAGTTCAGTTAGAGGCAAAGCAACCAAATTCTGCTATGAGGAAATGTGTCAGGGTACAATTAACAAAAAATGGAAGGCAGGTAACAGCTTTTTGCCCTAGAGATGGTGCAACAAAGATGGTTGATGAGCACGACGAGGTCTTAATTGAGTGTATAGGTGGTGCAATGGGTAAATCTAAAGGGGATATTCCTGGTGTCAGATGGCAAGTAATAAAAGTAAATGATCAAAGTCTTAATGCATTACTAAAAGGGAGAATAGAAAAAGCAAGGAAGTAATTTTGACAAATGGTAAATGGTACAATTAAAACTTTTTAATAGATGGGGGGTAGAAGGGGTCAAAGTTGATGATCCTGGTTTGCAGTCATATATAAACATACAGCCAATAATTGTTCCAAAAACAGGAGCAAGGTATGCTGGAAGTAGATTCTATAAAAATAAAATATCAATTGTTGAGAGGCTTATCAACAAATTAGGAGTTACAGGTCATAAAGGCAAGAAACACTTCAAGACAAGTTACCATTTTACTGGAAAGGCTAATACTGCTTATAACATTATTGAAAACGCCTTTGAACAGATTGAGAATACAACAAAAGAAAATCCAATTAAGGTTTTTGTAAAGGCAGTAGAGAATGCAGCTCAAAGAGAGGAAATTGTAACAATTGAGTATGGGGGAGCCAGATACCCAAAAGCAGTCGAATGCGCCCCTCAAAGGAGGATTGATTTAGCACTTAAGTATATGACTCAGGGAGCATTTCACAAAAGCTTTAATAGCAAAAAACATTTGGTAAGTAGTTTAGCTAATGAAATAGTAAGTGCTTATAAGATGAGCAATGCTTCAAATGCAATATCAAAAAAGCTTGAAATAGAAAGACAAGCTGATGCTTCTAGGTAAAGTGAGAGTAAAATAGCAAAAGTAAGAACATCTCATCATTGAAAATGCAGATGTGCAAATCTGTTTCTGAGTATGATATTTATGGATGTTCAAATCATTGATCTACTTCAAACTTTCCTCAAATAGAGTATTCACAGCATTAACAAAAAAAGAACTCTTTAACCAGATTGCAACTTCGTAATCAGGTACAACCTCCCCTCCCTGAATCATAAAAAGAATCTCCTTATCATCAACACTTATAAAACTTGTTGGACTGGTATATTCGATAAATTCTACACCTTCTAATCTTTTTGTATTTTTTGTAATGTTACCAAAGGCACTATTTTTGTTATTATCAATCCCTTTATAAGGTGCAAAAACCCTTACCTTCACTCCTTTCCTTACAAAATTCTGGCTAAACCCACTTAATAACTTAAAATTTCTTTCTATATTATGCTGAGTTGAAACTACAATGATGTTAGATTTTGCATTGGAGAATAATTCCTTTACAAACCTGTTTATGTTTGCTCTACCAACAATAGATTTTGTGATAGTTGAAACATCAACATGTTTTATTCCTGTTGTGTACAACAATCCCAATTCCTTGAGTTCTTCACTCTCATTTATACTCTCTATCTGGTTTACAAATTTATTGGCATCATCTCTAATATTTTTTTTAATTCTTTCAATAATTACTTCTGGCTCAACAGCAATATATTCTATAGGTTTTCCTATCTTCATTATGATAAATCCTTTTTTTTCTAATGATTCAAGAACATCGTAACATCTGCTCCTTGGCACTCCTGAAGTGCTAGAGAGCTCCCCAGCAGAGGCAATACCTCTACTAAGAAGTGCTGTCCATAATTTTACTTCATAAATGTTTAAACTAAAGTGTTTTTTTAGATCCTTTAAGAATTGTTTTTGCTGCATCATCTTTATTGTGTATTTCTAATACATATTTAAACCTTTCTATTCTATAACTACTTTAAAGTAATCAAATGAAATTTTAAAAAAACCTGAGTTTACAAGTTATGGGTAGTTTATAAATTTTTCTTAGATTTTGTCGTCGGATAGCAATGTATTATGTTTTAGAAGAGAGGTAGTACCCAACAGGTATTTTTCTTATGTGTATCGTCTGAGATTTAACAAATTTATGAGCTCTCTTTGTGGGTTACTCAGTTGATAAGCTGTAAGAAAATAACAGTATAATTTATTTTCTTACAATAGATTTCTAGATGGTTTTTTATAGAAGTACAGCTAACGCTACTTTTGTTTTCTTTTTACAGAGCGCAACCATCACGCGCTCAATTTTTTTTAGAACTTTGAGAATAAGAATATTACGATTTGGCGTATCTATAGACCTGCTTTATCCATCTTGTAAACTTAGGTTGAAATGACGTTAAGTTGACTTTATAAAACAGGAAGAACATTTATATATCAAATCCCTCCTTTAAATACAGAATGGATTTAAGAGATTTGGCTTTTTTAATATTAATACCTCTTTTATTAATCGGTGTTATATTCTATATTGGGGATACACCATCAATATCTAAAGGTATGGTAAGTATAACTGGGTTAGTTCCATTAGAAAAAAGATATGTTAGTGAAGAAGATATTAAACTTAAAAATGACAATATACTGGGAATATACTCAATAAAGCCTGGTTTTCAAGCCAAAATTGATTATGATTTAGGGGACTATGGTAAGATAAAGGATTTGTTTAAGTCTATTCTTAAGTGTGTTGATGACAAAGATAGTACCAATGAAAATACTAAAGATGTTAAAATTGAATCTTGCATGGTGGATGCAGAAAGCAAAGATCCAAGCTTTAACTGGGTTTTGGGATGTGATAAAGGTTCTGAGTTTATTTTTTACGATTTTGTAGAGTTTTATCAGAACTGTATAGAATCAGATGACACTAATTGTTTATGCAGAAAAACCCTTGAGCTTTCAGTAGAGAAAATAAATGAATATGGATTGGCTAGTAATTCGTATGAGCTTAATTTAAATAAAGGCAAATCATCTAAAAAAATTGATATAAAAATGCCGGAATCTCATCTGAACCATATTATAGATCTAAAAGAATCTCGCTCTACATGGTATCCTAATCATTACGTATTGGGATATGGGACTAAAGAATTCTTGAGACTTACTATGATTTTTAAGAATCAACTTAGTGGAGAGACCTATAGTTTTGATGAAACAAAAGATGTTAAAATATATAAAAATAAAGCAGATGGAATCAATTACATCAATTTTGTGGGATATGATGAGGATGGAAATTTGATCTATCCAAGCAGGGAAATTATTAAAACAGAAGGAACAGAAGGTATACATGATTGTAAGTTAAAAACTAAAAGTGCATATAGGTTCTGCGTTACAAAAATATATTCTAACAAACCTGTTACTATTAAGTTTGCAACTTACATACTGGATAGCCAATAGCTATACGAAAATTCGAAGCACTAAGCACGAAATTCGAAACAGCAGATAGTTTTGGATTTAGTGAAAAATCATCTATGCTGTTGCCATAAATTGCAATGTAATTTCTTCCATCTAAGGTATAACTTCCAACAATGCCTGTATATGGTGAATCAAAACTTTTATCAAAATAGTCATTTTTTCTTAACTTTATAAACCAGAAAACCGATTAGAGAGCCGAGAAGGAACCAGAAGATTAGACTGATTGTTATTGAAGTTAGTCCTTCCAGATCTAAAAATACACCAGGCAGTAATGGGATAGTGATATAGAACAAACATCCAATATTATTTGTACATTTATAAAAAGAGATAGTTCCAATTAATCCCATAATCAAAGCTAAACCTATACCGAAAATCCACAACTCTTTATATTTTAACATTTATGTTAAACCTCGTGGTTTTTAATAAATTTTCCTCTACTCAAGTGTAAAGGCAGTTACGACATTCATCTATCCGTGATAGCTAAGCTTCACATTATTGCGGTCGTATTCAAGACATAGCACCAATCATAGTAGCAGGCTTGCTTTACAGCAGAGGCCTATGTCAGAATCGGTGTCGCCTCATGATGCCTTACATTTCCTTTGAGGAACGTAATTTATGTTATTCTTAAGCATTGCGTAAATGATTGTCAACAGCTTTCTTGCTGTTGCAACAATAGCAACCTTATGATTCTTTCTCTTTTTAATCCTGTGATAAAATAATGCAAACATTGAGTCGTGCATTATCGCTATGTTGGCACATTCAACAAGTATCCATCTTAAATTGTTATTTCCCTGCTTGGAAATATGCCCAACATAGCAATTGTCTCCTGATTGGGAGATTGAAGGATTTAATCCAGCATAACTTATTATCTTTTTCGCCGAATTAAACCTTCTTACATCTCCTATTTCTACGCTGATCATCAACGCTGAGTAATAATCAATCCCTTTGATTGACATCAGCAATCTTGCCTGCGGATTATAGCTTACAAAATCTTTAACTCTTTCTTGAGTATTATTGATTTTTTCAGTTAAAAAATCAATTTTAAATAATTGTCGAGTTCAAACCTGTCGCACATTGGCAAGTCAAGCGAATAAAGCTGTTGCATTCCTGCCTTGCCGAATAAATCGCTGTATTCATGCTGGTAGCCATGCCTTAAAGCAATGCATTAACTTTTCTCTTGACATCTGTTCTTAATCTAACAAGCGATAATCTGTGCCTTATTATCTACATTTCATATCTGACATCTAAAGGCGGAGCATAGCTCTCAGGCAGCATATTTGTTCTTAGCAGATCTGCTAGGACTTTTGCGTCATGCTTGTCTGTTCTCTTTCTTGATGTTGCTATCAGGTGAACCCTTAAAGGATTCGCTAATGCAAGCTCCTTATAGCCGGCGTCATATAGATAATCATATACATACTGCCAGCAACTGCAAGATTCCAAAGCAATATTGGAATCCTGTTCTATATTCTACAGAAACAAATCCATCGAATGAGGCTCATTCTTGAATTTCTGCTCAAGAATCACTTTTCCTTCCTTATCCAAGATACATCCTTGGATAAAGTTTTTATGTACGTCTAATCCTACGTACATCTGTTGCATATTTGATGTCATAAGACATCACCTCCTTGGTTTTTATTTTTGTTTTATGCTATTGCATAGCAATTATAAAAACCACGAGGTTTAATCATGCAATCATATTTTTATTATTATCCGCTCTGGTTTATTAAGTTTATTGTTCTTTCATAAAAACTTAATTGTTCCTTATTAACGGATTTTCTTACTATACTCTTTGTTCTGTCTTTAGTGTCTAATCCAGTATGCAATGCAAAAATATCAAACCTCTTCTTAGGTTTAGAATTTTTATTTGCATTTTCATAAATTTTTTGTTGGTCTAAAACCGTAACTATTTCATCATCAGTTACAAAAGCGCTTCCTTGAACTATAACAAAATTTGAAATGTCAATATTTCCAGGTTGAGTGTCATTCTTGAACGTAATTATATCCTCATAAAATTTCCATAAACTTAAAGATATTTTCTCCCCAGCTTTCGAAGGAAAATTTCTGTTCAGCAGACCTGTAAAAATTATATCTTTTGTAGTTAAATGATTTAAATTTTTAGCTTTTAATCGATTAGAAATCTGTCCATCTTTGGAAGATATTATACTACCAAATGTACTATTCCCCTCAAACGCCCCCGGACATCCCACAGCCACAAAAGTCTCGATTTTACTGGAATTAAACTTTCCTTTTTCCAATGACGATAAAGTTGCACGACAACCATTTGAAAACCCAACATATTGTAGTTTATTTTTATTGGTAAAATTTAACACAGCATTTAACAAAGTAGGCACATATTTATCAGTCAAATCATCAAACGTATAATCAACACAACCATCACAATCCTGTCCATACCCTCCTGTAATCTCAATCAACCAGACATCCCTACCTTCATTTGCTAACTCTCCACCAAAAACTTCCCATGAAGTGAGATTGCTCCATAATCCTCTAGCCAACACCAACGGTATCTCAACAGGCACACCAGTTGCATTCAATATTTCCAAATAAGTTGAACTTCTATTTGGAATCAAATGCTTTAATCTTAACTCTATTCCATCACTTGTTGTAACAGTTTTAAGCTCTGTGCTGAATGTTTCTCCATTTAAGACATTCTTAATTACATTTACAAATTCTTTTGTATTTCTACCATAATGCTGCTCGTTTCCTGGCTGATGCAAATAATCATAAATACCAATAGCAGAAACATATTCGTCATCAATGACAAATACTCTTTCAGAACCTTTTGCAAGAAAGTCTGCCTGTTTTTTGATAAATTCTAGTGAATCAAAACTTTTATCAAAATAGTCATTTTTTCTTAACTTTATAAACCAGAAAACCGATTAGAGAACCGAGAAGGAACCAGATAACAAAACTAATTAGAGTACAATTTTCTTTAATTCCAATTAGTTTACATGGTATAGCCAAAAACAAGCCAAATAGCAAAAGTTCAAAACATTCCCCTTCGCATGGTAAAGAGTACATTATATAAAAAATAGCGTAAATCAATAAAGAAATTAAACCTCCAACTACCCAATAATACTCCTTTTTTATTTTCATAATCTCATGGTTCGGATTTCAAAACAAATATCAAGTTTTCAATTGAAGTAAATGTCTCATTATTTAATATTTTTCTTATAAATACTTTTGTTCTTGTGGAATCGTCTAAACCTAAATGACTTGCTGGTATATTTATATATTTTTTTTTGTTGGCATTGATGTTATGATACGTTTTATTTATATCGTAAATTGAAACTATACCATCGCTATTTGTAAATAAATTCCCTTGAATAGCAAAAAAGTGATTTATTGCAACATTTTCTCCAGGTTCCTTATCAAAGGTATTTATGACCCAATTATAATATTGTTGGAATAAATTAACTGAAATTTTTATTTTACCATCAAAAAATCTTTCTATACCAACAATTTCTTTTGCTAAATTTGAAAAACCAATGTGCTTTAAATTTTTATTTCTAAATGAGATTATTGCTGTGCCACCATCTTTATTTAAAACTTTACTTATTGGACTAGCACTGTCTACATCCTTTGAATGATTAAAACTTCCCGGACATCCCACAGCCACAAAAGTTTCGATTTTACTGGAATCAAATTGATTTC
>CAZIEE010000060.1:0-7543 GCA_964538135.1 uncultured Methanosarcinales archaeon
AACAAGCCAGAATCCGAAAAGTTATTAAGGTTCAAGTGTATTTCAGTCATTTAAGTACCTCCTTTTATTGACGGTAAAAATTGAAAAAAAAGAAATCACTCACTTTTTATACTGTGCCCATAATCTATATTTCTATCTCATCAGTGCGTTCGTATGGCTTAATATCTATTGTATCATAATTTGTAGTAGCATGATTTCTTTGGAGTATACCTAACCAAGCGATTTGTACACCATTATCCACTAAAACTTCATTTGGAGGAGCATAGAATTTCGCGTTTCTTTCATTACACATAATTTTACACATTTTCTGTAACCTCTTGTTGCAGGCAACTCCTCCTCCCAATAGAAGTTCATCTTTTTCACAATGAGCCATTGCCCTTTCAGAAACCTCAACAAGCATTGCAAAAGCGGTTTCTTGTAATGAAAATGCAAGGTCTTCTACATTGAATTTTCCTGAATCAAATTTTTGTTTTAGTTTCGTTAAAATTCCAGAGAAGCTTACATCCATACCTTTGACGACATAGGGCAGTTTAATGTAATCTTTTCCTTGCAATGCAAGATTTTCAACTTTTGGCCCACCTGGAAAACCCAATCCAATATATCTGGCAAATGAGTCAATAAAATTGCCAACTCCTTGATCAAGAGTCTCTCCAAAAATCCTATATTTGCTCCCTTCGTAAGCTATGATTTGAGTATTTGCTCCGCTGGCGTATAACAAAACAGGATCTTTCGATTTGGTTAGTAACTTACCTATCTCTAGATGGGCACAACAATGATTAACCCCTACCAAAGGCACATTGATTTTTTTGGAAATTTCCTTTGCCTTCCTCATACCAACCAATAAGCAAGGAGCCAATCCAGGACCCTGTGAAAAAGAAACCAATTCAATATCTTTAAAATTCAAGTTTAAAATATCCAATGCACTATTCACAACCTTATCCTTTACATTTTCATGATGAGATCTTGCTTTGGATGGATCAATACCTCCTTTTTCTGTATTATAAGCATCAGTAACATTAGCATAAATCTTACCTTTGTTATCAATAATTCCACATCCGAAAGTATGTGCTGTTGATTCTATGCCTAAACAAATCATGAAACAAGAAAATTAATCTGTGTTTAAAAATTATTCTAGGAAATTTCTTAAAGTAAAAGGCAAAAAAGGTTGTTTAATGCCAAGTACCTCTCCAGGTAGAATGACCCCATTGGATAAGTAAATCTACTTTCAATCTGTCAACTTGCAAAGGCACATCACAGGCACCAAAACAAGAGCCCATCCATAAAATAACAGAGGCATTTGTGTTTTTTTCTATTGCCTGCTGTATTTCATCTGCTCTTGGCTTTAATCCATCAGGTAATTGAACACAAACAAGTTTTGAGTTCTCCTTATTTATCCTTTCTATTACCTTGTTTATTTCCAAGTCGTATGTTTCCATGTTATAATTAACAGTAGAAATACATCTAAATAATATAAATTTAGCGGTTAGTTGTATGTGGGTTGGACTCAAAGAGGAGTTGCAAAGATGATTCATATTTCTAATGGAATTGTTCCATAATAGAATTTATAAATTCCAATTTTGGAATTGGATACACCCCAAGACATTGCCAAAGAATATTAAGGGGCATCCCCTCGCCACAACGCTCGTCAATGAATTCAACATGATTGAATTTTGACCTTATGACGCTATGCACATACACTATAAAAAGTGAGGTTTTAAACCCAACACAAAAATATCGCAACATTTTTGTGCACAATCACCTTATCACTTCCTCTACAAGTAATCCCCTTCTTTCTGCAACCTCGGAGTCTATAACATAACCCTTTTCTGTTTTTTCTATATCTTCAAGACTTACAAACAGCCAATTTTTTTTAGAAAATTTTACAGCAAACCAAGGTTCTGCACCAAAGATATCACAAAAATCTCTTAGTTGTTTGAGATCATCTTCTTTGAGATATTGTTTTTTGTTTTTTGTTGACTTACACTCAATAGCTAACCTCCTAATCTTATTTCCAACAATTAGATCTGGTCCAGGATATTTCATTGATCCAGAGCCTGCTGAACGCACTGCTGCAAAACCCTTTGTCCAAAATATGTGTAATAGATTCCTTTCTGCATCAGAGCCTTTTGAGTTTGACATTTGTATTATCTGTATTAATTGTATTATCTATATTAATATCTATAATTCCAATTTCATAAAATCCTTTGCACATATTACATTATCAAATATGCTTCTTGCGTCTTCCTCTAACTCTTGAGTATTCTTATAGCGGGCGCTAAAATGGATCAAGACAAGTTGCTTGGCTTTTGACTTATTTGCAATTTGTGCAGCCTGATTTGCAGTCATATGGCCATACTCTTCACTTTTGTCTTTTAATCTTGAAGAGTATGTAGATTCACAAATAAGCAAGTCAACATCTTTTGCTATTCTATAACAATTATCGCATAAAACTGTGTCAGTTATATAAGCCAGTTTTTTCCCACTTTTGATATAGGTAACATCGTCAGGATGAATTTTTTTTCCATTAAGCGAGATTGTTTCTCCTTCTTGTAACTGGGATAACAAAGGTCCTACTGGAATTTTAAATTTTTCAACTTTTTTCATGTCAATCCTTCTCTTATCTTTTTCCACAAATCTAAATCCAATTGTTTCTATACCATGCTCTAATTGGTAAGTTTCTAATTGGAAATCCTCATTTTCAAAAAAAACTCCACTACTAATCTCTTTAACAACATAATCTAATCTCTTATCAAAGAAGAATACCTTAAACATATCTTCTATTCTTTTTTTGGTTCCTTCTGGCCCATAAATTTCTAGTTTACCACTATACTCCATTGAAGCAAGACTTTGTATTAATCCAGGTAATCCCAATACATGATCGCTATGCCAATGACTTATAAGTATTTTAGTTACTTTTGTTAGACTTGTACCAGCTATCTTGAATTGTCTTTGAGTACCTTCTCCACAATCAAATAAAATACCCTCAGAGCCATAGCTAAGAAAAACAGCAATCTGGTTCCTTTCCTTTGTTGGAACCATTGATGATGTACCAAGAAATAATAGTTGCATGGCTTATCATATTTGTGATTTACAAATAACCTTTATTTAACTTTCTCTTTTTCTTCCACATAGAATACAACATAATTGATGCAGTACCTATAGTAAGTATTATTAATATAAATAATGTTACTCTTACCTTACCTCCTCCCTCCTTAATTTCTTCAACAGGTTTTTTTACTTCTGTCTTTTCAGTAATCTCTTCTGGAGTTTTTTGTGGTTCTTGAGGTTCTGTAGTTTCATTTTCTTGTGTAGGCAGTGTAGGTGAGGTTACTTCTTCTTGTGCTCCCTTGGCTCCAATTGCAAATAGGCTAAATCCTGGTGTCGTTGATTGATAGAGAATATAGGTAACTTCAGAGCCTATCTTTTTTGTAGGTAGTTCATCCCATTGGGTTGTGTACCTATACAATACAATATCATCTTCTGAGATTGATTTATTTATAGAAATATTTTTCAACCATGATAGTGGAACTCTAAAGTTTAGTGTAATCCCAGAAACATCTAAATCACCAATGTTCTTTCTTGTCAATTGCAGGTATTGGTAAACTTTAGCAGGAAGTAATTTTCCCAGTAGATTTGACTTTAGACTTTCAACTTTTAATTCTCCCTCTTTTACAGTATTTTTGAAATCTGTTGTAATTCCTGTAATAGCTATCTTTTCATTTTTGATAGTAAATACAACATTTGTTCCTGATTGGATATTATCCCATTTTTTTGAGGCTGATGCAAGTGTATTTGATATTACAATTGAACTAAGTAAACCCCCTCCACCACCACCTCCACTAGTCCCTCCACTTGATGTAGAAGTTGTTGTAGATGTTGTGAAATTAAAAGTTCCATTCTTTGCACAATTTCCATTAAAGTCACATATACTAACATTGAAGAAATATGTAGTGTTCTCGCTCAATCCACTTATAGATACTTTTTGTGTTTGGTTAAAGTCTGTTTCTACAGCATTTGAACTAGTTTCAGATATTCCAGCAATAGTTGTGGAGTAAAGAACAGTGGCATTTACTGATTCATTTATACTGGTTATAGTAATTGTAGCTGAAGTTGTACTAGCACTACTTGTTACACTAGTGCTGTTTGGTGTATTTGGCGAAGTAGTATCAGAAACATTGAGGTAGAATACTAATGTTCCGATATTCCCTGAGGAATCTGTTGCAAAGAAGGTTATGTTATACCCAGCATTAAGATTCTTGAATCTTTCTGTCTGGCCAATGCAAATATTATTTGTATTAGTTGTTGTGTTTTGCATTGTTACATTTACAGGAGTTGATGAATTAACAGAATATTTACAGTTTACAGTATCTGAAGAAACAGTTATATTTGGCTCAAACATGCTAACTGTTTGATTACCTGTATTACTATTTGGTGTATTGATTTTTATGGTTGGTGCAGTGGTGTCATTTACAGCTAAAACAATACTAAAGTGTGGCACAAATATTATTGTTTTACCACCACTTGTGTAATTCCAGCATGGTTCATTATTTGTTGTTGTATAAGCACTTGTACATTGACTTATGTTTTTTCTTGTAGTAAACACGTCTTCATTTTTCAACCACCAAAATTCCTGTGTTGTTGATGTACTTGCTGTTGATGCATTTACAGATATGTTTAATGGGAAAACAACAACACCAAAGTAAGAATTGTTTTTACCTATAACCTCCTCAATGGAATTATTAAACCAAACTGATTTCAATATTGTATTTGTCCAGTTGTTTTGCAAACCTGGAATAAAGCTTGTTTGATTTATATAAGGGGTAAAGTTTATCTTGTCCCAATTAGGTGCTGAACCATTAATATCTGTTAATGAAACATTTATGCTACCATTAATCTGATACAATATTTCAAATGTATTTCCTAAGGTCTCATTTGTGGTAATTATATCCTCATAAATTCCTGATGTTTTAATTCTTATACTGACATTTGTTATATTGCTGTTAAAAACTGTTGCAATATATGACTCAATGCTATTATTTACTTCATTGAATACTATTGGTCCTGTAACAGTAAATGTGATGGGGCTGCTATTAACTGCATTTCCATCTGTATCATTAGCTGTAAATTTAATTTGGTGTGTTCCTGGTGTAAAGTTTATGTTTCTGTTGATTGTTAAATTCTCTGCATTGCTGCCTAATCCAGATGCACTAAAGTTAAGCTGGATAGGGATAATATTTCCATCCAGATAATAGCCTATAAGAGATATTTTTGAAAAGTCATCTTTAACTGACAAATTTAAAGATATATTATTTGCAGAATTCTGCCCTTCAGTAGGTGAGAAAATTGTGAGCACAGGTGCAATGATGTCTACCCCTTTAATTGTTATTGAGCTGGAAGTTAAATTAACAGGATTGCTGTTATTGCTTGCATCGCGAGCTGAAACATTTATGACAACAAATCCACTTGTATTAAACCTAAATGTTGCATTGCAGGTAACTGAAGTAGTATTTTCAAGGCTTACTAAATCATTTGTAATACATGTTAAATTTGTTGAACTGTGATTTAAATAACTAAAGAGAGCTAATTGTGTTCCACTCTGAATTAGGGTAACATTAATGGAATTATTTATTGTTAGATTAAGTCCTGTTGAATTTATATCTTCTAAGGTGAAATTTATGACTTTTGATGCTGGTATTGTAACATTTGTGTTGTTGAATAATGGTGCATTAAATGTAACGTTAATTTGAGAGAAATCATTTGCACCTAATCCTCCAGAGAAATGGTCAACGAAAAAATATGTAAATCCTGAAGGTAAGTTAATTCCTGAAGGTAAGTCAATTGTTGATGGTTCTCCCCAAAATCCGCTTGTGAGCCAACATGCACTGTCTTTTGGTATAATATTATTAGTAGATCCATTAAATAAACCAATATTAGATGAATTACATTGATTAATTGTAAAGCAATTTGGGCTTGACTCTGATGTTCCATTACAAAACATCTTCTTGCTAAATAAACCTTTTATCTGAATTATTCCAAATGCATAAACAACCTCAGGGGGTATAAACTTTTTAATATCAACCCATGTCATATTTGAATTAAAACCAGTTCCTGCTTGTTGCCTTGCTTGTTCTGAAACCCTTCCTGTATAGTTTGTTTCACCAGCATTTGCAAAACTACTTTCATTTATGCTAGCACCAACTATATATATACCAGCATCTGATGTAAAGTTCATATTAAATGTGAAATTTCCAACAGTAGGGTTCATAAAAGAACTAAATGGTACATCACTTCCATTACCAAATCTTATATCCAGGCCTGAAAATGTAAATGAATTACCAGCTTCTTGATGGGCTATCTCTCCAGAACCAAATTGCCTTTCCATTTCACTTACATTAATACCTTTAATTAAGAAATCAGCTTTTGCACTGCATTCAATTCTACCAAGAGAATCATTAGCACAGAAAAAAACGCTATGTGAGCCTGGACCTGTAAAATTGCTAGAGAAATTTAACAGTCCTGCAAAGCTGGCATTATATCTTCTTAAATCACTCGATATAACCCTATCCAGAACCATAGACCTGTTTTTTGATTCGTTTATATCCTGACCCGTACTAAAGTCAGTCCTACTAAATATGAAAAATGTATTAAATGTTGAATTATCAGAAACATTAACATAAAACACAGCTGATTCATACGTTGTAATATTAAGTTGCTTATTTAAAAATATAGAACCAATTGGTGTATCTAATATTATCCTTGGAGCAATTGAATCAAGAAAAAAAGTCATGTTACCACTACCACCAACACCTCCTGAGAAATTTAACAGTCCTGTGTCATTTGAAGTGTAACATCCGATATTAAAAGTAAAGTTTCCATCACTTGAGATTGTAACATTAGCCCAACTAATACTATTATTGGTAATATTAGCGTGATTAATTGGAGTATTTGTTGTTGAAAAATTCCTTATACTGTCCCATATTCCATTGGAATTTGTATATATGCTGCAATTTGATACATTATCTCCTGTTCCACTCCATACAGGTGTGAATGTAAAATTTATATTCCTACTCCCATTGTATGTTAAATTTTTTGGAGAATTAATTGTTATACTAAAAGCCTCTACATAGAATATTATAACAAACATAAAAGTTACAGAAAGCAAAAATAATATAGCTGCACTGCTTTTTTTAGATGCAAATATATTATCTAATTTACTATGCATATTTCAATTTCCTCTCTTTTTTAAATTTTGATATTTTTTATTGGTATTTTTACCATTATATTTAAATTTATCTAATTTATGGCACAGTATAAAAAGTGAGTGATTTCTTTCTTTTCAATTCACATTTTTTAACCTTCGTTTCTCGTGGAAAAACCAAGTTTTATATATAAGCACACCTCTATTTATAGACGATGATCAAAAATTTTACCGTCAATAAAAGGAGGTGCTTAAATGACTGAAATACACTTGAACCTTAATAACTTTTTGGATTCTGGCTTGTTTTTGAACATAACGGTTATGATTATGTACGGAAGAAAGGAT
>CAZIEE010000061.1:0-7451 GCA_964538135.1 uncultured Methanosarcinales archaeon
TCCATAGGAAATGATTTCAAAAATAAGGAAATCACTCATAAATCAGAAAGTGCCACAGAGGGGTTATATTTAAATAGTGAAGATAATTAGCAGGGATAATTGCAAGGTAAGTGCAAGATTGTATTTGATTCGTATGAATCATAAAAAATTGAACAGAGGTACATAAACATGAGATATGGTAGAGAAAATAGGAATGAGTATAGAAGGGATGACTTTAGACAAAAAAGTTTTGCGCCTGTCAAAGTTGGAGATGAGATAGTAGTAAAAATAGAAGCTGTAGGCGAAAAGGGAGATGGAATCGCTAAGAAGGAGGGATTCGTACTATTCGTACCAGCAACAAAAGTAGGAGATGAAGTCACTGTAAAGATTATAAGGGTACTCCAGAAGGTAGGATTCGCTGAGGTAATCAGTCAATCTACAAAATCAGATGAGCAAAGTGAATCTGGTAATTCAGAAGAGGATTCAAATCAAATGGGAGAATCTCAAGAAGATCAAAGTAAAGGTTCTGAAGAAGAAGACTACTCTGTACAAAATACAGAAAATTTTGGAGAAGATGAGCAATAGATGTCTAAAGAAAAATTTTTAGTTGTAAAAGAGACATACCTAAAGTCTGGAATTCACATAGGTACAAAATTCAAGACAAAGTATATGGAGCAATTCATCTATAGAACAAGAATAGATGGATTATCCATACTAAATCTACAAAAGATTGATGAAAGAATAGAGACTGCTGTATCCTTTCTTGCACAATATGCCACAGAAGATATTTTAGTGATAGGTAGAAGAGAAAATAGCTGGAAAGCTACAACTCTGTTTGGAAAACTAACTGGAGTAAGGGTCTTCGCAGGACGCTATCCTCCTGGAACTTTGACAAATCCAAATTTAGAGAATTACACAACTGCTAAGGTAGTATTAGTAGTAGATGCATGGACTGATAGAAATGCAGTTATTGATTCTGTGAAGATGGGAATTCCTGTAGTTGCTTTATGCGATACCAACAATCAGTCAAATTTTATTGACTTGGTTGTACCATGCAACAATAAAGGAAAAAAGGGTCTTGGATTGTTATTTTATATTTTAACAAGGGAGTTCTTAAGATTAAAAGGAAAATTAAAAGAAGGAGAGGAATTAAAAGAAAGTCTTGAGGAGTTTGTTGAAGAATAATGATCAAATGAAGGTTGCTGTTGTTATACCCACACATTATAATTTAAAGTCATCTCTTCATATCCTACTTAGTGCATATAGATACTTAATTAAAACCAGGAAGATAGAAGTTACCCTGTTTACTGATTCAAATAATATTTTAGATAGCAAGGAAACAATTTATAAGAATTTTAATATTGTAAAAATAAGAGGGATAGATTACAAAACTCCTCTTGAAAAAGTTCTTTTTTTGTTGGGCATACCAAGATTTTATTATACTGACCTAGTAAAAAAATTGAAAGGTTATGATGTTATAGAAACAAGTAATCCAGAATTTTATGGATTTGCTTATCAATCTTACAAAGCAGCAAAAAAATATAAAAGTAGATTAGTCTTAAGGACTTCCCAAACAGTAAATGGATTTTTTCTATTTAAACTATCAAAATATTTAGTTGTACCTATTGTAAAAAGAGTATATTCATATGCATCATCTTTAATTTTTACTAATCCAGAAGCTGCTCAAAGATGTTTGAATTTAGGACTTGTAAACAACACTAAAAAATTCATTATAAGCGGGCATGGTGTAGATACTAAACTATTTAAGCCAATGAATTTGAAAAAAGATGAAAAAAATAAAGAATTGACTCTATTGCTGTCGGTGGGGGGACTATACAAAATAAAAGGACACCATCTTATAATAATGGCACTAAAAAAGATAATTGACAATGGTTATAAAAATATTGAACTAATGATTGTTGGAGAAGGTTATTACAAAAAAAAGTTGGTGAATCTTGTTTCCAAACTGGGTTTGCAAGAGCATGTTATTTTTCTAGGCAGCATATCCAATAAAAAACTCCCTATGGTATACAATAAAGCAGATATTTTTGTATTAGCTAATTATCAAGAGATGACTCCTGCAGTTAATGAAGCTATGGCTTGTGGTATTCCAGTTGTTGTAATGGACTGTGGGGGAAGGGAATTTGTGATACCAGACGAGAGTTATGGGTTAATTGCAAAAAGGTTTGATGTAGATGATTTATCCAATAAGATTATAATGCTTATAAATGATAAAAATACCTCAAAAAAAATTGCTGAGAATGGAAAATTGTACATAACAAAAAAATTTGATATAAAGGCTTATTCATCAAAATTATACAGTGCTTTGAATACTAAACAATGAATTTTTTCTTGAATAGGTATTTTTCACTAAAAACTTTGAGAATATAACTATCGCTGACTTTCCTGAATTTTTGAGTTTGGAGTCTTTTATTCAAAATTAGACTAATATTAAATAGAATAAATAGCATAGACTTAACTCTTGAGACTACAAGATTTATTTTCATCCTGCAAATATCCTTAATTATTGCAATTATTCTAATAATTAAAACATAGGGTAAGTATAAAAAAATATTTTTTAATGATAATATCTTAAAAAATGTTATAAGTAAATTTCTCTCCATTAGGAATGTAGTGAAGGCATTGCTTGTTCTTTTTGTTGTAGCTGAATGCATATGATAGATTATTGCAGTAGGTTCAAATAAAGTTTTGCCTCCAGTAAGCCTTATTCTCAATCCCAGATCTACATCCTCTGCGTAAATAAAATAATCTGGATCAAATAGGTATCCAAATAAATCAACAAAATCTTTTTTAATTAAACCAACACCAAGATATGGTACTTCTTTAGTGTGATTAAGATCATCACATTTAATATGACCACTGTAAAACGCTCTTGAAATCCACGTTCCATCTGATTTTAGAATTTTATTATAAAAATTTATTAGCCTCGGAGCAATCATTACAATATTTTTATCTGATTTTATAGCTTTAACAAGATTTGTTATACAATTTTTGTCAATTTCCATATCATTGTTTAAGAATAATATGTATCTACCTTTACAATATTTTAAAGCTGAATTTATTCCAGAATAACCTAGATTTTTTTCGTTTAAAACTAGTTTTATATCATTATAATTTTTTTTTATGAATTCTTTACTTCCATCGGTTGAGTTATTGTCAACAATTATAATCTCAAAATTGTGATATATTGATTTTTTAATTGAATTTAGAAGTATCTTTAATAGATCTTTTCCATTGTAATTAACAATTATAATTGAGACCATTTCATTTTTCATTTCAACAAAAAGATAAAGAGTTTGTATATAAAGATTGCTAGTCTTTAAAATTTATTTAAGAATACAGAAAAAGTATTTTTTATATATTCTATATGCT
This sequence comes from uncultured Methanosarcinales archaeon, assembly GCA_964538135.1. Classification (GTDB taxonomy): domain Archaea; phylum Nanobdellota; class Nanobdellia; order Woesearchaeales; family GW2011-AR4. Next base: position 3,373 of record CAZIEE010000061.1, read on the forward strand.
CTTTTGTAAGTCCATGATTGCAACCAATAATAAAACTATTTTTCATTATATAATCTGCATTCGGGAAATCTTTTCTAAATGATTTGTAGTTTATTTTTTTGAAACCTGGTTGTCTAAGCACATTGCCAGTGAATATTGGTCTGGTTTGTATACCATTTTCTTCAAGGTAAGCGACAATGTCAGACCTAGAAAATGGCGCATCTGATTTTATTGTTAGAGGAAAAGCTAACCAGTTTGTTTCTATTTCTTTTAATTGTTTTGGTAAAATAAAAAACTCTTTATATTGAGGGAAGTAATTTTCCAATTCACCAAAGTTTTCTTGTCTTATCCTGGAAAAAATAGATAACTTATTTAATTGCTCAAGACCAAATGCTGAACTTATTTCAAGAGGCAAAAAGTTATAACCTACTTCCTCAAATATAAACTTAGAGTCATACTGTAGATCTCCGATTCTTGCACTGAACCTTTTAGTTGTATCTTCTGTTTCATCTATAGCTGAACTCCTCCCCCAACCACGCAACATCCTACATCTTTTATCCCAATTGCTATCATTCACACATATCATACCTCCACCACCTGCTGCACTAATAACATGAGAGCCATAAAAACTTGTGGTAGATATATTAGAATATGCACCAGTAGGTTCTCTATTAAATTTCGCCCCAAGTGTATCACATGAGTCTTCAATAAACCAAAGATTATTTTCTTCTGCAACCTTTTTGATAAAGGAAAGATCTGGAATATTTCCTATAAGAGAGGGTATCATTAAACATTTGGTTTTTTCTGTGATGGCATCTTTCATTTGGTTGAGATCAGTTAGATAACTTCCAATTTCAACATCCACAAAAGTTGGGACTAAATTTTTTTGAATTATTGGAGAAACTGTAGTTGAAAATGTTAGAACAGGAGTAATTACCTCCGAACCTTTGGGCAAATCGAGTATTTCAAAAGCCAAAAGATTTGCAGAAGATCCAGAATTAACCATAACACCATGTTTCTTTCCAAATAAAGAAGCAACTTTCTCTTCAAATTTTTTTGTATCCTCTCCAATCATGGTTTTATGACTTTCTAAAACTTTGTTAACTGCTGCAATCTCTTTTTGATCGTAAACAGCCAACGCATAAGGCACTTTCATTTTATTTTTTTCTCAACCAATATTTCAAACCTTGTTCAGCATCGTACATGCTTATTCCTGTTCCATTATTTAACTTGTCAATTTTAAGCCCGGCATTTAAAGGTCTTTTTGCTTTTTGATTTAAAAAAGATGTTTTTACAGGTTTTATTAAATCTGCATTTAAATTGAAGATTTTTGCAGCTTTTACAGCAAATTCATACCTACTGATTCTTTCACTTCCAACTACATTATATATCCCTCTTTTATCCTTTATGATTAAAAGTGTAATTGCTTCTGCCAAATTATCTGCGTTTGTTGGGGTACTTATCTGGTCACTGGGAACTTTTGTCTCTTTATTAGCTTTTAGGTTTAATATAAGCTGATTTAAAAAATTCTTTTTATCATAGCCTAAATTATAAACAGTAACTGTTCTTATTATTGTATAATTCTCTAATTCTTTTACTATGTTTTCTCCAATTAATTTTGTTTTCCCATAAACATTTATTGGATTTTCTTTGTCTTTTTCAGTATATGGTCCATTTTTTCCATCAAAAACGTATTCAGTTGACAAAAAGACTAATTTTGCATTTATTTTTTTGCATTCTTCAACAACGTTTCTTGTCCCTAAGATATTAATTTCTTCTGCTATATTTTTATGTTCCTCACAATAATCAACATTTGTCAGTGCTGATGTTAAGATTACTACGTCTGGCTTTATCTTATTAAATATAGCTTTTACTTCATCCCTATCACTGATATTTAAATGTAAAAGAGAATATAAAAGACCATTTTCTTGATTAGAATAATATGTCCCAATAACATCGAAATTTTTTAATAATTTTTTCATTAATGCTTTTCCAACTTGTCCTGACGCGCCAATAATCAAAACTTTTTGTGTCATACTTTTTGTGTCATAAATACTCCTTTGACCTTACCTTATAGAAATCTATACTCTTTTTTAATCCATCTTCAAGATTTGTTTTTGGGTACCAATTTAGAAATTTTTTTATTTTTTTATAAGAGACAAAAAAATTTCCTATTTCAATTGACTGCCTGTTTTTTGGTCTGGGTATACTCTTTATTTTTTGTTTATAATTCGTAAGTTTTATAATTAAATTAAGCATATCAATAAACTTTGTTTCTTTGCCAGAGCCAAGCATGAAAACCTCACCATTGGCTTTTTCTTCATGAGCAGATAATATCATTGCATCTACCACATCCTCAACGTAGTTAAAATCTCTTGTCTGAGTTCCATCACCGTGTATGATTATAGGCTCATTAAGCAAAGCCTTTCTTATAAACCAATTTACTATACTATAATCGCCATGTTTCATCTGGCTTCTTATGCCATATGTGTTATTTATCCTTATAGAAGTTGTCTTAATTCCATAAACTCTATTGTAAAATAAATAATATTTTTCTGCAGCAAGCTTATTAATCCCATTAATATCCGTTGGTTCTGTTGGATGATTTTCATCTGCTGGTTTATATTTTAACCTGCCAATCTGACCTCTTGTACCTGCATAGACTATTTTAACACTATCATTAAATTTTCTTGCGCATTCCAGGATTGTCATGGGGCCTTTGCAATTTATATCTATATCAAGAAAAGGTTTTTTTATTGAGATGGTATGACTTATTTGAGCAGCACAGTCAAAAATTATATCTTTGTTTTTTATATGTTTTTTAAACAAGTTAAAATCTCTTATATCCCCTTTTATAAATTCAACCTTATTTTTTATCTCTTTTATATTGGCAAAATTCCATCCATAAGGATTTATACATGCATCATAAATAGTAACATTAGCATTTAAACCCACACATTTATGAGCTATATTACTCCCTATGAAACCTAAGCCACCAGTTATTAAGACGTTCTTTCCTTGCATATCCTCAAGTTTATAACTTTTCAAAATCTTAATCACCAAATTATAAGTTTATAAGTTAAAGAATGATTTATACCACTCTATTGTTTCTAACAAGCCATCTTCCAATCTATACTTTGGCTTCCATCCCAGAATTTTGGTTGCTTTTTCACAGTTTAGCCACTGTTTTTTGATTTCTCCTTTTGCTATATTAAGAATTTTTGGGTTTATCCTTGTTTTACCCATTAGATCTGAAATTTTGGATACTATTTCCAAAACACTTAATTTTTTTTCTGAGCCGAAATTAAAAGCTTGGCCAATTACATTTTTTGATTTCAATTTTTGGCATAATAACAAATAAGCATTTACTGCATCTTTTACATAAAAGTAATCTCTCACTAAAGTTCCATCGCTTCTTATTATTGGTTGTTGATTGAATAATAAAGATTTTATAGTGCCTGGTACTATTCTATTAAAATTCAGGTCTCCTCCCCCATAAATATTGCCAAGTCTTGCTATAGCCAATGGAATTTTATATGTTTTGTAATATGTTTGCGCAATTAAATCTGTACAAACTTTGGAAACGTCATACGGGTTTGAACCGTGTAAAGATGTATCTTCAGTATATGGTAATTCCTTTTGTTCTCCATAAGCCTTATCGCTAGAAGCTACAATTAATCTCTCTACAAGTCTGCTGTTTCTTACAGCTTCAAGAACATTCCATGTACCTTTTATGTTTGACTCAAAAGTAGATAATGGTGACCTATTTGCTGTTGTAACAATAGTTTGAGCCCCCAAATGAAAACATGTGTCTATTTCATACTCATTTAAGGTTCTTTCAATATCTCTATAATTTTCCAGATCACCTCTTGAAATATTCACTTTTTTTATTGTTTCCGAGGAGCTTAAATGAGATTTGGGCACGATATCTCTTAAAAGTATCACTACATTGGAATTTTGTTCTACTAAATATTGAGCAAGACTAGAGCCCAAAACGCCAGTTGCTCCAGTTACAAGTATATTCTTATCACTCCAAAAAGATTTATTCATAAAGCGTATTCGCTGGATACCCCTATTTTTAAATAGGGGAGGAAAGCGAA
>CAZIEE010000062.1:0-7376 GCA_964538135.1 uncultured Methanosarcinales archaeon
GCTATTTGTACGGAAAAAAGAGATGAAGATATTTGTGGACACAGGAGCATTTATAACCCTCTGCTAAAGGCTTTATTGTTGGATAAAAAATAGGTCATTCTGTTTTTCCTCTAATATATCAAAATCTTCAATTACTTTTTTGTTTTTTAGTAAATAAATTTCTCTTTTTTCTAATTCTAATGGGTCGTGTGAAATAACAAATGCATCTTTAATCTGCTCCCAATCCTTGTCTCTTAATGTTATTACATTACCAAGAAAGATACTGACATAACAATTGTTTATCATTGTTGGTTTTACCTGTTCTATTTTTTTGTTAGTTATCTCTACATACTTAGGGTCTATATCAATGCCTATAAAATTTCTTCCTAATTTTTTAGCAGCAATTGCGGTAGTTCCAGTACCCATAAATGGATCGAGTACTATATCACCTTCATCACTGCTCATAAGCAATAATCTTTCAAGAAGATGTATTGGTAATTGACAAGGATGTTCATCCCTTCTTTTTTTGTGTCTTATTCTATGAATATCTGTCCATACATCTGAGATAATAGGACCGAATTTATGCATCTGGTCTTTCTTTCCACCGTAATCTTTCAAAATATATCCACATGCCCTGCACCGCTTATGCAACATTCTTATATCATGAAATTTATAATCTTTATCTGACTTCACATAATAAAGCACTCCATAATGATTTGGCAAGAGTGTCTTTCCCAGAGGCGAACCCATAGCATCCCACGCAATCCAATGACGAAAGATAGCAATTTCATTTAAATAAGAACCAAAATAGATTAGCCACTTTGGAATATTATGGACAAAAATTGCCCCTGTTGGCTTAGTGATGCGAACCATCTCGTAAAGCCACTCTTTGCACCATGAAAGGTATTTCTCAACCTCATGTTTATCATAGTAGCTGTTGTATTTCTTTTTTAAATTAAATGGTGGGTCAGCAAATGCAACATCAACGCTGCTATCAGGAATTTTCCTCGTAACCTCCAAACAATTCCCCATTGCAACCTTGTTAATTAAACTATCAAAAAATTTTCTATTTTGCATGGAAAGTCTCCGTTAACAGATTCCTAAACCTCTCAAGTTCATCCTTGCCAAATGTAAAAACAAAATCATAAGCCCCTACCATACGTTTTAAATCCCCTCTCCTTACATACCAGCCTATTCCATCAACAAATCCAGTAAAAATCACATTAGGATAGTTTTTCTTCAGATATTCAGCAACCGTCTTCTCTGTTTTAGCTTTGTCTCCCATTCCAGACGCTGTGGTTACTGAATATGAACATTCAATTATTATCTTTGGGGATGTCTTATTGGGAATTATAAAATCCATTGTTCGAGGTATGTTCCCTGCCTCTGGAATTTTGAATTTCCCCTTTTCAAAAGTCAACTTATGTTCGCCAAGAACTTGCTCAATTACTACTTCAGGATTCCCTTCTCTACCCGCTTTATATGCCCCTTTTGTTTTATATCTTATGATGGTGTCTACTAATGACTCTATTGAAAAACTAAATTTATTTATGTCGAGCTTCTTAAATTCAAATAGAGGAAGAACTTTTTTTATTACAGGCACTGTAGGTCCCTTAAAGAATAAATTTACAATACCCTCAGCAAACTTTTTGTTTTTCGTTATAATAGATTTTATCTTATCCAGACCCCATTCTGTTTTAAAATCCTCATTTGGCCAAGAATCTTTGTTCACAAGAGTAGATAATGTCTTGTCATCAGTAGTTCTAATGAATGTTACTAACCTTTGTAAACTTTCTTTTGAAAATCCAGTCACAGTCAAAATTGCATCAAGCCCGTTCTCAACCTCTGTAATATGTTCAAACAATACAGACTCCTTTAGCTCTTCTCTTTCTATTTTATTTCTCAGAAGAAAAATACTCTGAGCAATTGAAGAAATATGTCCCTCATAGTATTCTTCAAACTCTTTATTGTAGAAATAAAAGGTGTTTTTTGAGATTACAGTATCAAGTTTTTCCTCTAATGATGGATAATGAGGTTTAGCCATAATTCAAATCACCCCAACCACTGTCAGAGAGCATTTCCTCGACAAGGGCTTCTGGCAATTCCGCAAAGGGTTGTTCTATATTTTCCATTTCTTCATCCATTAACAATTTCGAATTGTCCCACTTTATCCAACATACCTCTGATATTTTCAAGATTGCCAAAATCAATCTGCCATGTCGCTTTACAACCTTCTGTATATTGTCTGGGATTGTATTTTTTAGGGGTAGCAAGATAGACAGACACATTAGGTCTTATATAACAGAAAAGGGATGTACCTAATGATTGCATTTTAGAACCTAATGCTGAAATATTAATATGACAATCTAAGTTCTTATTTCTATAAATTTGGTCTAAAGCCTCTAAAGTCTTTTTGTAGTTAAAAGTGCACACCTCATAGGAAGGGGCTTCCCCCGATATTTTATTAATCTTTCTCATTATATCTTTTCTCTTTCTTTTTGTTTCTTCATCCATATGGGGATCTCCTACGATCCATACGACCCTATTTTCAGGCCTTATTGATAGTGATTCATCAATGTATGTTATAATAGCGTTTGTTCTCTCTGGTTTAAAAGTTGGAAAGGCTATAACAACGTCTGGATTTTCTCTTCTCGTACCAGTATGCTCAGGACTCGGAACTACTTTTCCAACACCTTGTGCAATGCCGAAACCTTCTTCAGTTGTCCACTTTTCGGGACCTTCTTGAAACTCCTCCAAGGTAGGATGGTAAGTTGCTGCCTCTGAATATACAATCCTGAGGTAAATATCAAATTCAAGTAATACTTTCATTACAGAAAGCATCAACTTTGAAGAGCAGGCACTAATATCAAATATTATTTTGGGTTTTTGCTTGGATGTAATTATTCGACTCAATAATTCCCTTAATTTTTTTGTAAAGTCATCCTCATCACATCGGAGAAAATCCCAAGAATCTGCAAATCTTTGAAAAGCAGATAACAATCTTGGTCTATTAACTGTATTATCTTCTACATTTGTAGAATATTCAAAATAAAATGCCTGTTTGCACTTGAAGTCTTTAACTTTTGTAAGTTGTTCCGGGATAATTAAAAATCTATCTTCAAATCCTAATGCACAAAAGAAAATATCATAATCTTCTCCTGATACGCATTTTTCACAGTCTAAAGCGATTATTTCAGGTAAATCACCTAATATATCTACAAGTTCTATTTCTTTAATCCTTGCCATTAGATTCCTCCTGTTCTAAATTGGCAAACAATTCAGGATGTGGTGGTTTTTCCCATTTCTTAAATTCATTTTCACAACTTTCCTTTGGATTAGTAAGGAAATACTTCAAGTCACTTGTTCTCCACTTAATTGCAGTTGACTTTCCTAATCCCGTTCCAAATGCTGGACAATATACTCTTCGTAATTGCCAACGCAATGTTGGACCCAGTGTTGCACGTCCTCTCCCGGGTTCCATTTCAATAAAAATAGCACGTCTAACAAGTTCCCTCATTAATTTTTCCTGTTCGGGCGTCCAATCTTCTTCAGGTTTTCCTTGTATTTGATCAACTTCTATTCTTGTGGTCTCACATAAACGCCCATCACTCATTATGTAACCATCAACCAAAATTTTCCTGCAAAGCGTCCCAAAATTTTCAATTATTTTATACATTTCTGGACCAAATGGATAGTAAGTCCTAATTATTTCTAAAAAATTTCTGGATATGCTCACTATTGCAGAATGTTGAATATGTTTTGACACTACACTTTTTGTTCCGCTGGTGACCCCACCGTCTCTAAAAATTCTACGGTATATCTCCAATAGTGTAGAAACATCTCCAGAGCAAATTTGAGCAATAGTTTCTAAACCGTGGTAATGACTTTGCCCTTTTGGTTTATTTCTTAATAAGTTAGCAAGGCTACCATCTTTGTATTCAGACTGACCGATAAGAGTGTTTGATTTTTCTGGGTATCCTGCTAAAACAAGTCTATGGTCTAACACTTCTTTAGCAAAATTTATAAGGTCTTGTTTCATGTCTTTATCGCTAATGTTTATATAAAATTGACCGCAATCTATCTCGCGGAATTCTCGTGTTATATCCGTAGTAGGTGAACTCGCGTTATTTAATTCAAAAATGCGCTCGGCACCATATTTTTCAGCAGATAATTTGAAAATATGCTCATCCCGTCTATCCCAGATAATAGGGTTGAGAAGCTGTTGAACTGGCTCTGAGACGCGATGGATGGAGAAGTCATCAAGCAAAAATGTTATTGTCCTATCTTTAAAATATCCAACCTTACTTTTGATAGATTTTGTAAAATCAGAGAGGAAAGATATGGAAGTGGTAGATTCAAGGTTAAATCCTTTTAGAAATTGTTTATAACAAAGGTTCATTTCGAATTCTATAATATCAAGAAGGTGTTCTAAAGGAGTAACACCTTGTAAGCGAAGTCTTCGCTCATCTCTTATATTTAACTTATCCATCAAAGATGTGTGTATTTCGCTCTCTTGTATCTTTCCAAAACCAAATAAAGTCTCTCTGTCTTCTCTCTGAGAAATTAGGAATAGTGTTTGGATAACTTCATAAGATAGTAAGAGATTAAAATAATGTATTATTTCATTTTGAAATCTTTTTGCTACGGTTTCAGAAGGTATCCAGCCAAAACGATTTCTCAAGTCTGCACTACAAGAGATGTAGAACCCTATGGTTTGAGAATTTTTTATCTCATCTGCAGACTTAAAAAGAAGAGATTTCAGGCTCAACATTCTAAAGAGCATAGATTTGCCACATCCCCTTGGGCCTGTTAATAAAATTGGGTTGGGACTTGTAACTTCTTTAGCCCATGGACACGATTCAGCAAATAACTTTACCAGTAATCTGTCATTCGCAATATGTTCTGCCGCAATATAATCAAAAGGATCTTCAAGTTTCAATTCAATATCTTTATATGGGTAATTTGCTCTTGTGTAAGCATTTTCAAATTGTAATAATATTTTTGACGGCTCAAATAATGCAATTTGTCTATCTTCTTCTAACATGGAGTTCAGCAAAGGAACTATTTCTTTACGAAACCTTCGTTGCATTAAACAGACAGGTTTTCTTTGATAATCGGAACTGAAAAGCATAGCATTAGACAAAAATATCAAATGCTCTATAAACCTTCCGTGATCATCTTTATCTTTAGTAAGGGGGGCATCGTATGGTTTTAAAGAACCTAAGTCAATTACTTTGACTGTATAATCTTTTGTGAGGACCCCTTTCTTTGGGGAAGCAATCATTACATTGCCAATGTGCAGATCGTCGTGACGAAATCTTAATTCTTGTAATATACTGAGAACATTACACATTTCTTTAACATAATTAACTATAAATGAAGGTGTAATTTCATTTTTTAAGACAAAATTCTTAAGCGTTTGCCCTTCTACCCACTCTTCAATGAAACATACAAATTTCTTTTTTATCTCTTTAGATAATTCTAATTCAATAAGGTCAGCGTCATTAAAGCGAGCAAACTGTGTATAGCCCCTTAGTTTAGCAGCTCTGCTTGCTTCTTCAAGAAATGAGCGTTCCATATAATCTTCATAAGTAGCCAATTTAATTGCTACTGGTTCTCCATATTCATCGACTCCTTTCCAAACCACAGATTTAAAGCCTTCAGAAGATATAAACTCTTTAGGGTGATATTTATGATCCCGTAAAAGTATTTCACGGGGTATTATTTCGGAAGAAGAAAGTAATTTCTTAGTCTCTTCATCCATAACAATTCTTCTTTTATTTTTTGAAGCCATATTATCAGCCCCCAAATTGTTTCAACATTGTTTCAGCCTTTTTAAAATAATTTTTCGCTTTAAAATCTTTCCATTCAGGCATTCTTTCTGCTCTTGCTATAGCCCATCTTTCTTTCCAATAATCAACTAACTTATCAAAAGGACGGTCAATCCAGACAGGTTTTTGTCTTTTCTGGATGGCATCCCTCAAATTTTTGACAAGAGTGAATAAATAGAATTCTCTCTTAATCCCATGATATTCAAAAGAAGGCAGTCCTAAATAATGAAGACCAAGACTAATAAGTCGGAGCTTTCTTGAAGGACCATGACCGTAACCCCGAACAACATTAATACCTTTGCTTGAGAGAAATTTAAGGATTTCTTCATACAATTCCTCTGGGATATGAAATGTGCCTGATCCTTGAGTATATCCCAGACATTCCGCTACAACTTCTCCATTGCATTTTAAACGGTTGTATAAACTGCTTCTTCCAAATGCACTTGTGGTGGTGATGAATAAAAGGTCAGGTTTTAATTTTCTACCTTTAATGACTGATATATAATTTTTATATTTTTTCTTGTAAGCCTCTCTTATCTCGTTAGAGGTCAACGCAAGTGCAACCATTTTCCCCCCCAACAATTCGTTATAAGGAGGCAAAGCTCCAACTCGTTGAGCGTTCATTGACCTATTAACCCATATATCTAATTCATCAGCAGGTAACCCAAGTGATTTATCACGAACAGACATTTTTAACACAGGACTTTGCAAGCAAATTAGTCCAAAAGGTGCATTATGTGTTGTATCCCATAATATAAATCTCATCTGACGACCATATGAGCGTTGATAAGGAATACTCCACCAGATAAAATTCCACCATTTAAATAAGATTTCTTCAAAAGAACCTGATTGAACTTCTCTTAATTCTAAAGAAATTTTTTCAGGAGCAATTTCATTGCCATCTCTACAGTATCCCCTCACTTTATTTATAGAATCTATTAAAAATTTTTTATGCAGAGAGAGTTGCTCAAACTTTGCTTTTTGCTGAACCCGACGATATGTAGTTTTACTATGTCCTGCTGGTTTCACATGAGGATTTATTTTAAATCCTTGCTCCTTTAAAACTTTTATTATTTTTCTTCGTAAAGTTTCCTTCTTCATACTTTTCTAAAAAACAATATAAACTCATCTCTCATTGTATTTTGTATCCCTTTAATAGGCTTTACGATTTTTTGGTCAAGCATAAATCCAATTTTTGAAGCCATTTCCTCAACTTTAGTCTCAAGTCTGATTCCGCCTGTTTGAACATCATTTGAGCCGATTATAACAACTGCATATTTGCCAGCTTTTAAAACCCGTACCATCTCGGACAAAGCTCTATCCATATCCCCAAAATAATTGTCAAGTTTCTCTTTTTTGGTTTTCCCTTTTAAACCGATCATTTCGTCTTTAAGTTCTTGCACATTATACCCTAAATATTCTAATTGGGGCCTGTCATTTTCTGCATAGTCAATAGCAAAGGAATAGGGTGGAGAAGTTATAATAGCATCAATAGAGTTATCTTCTAAAGAAATATTTTTGGCATCACCAATTTTAAACTCCGCCTTTCCAAGATTCAGATTAAGT
>CAZIEE010000063.1:0-7317 GCA_964538135.1 uncultured Methanosarcinales archaeon
TTATAGATATGGTAGTATATAAAGTTTACTAATTTATTTTGAGGTAAGCCCTTAAATCCAAAGGTGTAGATACAAATAAGCTATTTTATATTGATGCAATAAGCCAAATGTATGGAGAAAATCAAACATCAACAAAAAAATGCACTTATGTTCCAGGGCCATTAAATATTGATTCAATAACTGTTGCATTGCATGAATTATTATCCAGCTTAACTTCAGAAAAAAAATGCATTTTTTTGGATTCTGTAACTACAATTTTGCTTTATAATTCTTTGCAGCGCACAATAAGATTTTCGATATTTTTAACTCAGACCCTTAAAAATCTTGGCGTAGACTTAGTGATGATTAGCATATCAAAAGGAGCGGCAACTGAGAGAATTATAAAAGAATTAACTAATTTATGCGATGAGATTATCAGCATAAATGCTAATTAACCTTTTTCTCTCAAAGAGAAAAAGCTTAACCAAAAAGAGACTGCCCGCAGGGGCAAGGGGCGTAAAGCCCCGAGTAAAGAAATTGAAAAATTGAATTTTTTAAAAAAAGGAGGTGTAAGATGGTAGTAGAAGGATATGCTGTGGAAAGGCCTGTTGTCAACATTATGGACCTTGTTGACAGAATTCTTGACAAGGGATTGGTGATTGACCTATGGATAAAAGTAAGCCTTGTAGGTATAGAGCTTATGACATTGGAAGCAAGAATTGTAATATCTGGCATAGAGTCTTATCTAAAGTATGCAACACAGATGCAGAGATTAGGCTTAATCGCTAAACCAGCAGGAACTTAAATAACCTTTTTCTCTCGAAGAGAAAAAGCTTAACCAAAAAGAGACTGCCCGCAGGGGCAAGGAGCATAAATCCCCGATAAAGAAATCGGAAAATTTGAAGTAAAATTTCAATTAAGTTCCCTATTTAGGAAAAAATGGGTAAGGCTACAACAGAAGAAGCTGGCTATCTTGAAAAATTTCAGACTGCAATAATCCGCTCGTCATTAGATGCAGTTGTTGGACTCTCAGTAGAAGGCGCAATCATAATATGGAACCCTGCTGCTGAAAGAATTTTTGGCCATACATCCAAAGAGGCTATTGGAAAAACAATGGAACTAATTGTTCCACCTGAAAAACTAAAAGAATCTGCTGAGGCTACAGAGAATCTGCTAAGAGGTGAATCTATTGAGGAATATGAAACACAGAGAAAGACAAAAGATGGCAATCTTATTGATGTGAGTTTAACATCGTCTGCTGTAAAGGATGAAAACAACAACCTTATCGGTTTTGCTAATATTTATCACGATATAACAGGACGAAAAAAAGCATCGGAATATGCAAGAAGCCTGATTGAAGCAAGCCTAGACCCATTGGTTACAATAAGCCCTGAAGGAAAGATTACTGATGTAAATGAAGCTACTATAAAAATTACTGGCGTGCCTCGTGAAAAACTAATAGGCACTGATTTCTCTAATTACTTTACTGAGTCAGAGAAAGCAAAAGCAAGCTATAAGGAGGTATTTGAAAAGGGAGAAGTAAGAGATTATCTCTTAACAATCCGCAATACAACAGGTAAACTGATAAATGTACTGTACAATGCTTCTCTGTATAAAGATGACAAAGGCAATGTTCTTGGAGTATTTGCTGCTGCAAGAGAGATAGGCAAGGCAGAATTAAAGGCTGCGCACGCTCGCGAACTTGCTAGGATTAGTAAATTCGTATTCAGAATTATTATATCTAATAAAGTAAGCAAAGGAACTGTCAAAATTAATGAGGATGATGCCATTAAGATAGGTGTAGGGTTAGTTGATGATGTTATTATCAAACCTACTAAAAAAGAAATAGCTGATAGAAAATTAGTAGCCATGTCTCTTACTGCTAAAACCTGCCCTCAAGATGCGGTAATTATAAATGCAGGTGATGCTAATTTACTTGGCTTAGAAGAAGATGATACTGTCTTTATCAATAAAACTGAAGCTGAAGAAAAACCAGAGTTTGTTGAGGAAGAGACTTATGAGTCTGTAAAAAATGATTACGACTATGACGCACAAAGTTTTAGTCCTTTACAAGAAAAAAAAACAGATACCAATAAGCTAAAACAAATGCAGGATTTTGAAGCAAAAATAGACGCATTAAGGAATAAAAAATTATAAAAAGTGGAACCTAAAAAGGAAGAAATAAAGCCCAATATGGATGTTAAACAAGCTTCTGAAACTGCAAAAAAGAAATTAGCAGAAGCGCTAAATAAAAAGCCAAATGCCACTGTTTCTATCTCCAAAGAAGCTGATTATTGGAATGCTGTTGTTGAGATTGTAGAAGAAGAATATTTGCCGGGCAAGGATTTGCAAAGCATGAATGACATAATAGGGGTTTATGAGAGCAAGTTAAATGCCAAGGGAGATTTAATAAGCTGGACAAAAAAAAGCTCGCATAGAAGAGGCAATTAATCGCTTTTATTTACGATAACAACCATTTCCACAATGGAATGTAGATTATTTTTTTACCTTGGGCTTTTTCCAAATCTTCTTTGTCCCAGGTTATTATTGTAAGATTATTGCACTTCAGTTCCTTTGAGGCTTTTAATAAAGATTTTACTTTCCTTTCTTTTGTAATTAAATCATCAACAGAAAATGCTACCTGTAAAAGTTGTTTTGGTTTACTGTTTTCTAAAATGGTAAAATCCACTTCATTGTTGTTTACCGATTTATAATAGTGAATGGATTTTCCTCTTCTCAATAATTCTATAAAAACAATATTCTCCATGAGCCTGCCATTATCATTTATACCGTTTGCTGAAAGTATGCCATTGTCAACTACACAAATTTTAGGAAGCGATTGTTCTACTTCTTTGTAAGAATAAGAAAATTTTCTTATAGGAAAAACAAAAAACACATCGTTTAAAGCGTCAAGATAATTGTAAAGGGCGTTTTTGCTGGCCTTCATGCCAGTTGATTTTATAAAATTGTAAAACTTGTGAACGGAAAATTCTCTTTCAGCAGAATTTATCAGGGCTTTTATAAGAAGTTTGAGTAGCTTTATGTTTCTTATTTTATGCCTTTCTATTACATCTCTATATATTGTGGTTTCGAGAATATCGATCAGTATCTTCTCCCTTTCTTTGCTGTACAGAACAGCTTCTGGATATCCTCCATTTTCCATATATTTTTTAAGAGAGTTGAGTATTCTAGACTTTTCTGAAGACGAAAAATATTTTTTATTCTCTATTTTTTCAGCCAATAAATACTCTGAAAAGGAAAATGGCAACATTGTGTAGCTTATAGTCCTCCCCCTTAATGATGTTGCTATCTCTTTGCTTAGAAGCTTGGATGAAGAACCAGAAATAAAAACTTGAATGCCATCATCAACTGCTTCTCTCACAAATTTCTCCCAGTTTTTAACATTCTGAATTTCATCCAGAAATAACCATACTTTTTTCTTTCTATTTTCAGGGTAAATCTCATAAAATGTTTGAATCATGGTTGTCATGTCTTTGTTGTCGCATCCTTCCATATCTGTCTTTTCGAAATTTATGTAAACTGTTTGAGTAACTTCAAAACCGTTCTTCAAAAGACTTTTTATTACTTGATACATTGCATATGTTTTTCCGGCGCGCCTGGGACCAATTATAGAAACAGCTCTTTTTATAGGGGATTCTAGTGGAATGTTTAGATTCCTCTCTATCAAATCGGGCAATGCTTTCTCATGAAAATCTTTTATTATTTCCACCCACTTATCTTTAGTTATCATAGTATTACATAGGAGGAAACTATTTATAAATGTTTCCTTCTCAGGGGGCCTTGCGTGGAAATCTATGTATCTTTAAAACACGATATGGTCTAATAACAAAAAGAAGAGTAACTGCAAAATTAAGTCAAGTAACAGCTAGAATCATATTACATAACAGGAGAAGATTGTTCTACTTCAACAGGTTGAATGGTTAATATCTTAATATCCACGCAAGGCTCTTCTCAGGTTACTCATCAAGCAGCCATTTCCAAACCGGCTTAACAATTATAATTGCCCCATTATGCTTTATTTCTTGTTCCTGGTCAAAAGTTAAAATCATCCCCTTTTTAAGATTAAATGTAGCCATAGCTTCTATGAGGCCATCAATTTCCCGGTCACGATTGTTTTCATTTAAAAGATAGCAGACCTGGATGGCACTCATTATTTTTGTTTTCAGTTTAACGATGAAATCACATTCTTTTGCTCCAGAGAAATAATATACTTCCTGATTTTTTCTTTTTAATTCAATAAAAACCAGATTTTCCAGCAATTTTCCTTTATCTTCAGAAAACCTAAATCCGGATTTGGTGATGAAGCCGTTATCAACACAATATACTTTACGAGGGCTTTGAACCTGCTTGCGGAGGGAATAATCAAATCTATGAATGAAGAAGAAGAAAAAAGCTTTTTCAAAAGTGTCCAGAATAGATTTTGTGGTCATTAAATTAGTTATTACCGCAGTTTCTGAAACTTTCCTGATACTTAACTCTTTAGATGTATTGGCTAACAAAAAATTAGAAATCTCTTTGATGGGCTTTTCCAAACGATAGGTGAACCTCTTAATGATGTCTCGATACACAATATTCTCATATAACTCTGTCAAAATAGTCTCATTTTCATCAATAACTGCTTTAGGTACTCCTCCAAATTCTATGTAATGAGAAAATGAGGCTCTTATTTTTGACTGAATTTTTAAATCCAAGTTGGTATTATCCGAAAGAATCATCTTAGCTTTTAGAAATTCTCTAAAACTAAACGGGTAAAGGCAGGTATTGATGCTCCTGCCAGTGAGTATAGTGGAAATCTCTTTGCTTAACAGCTTAGAATTTGATCCAGTAATGATAATTGGATGTTTTTCTCTGATGCGCTCTATCCATTTTTCCCAATTGTCAACTTCTTGAATTTCATCAATTAAGAAATAGCAATTTTTCTGATAGTTTTGCTCTTCCAGAAAATCCATAATCTTTTGGAAATCATTTGGAGTAAAGCTAATTAGTCTTTCATCGCTGAAATTAACATAAAGAAAATTCTTTTCCTCTAATTTAAGCTCTTGGGTGAGAATCTTAAGAAGCGTAGATTTACCTGATCTTCTGACACCGGTAATCACTACAGGCAGTTTGAGAGGGAGAAAAGAAATAATTTTTGGAGTAAGTTCTCTGGGGATAATCTTCAGTTTTTCATCTTTAAAGTCTTTCTGCTGTTCAAACAACACATAATAGATTTTATCGCGTTCCACTCTTTTTCCTTCTACTACTATATTATTGTAGTACCTTTTATAAGAATTAATGGTAAAAGCTGGCTTATATTTAAATCTTTCGTAGTGATACAAAAACTGTAACACTTTTTGCTCAAAGTGATACAAAAACTGTAACACTTTCATTTATAATCTAATAAAAAAGGTTGTGGAAAAATAATCTTATTAGCTACTTTATTAGCTTTTGAAGTTCATCTCTTGTTGATTGCACCCTTATTTTTTCCGCTAGTTCATTATTTTTGAATATATCTTTAACCCAATTCGCAAAATGGTTATCATTTAAATTAACATGGTGATTAAAGGTTTCATCATCCATTCTTATCAGAGCGCCTGCCAGTTCTTTCAATGTTTTTATTTCCTGGCCGTTTCTTAGTTTAAATGTATGTTCTGGTGGGGCTTCGGTGAAAATCTCTTCAAGGTTGCCGTCGACTCTGCTTCGATTTTGAATTCTGTGATCTATATTCTCAGTGACCTGTGATGACGCTGGTTTTTTAGTTATAACTTGCTTTTCTCCGCATAAATGAAGGGCAATGTTCCTTATTTCTCTGCTGACACGGCACTTGGGAAAATGCTCAATAATGGTTTCTGAATTTCTTGCTGATATTGGTATTTTCTTGTCCTCAGGAATTCTGGAAATAACAGGAAATCCATGAAATAATGATTCCATATCCTCTTCTTTTAGTTCTTGCTCAAATCTTCCTACCCTATTAAGTATAACACCTATAGGCTCTACATTCAAGCCTTTGGCAATTTGAATTGCTTTTGAGGAATTAACAACAGATGTTAATTCAGGATTTGCAACAACTAACATTTTATTGCAGCTCTTAATTGCTGAGACAGCTTCTCTGCCTAAGCCGGGAGCACAATCCACCAGAACAAAATCATACTCTTCTTTTAATTTTCCTAATAATTCTTCAAATTTCTTTTCATGAAAATCTTCTGACTCATTTTTATCTATATTATGTATATGCCCAGGAATAACTTTGAGTCCAGACTTGTGATGGAAAACAACTTCTTTTATCTCTTCTATGTTAGATCCTTCATTTAGTATGTGTTTTATACTGCGAACATGAAAAGGAATTCCCAAATGCAATGAAATATCCGGGGTTGTTAATGAGCCATCAACAATAGCAACTTTCCTACCAAGTTCTGAAAGTGCAGCGCCTATATTTACTGCAATGCTTGTCTTGCCAACACCTCCTTTTCCAGAACTTATAGCTATAGACTCACTCATATGCTAATCCAATAAATGTTAGTATTTAAAGATTGTTGTTGCTATTACAAAAAATATTTAAATAAGCTTTGAGGAAGAAAGTATATGCAGTATGAAGAACATAGCTCAGTCTATATTTATGGTATTATTGACGGCAGAATTAATAAAATGCTTAATGTCGAAGGAATTAGCAATGACAACCAAGTCTACTGTGTTCCTTTTAAGGATATAACTGCTGTTGTTTCTAGTACACCTTTTGTAGAGTACGACCCTACTGAAGAAAATACTTTGGCTCATGAAAAAGTGATTCAGGAAATTTTAAAGGAAAATTTAACAATAGCTCCTATGAGATTCTGTACCATACTTAAAACAAAAAATGACCTTATGAAATTAATGTATTCTGCATATCTTCCATTTAAAAGAAATATTCTAAAAATAAGAAATAAATTAGAGTTTGATGTTAAGGTTTTTTTAGACGTTGAAAAATTAATGTTAGAAGTTAATAATGACAACGAATTAATTGGAAAATCCAGGCAAATTGCTACAGAACTGAATGAAAAAATCAGACCAATAGCAGATGATACAGTATTGGAAGAGCAAATTACAGAGGATATGATAATGAGCGCCTCATTTTTAATACATAAAGAAAAAATTAAGACTTTTTATGAAGAAATAAATAATTTTGATAAACAATTTACTGATAAATTAAAAATAAGAATTTCAGGGCCTACTGCACCGTATAATTTTGTTGATATGCCTACTAGATAAAGTTCATTGAGCAAGTATTCTAATAAAAGAATAAAAATCGTATGTATTAAGCTCTAGAGAATAGCTCTTAATTCTTTATAGGGATTCAATCCC
>CAZIEE010000064.1:0-7206 GCA_964538135.1 uncultured Methanosarcinales archaeon
TCATTTTGCGGTAAAAATAATGTCAATGGTGGTACATTTCATTGGCCGTAATCATCGACCAGACCAAGAAGGAAAAGATATACCTTTTTTAGCGGATTTACAACACTTCGGTCCTGTCCGTTCAAAAAACAGGAAACATGCACATCTGCGCTTCTCTTTATTTCTGTAGCATATGTATTCGTGCCAGCCTCTCATCCCTTTGAAGAATTAATCCCAAAGCTGATAGCCAAATTTTTTGCTTGCTACCATGATTGCACATAAGCGGCCGACTTGTCTCAATTTTGATACCTGCTGGTCTTACAAGGTCTAATGCATTCCTCTCAATTCTTATTTTGTTATCTGCAGTTACAGCTTTTTCTATAATAAACTATATTAAAAACGCCTCAAATTTTCGCTTCATTCTCTAAACGAATAAATTCCTTGCCTTTTGGAAATACATAAACACTGTTTTCCCATAACAAAGAATTTCCACCTATTATCATTAAAATTGGTTCAGGACATTTATATGATTCTTCGTTTGAAATAGAAACCATTTGTTTGATATCCTGATAACTTAATTCCGAGCTACTGTTAGGATGATAGTGCCATTCGCCAATATAGAACTGTTTTTTTTCCTTCCATAAGACATCTAATTTATTTTTAACCCCTTCTATTCCTCTAAAAAACCATGTTGGACCACTTTTTGAATCAGGTGGCGGTGGTAGTATTTGAGAAATTATCGCCAGGGTACAATCTTCAGTATAGTTTCCAATTAAAATACCGCCTGTTTCATTCGGTAAGGAGATTTCGCATATTTTGTATAATTCATTTATTAAATCTTCGGATATACCAATTTTAAATAACCTCTTTCTATCTTTAAAAATTAGTTTATCCATTGAATACCTCTTCCTCAACTAACTTTAATCCCTCAAAATGGCCATCATTCATTTTTTGTTCATAAACACTAAGAAAAGCTACATCTTGCTTTTCATATATTAACTTAAGTTTCTTAACAGCTATTGATGCCATAAGCCACACATCATCAATTCTAGCTGGGAATAATGGATGCCAACATCCTAATCCTTCTCTTGGAAATATTTCGTCCTTGTTCTCACTCCGCTCTTTTCTTAACCAAGGATCAATCATTTTTTTAAAAACTTCATTTTGAAAGCTCAAGCCTGTGCAAGCAAAAATGAACAAGCGCTTTCCACCAAACCCTAAAGAAATAGAAATAAATCTTTTTGGAGTTGACCACTGATAATTTTTCAAACAAGTTAAAACTTCATCTTCACCGGTACAGTCTAAGATCACATTATATTTCTCTAATTCTTTTATATTATTCTTTAGGTTAGTTTGTATAGACCCATGAAATGAAATAGCCTTGCCGTGCAGAGAAGATTGGTTGAGCCTATGCACCAAGGCTTTGGCTTTACTTTTTCCTAAATCACTAAGTAAAAGATTGTGTCGAGTAAGGTTTCCCATCTCAAGTGAATCAAAATCAATAACACCTAATTTCTCCACCCCACTTCTTACCAAAAGTTCACCAATCGAAGATCCTAGAGAGCCTGCTCCAATCTGTAAAATTTTAGACGAAGTTATTGTTTTAGGTTGAATCCCACGGCTCATGATTGCGTCTTTAGACCAATTAAACGAGTACATCCAACTGATTTTTTGATATTTGTTTATATAGTGTGCCTGCTCATTAGGCCTGACCGAAATACCCTTTAGCTGAACCCGCTTGATAACTAATTCAGGTTTAAACAGGATAGGTAATTCAATGCCCTTCCAGAATATTTCTGAATTTTCATCATTTGATTTGTTTTTCACAGGAAATCCGATCAAAAGTATATGAGCGATCTTACCACGATGATTTTGTTTTTTCTTTAAATATTTTACTCTTTCCAATAAATTAATGCCTTGTTCACAACAAATTTGGTCTAGCTCCGCCCAAGTTGAAGGTGCCTGCCATGGTTTCAAATATGGCACTTCATCTAAAAGGATCCATGAACCTAAAATCCTTTCGTTGTTTTTAAATTGGGAAGCATATTTTCCCCATTTAATCTCTCTAAGAGAATGTCCATTGCTTTTTTTGAATTCTCTTACCAAAAAGGTACCGGGAAGAATCATAGAGAGTTGAACAATACCAAACTTGGTATCCACATTACTCCAATACTTAAATGTTTGGTGATTTTCTAAAAAGCCTACCTTTAATGCCGAAGATTCAGGAAAGTCAACTAACTCAAATGGTTCATCTTCGGTTGTAAGCTTATCTAAAGAAGCAGCAATTAACCATTGTAGTGCTCTCTCTACATACCAAACTAAACGTGCATCCTCTTCGAACGGTTCAATATTTTCAATGAATAAACCAAGTGATCTTATATTTGCATCAAGACATAATAAACCATCACGCCATGGATATCCTTTCTTTCCTTCACCATTATATAACTGGTGTGGAAAGGTTTGAGTAAAACTATTGATTTTCGCAGGGAAGAAACCAATATTACCTCTTGGATATTCATCATCAATTAGAATATACCATTCTGTTTTTTGAGGTAGAACAGCCTTGTCTATTTTGTCTGAAAAAAGAGAACAATGGAGAATCCATTTTTTTATGGATTCATTCCATTGTAAGTCTTCTATTAGAGTTATTTCTTTTACAAACTCTGTTGCCCTGCGTCCTTTTAATAATGACTCACTTGGAAATTTATCAGTTTTCATCCAAATCTCCCGCCAGAAACTGAGGTTGTTGGTTCAATCCTAGGAGTAAAGGCACTGTTTTCTGACTTTGTTAATCCGGCTGGTGGCTCTGGAAATTTAGATCCAAATAATTCTCTCCACAAATTTATAGATTCTAGCTTATCCTCACAGTCAAGAGCACTTCTAGCTAATAAAGCAGCTTGAGACACTAGATTATAAAATTCTTGGTATTCTTCTTCAGTAATACGTTTGAAGACATCATGTTCTGGCACACCATGATCCTTTAATTCTGGTTTTGAAGGGTACTTTGAAACAATACTTTCTAATGTTAAAGTGACTCCTTGAGCAACAGATGATATATTATCTGGACAACAATCACCTATTAAATGTTCTAATGGATAACCTTTTGGATATTTTGGGGTAGGGTTTAGTTTTTTCCACCACTTTAAGACTTTAACAACATTGACATAATGCCCATTACAAGTAGCATTTTTCTCCCAAGTCCATTTAATTTGAGCCAATGGATCCGTCGGCCCCCAATTCCCTGCCTCACGGTCAGGAATTAAAAGCGGTTCACTTTTCCAAGAAGGGACTTCTTGAGACTGGTCACTTGAAAAAGTCCAAGATTTTGAAAGTGTCCAATGGTTTAACTCCTCTAAGGATTCAGAGATAGACACGCTTTCAGATTCTAAAAGGTCTTTTTGAGTTTCTGAAGGAGCTGATGTAATTACCAAATCTAATTCAACATAACTAAGTTCAATTCCGATCGATCTACCTTGCATTTTGTACTTGCCACTATAGTGTTTATCTAAAAATGGAATAAGTAAGTCAAGCGCTTCTTGCGGTCCATATTTCTCAGCATCCAAATTTGTTACAACAATCACATCAACATCAGACTTGCTGTTGTTTTTAGGTCTAACAGCAGTTGCTCTTCGATAACTACCTTGTAAAAAAGTATTTACTATAATAGGCGAGATTTCTTCGTCTTCTAACAGTCTTTTGCGAAGTGTCGTATGGCCCGTTTTCAGGTCATTCACTTGGTTTCCAGTCAATCTAATGTCTTTTAAAAAATCTGAAAAAAATGTTTTAACTTCCATATTAAAAATACCCCCGTTGATGATTTTTATGGCAAGTGAATTGTAGGTGAGTACTCTTTTGTACGCTCAAAATCGAATTCATACAAAGTAAGATCACCGAAACTTTTGGATAGCTGACCTAAAAAGAACCAAAACCCATTCGGTCCCGACCCAAAGAAATGATAATGCTTAACTCGATCTTTTTTCTCTAAAACGTTTAAAACCTTTGCTACTTCATTAGCCAAGTGCATAGCATGTATTCCATCTTGAATAACGTTATAACTTGTCCCATTATTAAAATAGAACCTAATTAAAGACTTTACTGATAAATGATTATCTTCAATGTAGCTCTTTACATCTTCTAATGCTGAATGCGTCATTTCTATTACAACAACAATATTATTACCATCTTGGCTAATTAACTGATGATCCACATTCCACATAGAATATTGTTCCTTAGGTACGGTGAAATCCGGTCGCCATATACTTCTTCCTTTTAAACCTTTTTGAATAGGGACGGCACTAACTCCAGATTTAGGATCAAGGAAATGACCAATTGTAAATGCAGCGCTACCATGAGTGTCTAAATGTATACAATAAGAACGTCCTTCTTCTAAAAATTGATTCACAAAACCCTCGATGGATTCTCGTATATCGTTATTCCAGTCATAATCGGAGGCCAAGTAACGTCCTTTAAAGTAGTCTGTAAGACAGACCATATGTGAAGTTTCATTTTCCATATTCTCTGCTCTTCTAAGAAAACTTCTTACGCCAATTGGTAACTCTTCAGAAAGCATAACATTGCTCCCTACCCACAATCCTTCTTCCTTACAAATTTCCAAAAGACTTTCCTTATCAAATTCCAATTGACCTTCTTGGAATAATCGTTGGATTAAACTTACGTAGGGGTTGACGCGTTGTGTTGCATCAATAGGTTTAAGCCCGGCTGCTACTAAATTTAAATTTAGAGTTTTGATTAACATATCTATAGAAAAAAAGTTGCTCCATATCTTAATAGGTCTTAATATACGTTCCAGTTCATTATCTTCATTTAATTCAAGGTGGCCCTTTAGCTTTTCTCGTAATTTTGAGGCATTGGAACGCTCTTTCCCATCAAAAAGATTTTTTAGTTTAAAGTAACCCCCCTCTACATCAATTATCTTTAATTTAGCCAATTCATCATCTGGGTGTATTGACCATGGGGTAACTAAAATTGCACTACCTAATTCATGCTCCTTATTTAACACTTCAGATGCATCTCTAACTTTTTGCAAAAAAGAGTTCTTAGTTGCATTAATAAATTTAGGATTTAATAATTTGTCTAAAGTAATGTGATCTCTATAATCAACATGATATTTAACTTGATAGTATTCTTTATGGATTTTTTCACCATGCCGATCCTTAATAGGCACTTTATATTTAATAACTATATCATCGAGAGACTTAACTTCTGTATCTTCAAAGGATATTGAAGATATTTTTGAATAATCAAAAATCATCTCACATGCTTTTAACCAAAAGAAAAGAGCTTGGTATTCATCCCCTAATATACGAGCATTGATTGCATTTGCCAAAATGTGCACTCCTATCAAAATTACTTTTTTTACTTTTCTTTGTAATTTTCTCATAAATAGATCTAATTTACCATATATAAGTTACAGAGACCTGCTCATGATCCCTGCTATCTCTTGCATTATTTCAACTACATAGAATCACTCCCCCATTATTATTTCTGAGTTTCTTCTTTCATATTCCAAAAATTAGAAACGCCTAGTTTTAAACCCACAACTCTTATTTAAACCGCCCAAAAACTTAGCATTCAATGTGTCAAAACCCACTTTGACGTATTATACTGATAAACTACCATACGCCTCCCCTTACATCATTTAATGAACATTAGTTCCTGTGATGATTAAGTACAGCCTCAATCATAAATCTTCCTTTTCCCGTGAAGACGAGCCAATATTGTACTTACAGTTGTCTAGGAAAAGTACATTATTATCTATACGATCAAATAAAGATAGAAAGGAGCATACAAATGGCTAGTATCCGCAAGTATAAAAAAAGCGGTGAAAAAAAAGCTTATTACGAATACCGGATTCGCTATAAAGATCCTATAACGCATGAATATAAAGAAAAATCAAAAAGAGGTTTTACATCATCAATTGAGGCCCAAATTGCTGCTGCTGAAGAGGAAAAAAGAATTTTGGAAGGCTTTGAAGTCAATGAAAAAATGTACACTCTTGAATCATTCTTAACTAACTGGTTGGCGGAATACAAAAAAGGCTCCGTCCGTAAAAATACGTATCTCGTACATGAAAGGAATATCAAAAATCATATTATTCCATATTTTCAAGGCCTCTTATTAAAAGATTTAAAGCCGATTATGTATCAAAAGTTTTTAAATCACCTGACTGATAAAGGCTACAGCAAATGAACTGTAGAGATTGCACATGGAACAATGTATAACGCCATGAGTAAAGCAGTTATTCTGGGCATTTTACAAAGAAACCCCTGCTTGGGAGCAACCATTAAAGGTACGGAAAAGCAAAAAGAAATCCAGTTCATCGATTCCGCTGATATTCCAGCCTTTTTACAGACTGCCTACCAGGACAACTATCTTTACTGGCTCTTTTTTATGGTGCTTATTGAAACGGGGATGCGTAAAGGAGAAGCCGCTGCCCTCCAATGGACAGATATTGATTTAAAAGGAAAAACTATTTCTATTAATAAAACACTGGACTTTGATCCAAAAGAAGCTGAAGAATTATTTGGAGATACAAAAACGCATAAATCAAAACGAATCATCACGATTAGCCAGTCTTTAGCCAATGCTCTTCAGTTTCATTTAAAATACCAGAATCAAAATAAGTTGGCTTTAAAAGATATTTATCATCATGATTTAAACCTTGTTCTATGCCGTAATGATGGCAACACTATGCCTAAGTCTACTCTATTTAACTCCTTTGCCCGCATACTGAAAAAAGCAGGCCTCCCCCAGCTTTCTATCCATTCGTTGCGTCATACTCACGCGGTCCTTTTGCTGGAATCCGGCGCTGATATGAAGTATGTACAGGAACGTCTCGGCCATGAGAGTATGGGTATCACAGCAGATGTGTATGCCCACGTTTCAAAAAAGCTGGAACAAGGGAATTTGCAAAGATACGAGGAATATTCCGAAAGGCTTTTTCAAAAGAAATGACATCTTGTGGGTGTTTTGTGGGTGCGGGGTTTTCCGCGCCCTTTTTTCATGTGTTTCCCCCACATTTTAAAATAAAGAAAAACCCCTTGAAGCCACACGGCTCAAGGGGTTCAGCTTATTAATACATTGACATGTATTGCTCGCGCTCCCAAGGGTGAACTTGTGTGCGGAACATATCCCATTCGATTTCTTTCGCCTCAATGAAGTGCTCAAGAATGTGCTCGCCAAGTGCGTTTTTGATTGTCTCGTTTT
>CAZIEE010000065.1:0-6824 GCA_964538135.1 uncultured Methanosarcinales archaeon
AAATTAACATGAAATTAACATGAAATTAACATTTGCAGCAGAAGACACAATAATTGGTATAGTATGCGGATTATTGCTTATAGGATTGACTGGTAGGTTTTTCTCTTTAAAATTAAGCAATGTGCTTTATGTTATTGCGTTTATTATTTATACCCCCTTCATATTGCTCGATATAGTTAATGAACTAAGAGACTTGACAACCCATTTTGGCTTTATAGTTTTTTCATTATTGCACAGCTTAGTTGATTTAGGGATAGCACTGACTGCAATATCATATTTTAGCGGATGGAACATCCCTCATATAACATCCCTTTTTGTACCTTACTTAAAGAGTGAAGTACATATATTCTATGCTGGTGTGTTTTTGGTTATAGGTAATGCTATATGGCTTATATTGTACCCCTTTTTGGATTAAATTAATTGTTATTATTGATTAATAAATAAAATAGAAAGATTTATATAGTAGTTATATTATCTATACTAATTAAAGGGTGAAAAGTAGAAAATGGCAACAGGTGGAATGTTATTACCTAAAGAAAGAGAAAAACAACATCATAAGTACAGAAGAGGATTAGGACATAAAGTAGGCAATAGAGGGGATTATACACCAACCTACGACCATGGTTTAGGGCAAAATAAACTCAATAATCTTTATATTGGTAAAGAAGAAGGGTGGCATTTACAAGATTCTAATGGTAAAGATTTAGGAGCACTTACAGTTACAGTCCTTTCTGATGCGAATACAGGAGATAAGCTAAAAGGCCCAAAAGTAGGTTCAATGACTGTTATGGATCATTTAATGAAAGGGCATTATGTACAACAACATTCTTATCTAAAGCAACATCAAAGACTTTCACCTTCTGATGCAATGAGTGTACTGCAAGATCCTAATGAAAAATTTTATACTCATGTTATTGCAGAAGTTGATGACAAGAGATATGTACATGGTTATAGGGGAGTTGGTTTTGATGTTATTGATGGAGCGAAATTTGAAGATGGTGAACCCTATGTTAAAATGTTTTATATTCCTACAACTTTAAAACTAAAAAATGAAGATTTTTCAAGGACTAATGTAGTAAAAAGAAATGGAGAAAAAGAACCTTTAGAGAAATTGATTTGGAGATTGTCTTTAGAACATGTTGGTGGTAGAAAAAAATTAACGGTTTTTGATGCTCCAGAAGGTGAACTGGGAAAATTAGAAAATTACGGATTTAAAGCTCTAACACCAAAGTTTGATGTGCCATCACTCAGTGCTAAGACAAACAAAGAGTTTTCTCAAGTTGCAGATCAGGTCTATATGGTTGTCAAATCACCAGAAGGCCCTAAAGCGAATCAATATCAGTATGGTGTTGAATTACAGAAAGCAATTGAATTGTTTAATGGTTACTTAAGGGAGGGTTATGAAATAAAAAATACTAAAACAGTTATGATGTATGATGACGGAATAGCAAAGTTAATTGACAGTGCAGTTAAAGTCAATGGAAAAGTTATTGTTCCATACAAAGGTGTAGAAATAAGTGGTGCAGTGCCATTAGAAAGAAAAGATAAAGAAGAATTAAAAATAGATTATTTAAAAAAGTATTAAATCTCCCTAATTCTTTCTTGAGTTATTGCTATCAACTCCCTATCAACTTAATCACGTCAACCATTCTCTTGCTGAAACCCCATTCATTATCATACCATGAAATGACCTTTACAAAGTTGCCTTCTATTACATTTGTAAGTTCAGAATCAAAAATTGAGGAGCTTGGATCTGTTATTATATCAACTGAAACAAGAGGTTCTTTTGAATAAGTTAAAATACCTTTCAGATTTTTTTCTGCATCGTTAAATGCTTTGTTGATTTCATCTTTAGTTACACTTTTATTTAATTCACATACAAAATCTGTTACAGAACCACAAGCTATTGGAACTCTAAATGCAAGTCCATCAATTTTGCCTTTAAGTTCTGGTATCACCTCACCAACTGCCTTGGCAGCACCAGTTGTTGTTGGGATTATTGACAATGCTGCATGCCTTGCTCTTCTCAAATCCTTATGAGAGGCATCCACCAGCCTTTGATCAGAAGTATAGGCGTGTATTGTTGTCATAAATCCTCTTTTAACACCAAAATTATTGTGAAGTATCTTTACAAGAGGGGCAAGACAGTTTGTTGTGCAAGAAGCATTTGATATTATATTGTGCTTATTTTTATCATACATTTTTTCGTTTACACCCATTACAATAGTTATATCTGGATTAGTGGCAGGAGCACTTATCAGAACTTTTTTAGCACCTGCCTTTAAGTGGTTTTCTGCACTTGCCCTATCAGTAAATCTTCCTGTACTTTCAACAACCACATCTACTCCCAGATCTTTCCAGGGTAATTTGCTTACTTCTGATATTGATGATACCTTAATTTTTTTCCCATCTATTATTAATGAGTTGTTGTCATATTCAACTTTCCCATGATATTTTCTATGAACAGAATCATACTTGAAAAGATGGGCTAAAGTTTTGCAGTCTCCAAGATCGTTTACAGCAACCCATTCTATATCTTTATCATTTATCCCAGCCCTAAGAACCAGTCTTCCAATCCTTCCAAATCCATTAATTGCTACTCTTATCATTAAATCACCCTTTCAATTTTGATTAACAAAGTTTTTCCTCTGTAAATAAAAATGTTTCTAAATTGTGTAATCGTTTAACAACTTGACCGATTATTATAGAAACCTTTATAAGCACATTTTTTCATTTAATTTTAATATGGGAGTTATTGCTTCTGTTCCTGAACTAAAAGTAAAATACAATGATGTTTTTTCTCTAAAAAATTTATATATTATGCTACATCAATTGCTGCTTGAAGAAAATTGGCTTGGTAAAGACGGTGATTCGGATCATGCAGATGTAGAAATACTATATTCAGAAAATGTGTACCAGAAAGGAATTCATACTGGCGGTAAGGAACTGTGGTTTTGGTGGAGGGCATACAAATTTCCTGAAGGCAAATACAGTGGTTATTTTAGAAATTTACTCGATATAGACGCTCATGTTGTTTACTTACAAAATGTTGAGGCTATGCATCAAGGTAAAAAAATAACTGTGCAAAAAGGAGAAATTGAGTTATTTTTTAGAGCAAGAATTGAATCAGATTACAAAGAGGATAAATGGGAAAATCACTGGTTTTTGAAATATATGAAACCAATTTACGAGAAGAGGATAATGCATGCAGAGATAGAAAAAAGAGAGAAGGAGCTTTACAGAGAGATCAACAGGATACAATCCAAGATAAAACAATACTTGCAGCTAAGAACCTTTATATCAGTTCCAGAACCTTTCTTCCCAAGAACTTATGGGTTTGAGGAATGAAGATATACAAAAACTATCAATCCTATTAGAATTATTATAATGATGCTACCTAAAACAGCTACTGATAGAATAGAATATTCATAAACTGATACTTCTTTTGTTGATACTACAATCTCTTTTTGTATTACCCCTTCTTGTATTACCCCTTCTTGTATTACCTCTTTTTGTATTTGTTCAGTTTTGTTAGATTGTTGTTCTGTTTGCTCTTTTAAAGTTGAAATGCAGTCCTTTACTATTAATTCAAGATTTTTTTTGTCAAACAATATTGAATCTTTCCAGTAGAGATTTACAGAGACAGGGTGTGTTCCAGATTTGTATGAATCAGGGATTTCTATTGTCAGGGATTTTGTGTAGCTTTTATCCTCTTTGCTAGCATCGTCTGAAGATTCTAAAAATATACCCTTATCCACTGATTTAATTTTAAGATCAGGTACTTTAACTTCCAAAACAATATTTTCTTCATTGTTCGAGCCAAAATTCATGATCTCTGTTAAGAGCCTGACGTTTTTGTTTTCACCACATTGAACGATACTTGGATCCAAAGATGAGCTAATTATTCTTATATCATGGCTCTGTTTTTTAATTGGGAGTTTTAAATTAATTTTTGTTTTATGCACTGTTTTGTTCTTAGCCCCTTCAGCCTCTATAATTACATTGTAGGTTCCTGAATTGACATTAAGGGGGATTTTAAGTTTAAGATAAATATCTTTTTCATCTTTAGATTCTAACTCAAAATCTTCTGAGTTCTCTTCTTCCAGATCTGTTCCATCATCTATATCTTCAATAGTTATTCTTACAATCAAATCCTTTAAGTCCTCGTTTTTTTCTTGAAAAGTATTTACCAAACCAACTTTAAAAGTGATATTTGAACCAGGAAGTACATCAGCATTTATTTTTGAATTGTTGTTTAAACCTGTTTGGGAATCTATGAATTTGCTTTTCTTTATCCTATAAACCTGTGCCTGATCATATTCTACATCCAAACTTATTCCCTCTATTTTAAGGCCCATAGCTAATGAATCCACAGCTAACAAAACCATTAAGATTAACATTAGCAGATATCTCAA
The DNA here is from genome assembly GCA_964538135.1 of uncultured Methanosarcinales archaeon. Lineage (GTDB taxonomy): Archaea > Nanobdellota > Nanobdellia > Woesearchaeales > GW2011-AR4. The sequence continues at coordinate 4,416 of CAZIEE010000065.1, forward strand.
ATAAGTTCTTACAGTTATTCTTTTCATGGTCATTTTGTAGCTTTAGTTTATGGTTTATATTTTATGGTTTTAGTTTGTAGTTTATGTTTATACTCTTTTTATTGGTGTGAGTATCCTACAGTAGTGATTTATTATAGGTTGATATATAAATATTTCTATGATTGAATGCGATACATCACGTAGAAAACAAAATTTTGCGACAGGTACAATAATTTCCAAGGTGACAAAGAGCGAGTGTCGAAGCTGTAAAAGTAATAGGTGCATTTACATCATCTACTTTACCGAATCCAACTGTTATATGGGGTTGGAATTTTTCAAAACTTGATTTTTCTGCATAGTTTCTAATCCAGTAAAGTGTAATCTCTTCAACAGTCGGAGGAGAAAAAATCATGTTAACTGAAACATCATATGATAAAAATGGTTTGAGTTTGTTCATTACCATATTATGTAGTGATTGCAATTCAGAAGTTTTTTCTAAGGTGAACTGAGAAACAATCTCACCAGAAGGGATTTTGTTACCACGATAACTATCAGCTGTAAGTTTGAATGTACTAAAATGAGAAGCTATTTCTTGTAAAATCTTATTTACTTCTGGTAAGTCACTTGATTCAATTGCGCCCATTGCTAAAGAAATGTGTGGTAAGCAATTATCTTTATGTAGCACGATTTTATCGTTAAATTTTCCCGATTGACGCTTGCTCACTTCAATAGCTTGATTGTTCATGTACTCGTCTGGGAGCAAGACAACATCTATTGCAATTTTGGACATAGTATTAAGGAGGAGTTTGTCCCAACATTATTTTTTTTATATTACAAATTAAATTTAGCATATATATAAATTCTATCATAACTTAGAGTGTGGGACAGAAAAACATCATCCTAACCAGTAAAGATTATGCCATAGCGTGGTGAGGGTATTTGCAGTATCAATCCTATCTTCTCTTTTCTGTCCCACACGTATTCAACGATAAAGGTTTTAAGCTAAATAAAAGAGACAGGCCTAGCCAAATAAAGTTTGTAAAGTACGAAAGGCAAAAGCCCAATGAGCTGTGGCACACCGATTGGGCAGAATGCCCATTCACAAGGCAGCATATTATTGCTTTCATTGATGACTGCTCCCGCGTGCTAATCCACGCCGAATATTTTGCACATGCTACTACCGAAAGTAGTGTCATCGCTTTCAGCAACGCCATATCGAAATATGGCAGACCGGAAGGCGTATTAACAGATAATGGGACACAGTTTACGCCTGCAAGAGGCAATAAAGGAACCTTTACTTTATTTTGCAATTCGCAAAATATTAAGCATATTTTAGGACGGGTACATCATCCACAAACTAATGGCAAGATTGAGAAAACACATATTATCAGGAGTTTATTTGGATATATTGACAAGTCAAATCATGGCAATTATACTTATGATAAGAGTGGACTTCTTTCTAAATTTAAGCATGAGAAGATAGATAAATCAGTTATGGTGGTGAACAGAAAAGATGAGATGCAGATTAAGAATATACTTAGGAAATTTAGGCTTAATCTGATGATAATTAGATTACCTGATAAAAGACACTAATTATTCAACACCGCAGTTTAAGTATCTCCTCAGTTTTGTAGTTCTTGAGTAATGGTATCACCAATTTTTGATTTTCATCTTTTTGATATGAGCCTTTGGAAAATATTTGAGATTATAAAACTGTCCATGAAATCCAAAAGGAATATGGTGTGGGACTTCCGCCCTAGCTAATTCGGTAAGAGAACTAGCGTCCAAAACTAGCAAAAACGAATTTCCTTTTTGTGCATTCAAAATGACTGAAACTATAACACCATCATCTTCTTTGGTCGCATTGGGAGAAGCTATAAAAACTGGCTCTCCAGGATAACACTCCTCTTCTTTCCAAATTCTGGAAGTCTTATTTTGAATATCAATTTTTACTAATCGATCAGAAAAATTATTTGGATTGTTTTTATCAGAACCGATACTATAAACAAAACGATAATTTTTGGTGTTTGATAAGGCATAATTAATTCTGGGAAGTTCAATAGGATCTTTAAAAATAACCTCACATTTGACCGAAGAATCAGTGAGAGAAATATGATAACGTCTAAACTCGCCCAAAGAAACAATATTTTTATTGATTTCTCCCCGCAAGACATCGAGATAAAGTGATTTGATTATATCAGTATTGGGATAGGCAACAATATCAACAATAACCTTATCATTTTCTTCAAAAGCATTGATATGATGGAACGCAAAAAATGCTTCCGTGACATAACTACCTTTCAATTTTCCTGTCTTTCTATCTAAAATTAGAAATCTCGTTCCCTTATTTGGTTGCCATTTAAATGCTTCGATAAATCGTATGTATTAAGCTCCTGACTACACCTTGATTTTTTTTAGTCAATAAAATCT
>CAZIEE010000066.1:0-6736 GCA_964538135.1 uncultured Methanosarcinales archaeon
GGTTAATAAGATAAAATAAGTGCAATTATAGACTAATGTAGAAAAATTCTAGACTAAATTAAGATAGACGACGCTGTTACTGGATTAAATTATTGGTATTGTATTACATCCTGTCGAATGTGGGCGTTTATAAATCTCCATAATCTTATTTATGATGTTTGTTGTAGAAAAACCCCTGATCATTGGGACTATAACAACCTTACCCCCATTTTTCTCAACAATTTCTTTTTCTATTATTTGACTGAGCTGGTAATCTCCTGCCTTAACATGGATATCTGGTTTGATCTTTGATATCCACTTTCTTGGATCTTTTTCGTAGAAAATAAACACATAATCAACACTGCTAAGTGCAGCTAAAACCTGTACTCTTGATTTTTGATCGTTTATTGGCCTTTTGTCCCCTTTATTTTTTTTTACTGAAGAATCTGAGTTGATACCTACTATGAGGATATCCCCAAAACTTTTTGTCTTTTCAAGATATTTTATATGACCTAAATGCAAAATATCAAAAACACCATTGGTTGTGACAATCTTTTTTTTTTGGGATTTTAGTTTTTGAACTATTTTGATTAGTCCATTTAGTGTTTTAATTTTTTTGTTCATTGCTAAATAAGATTAATATTCAATAAATTTTAATTTTTAATTATCAATTATCAATTTTAATTATCCATTTTGCAGCATCCAATAAATCATTTGCAACATAATCAGCTTTTATGTCTTGTTTTTCTTGCATTCCTTTATCTGTTAAAACCAAGATAGTTGTACAGCTTGCAATTCTTCCAAGTTGTATATCTGATCTTTTGTCTCCTATGACAAAAGATTTTTTCAAGTCGATATCAAACTCTTTTGCAGCATCCTTAATTAAATTTACCTTTGGCTTTCTGCATTCACAATTATCTTCTGGCTTGTGAGGACAAAAATAGGTTTTTTCTATTTTTATTTTATGATTAGTTAACTCATTTGACATATACTCATTAAATTTCTCATAATCCTGATGGGTATAATATCCCCTTCCGATACCAGATTGGTTGGTAACAATAATCAGTTTATACCCCTTCAATAACTTTAATCCCTCAATAACATTTGGAATCAATTTGAAATCTTCCAGCTTGTGATGGTAACCAATATCTTCTACCAAAACACCATCCCTATCAAGGAAAATAGCTTTATTTTTCCTTTTCATAAATTTTCAATCTCTCTTTTTAGCTCTTCAATACTAACTGATGCTGTCCCTATTTTACCTACTTTTATTCCAGCTGCAATATTTGCCAATGTAGCTGCATGCTTTATATCTAATCCTGAAGCAATTGCAATTGCTAAGGTAGCAACAACAGTATCTCCTGCTCCGATAAGGCTATAGACTTCTTTTGCATTTGAAGAGATATGAATTATTGAACCGTCTTTTTCAAACAATGACATCCCCTTTTCTCCACGTGTTATCAAAACATTGGAATTTAACTTATTTAAAAGTTTGGAACCAATCTTTAAAATAGCATCATCGCTCCCGTCTTCAATATCTGTCATTTCACTTGCTTCTGAATTATTTGGAGTTATTAAATCCACATTAGAATAATAATCATAATGTTTTGGTTTTGGATCAACTATAACCATCTTATTATTGTCTTTTGCTATTTTTATTACTTTGCTACTTAATTCTGGAGTGATCACCCCCTTGGCATAATCAGAAATAACCACTATATCAATACCTTTGACAATTTTTTCAAAGAAAGTAATCATAGAATCCTCTAACTCCTTATGTATATGTTCTTTGCTTTCATAATCTACTCTAAGCAATTGCTGACTTTTACCAATGATCCTTACCTTTTGAGTGGTTGGTTTATCCTTATCTATCATTATACCGCTTGTGTCTATTCCTTTTCTTTTAATTTCATTTAGCAGGATATTTTTTGATTCATCATTTCCAGATATACCAATAATAAATCCTTTACTGCCAAGTGCAGAGATATTATTAGCAACATTTGCAGCTCCACCTGCTTCATATGTCTCTCTTAAAACATTAACAACCTGTACTGGAGCTTCAGGGCTTATTCTTGAAACATCTCCCCAGATGTACTTATCAAGCATTATGTCGCCTATAACAACAACTTTCTTATTCTTGAAATTATCCAAAATTGCCAATAATTTTTCTTTCATTGTATTGCTTATACCTTCTTAGATTTTATTTACCATCATTCTATGTAATGTGGGTATTGTTTTTTCATGCCTATCTATTATAATAAATCCTTTCCCTCCTAAAGAGGTTGGCCTGATAACTACATTTTCTCTTGGCCTGTAATGATCTATCATATCAAAGTTTGCAGAGGTTATATTCTCAACTTTAAAACCCAAATTTCTGGCTATTGTCAGTGCTTTCAAAAAAACTTCTGGTAATATTACAGCACAACCTATGTTTAATACAATTCCATATTCAAGCTTGCTGATGCTCTCTATAAAAATCTTAAAATCGTGGTAAGTTGTCTTACCAATGGCAGCCCCATCACAGCTTGGATGCTGATGTATAATATCTGTTCCAATTGCTACATGGACTGTAGCAGGTATATTTAATTTATAGGCATTATACAAAATGCTGTATTCTTTGTATTTTAAATTTAAATCATTAATCTTTTTTCCAATTGAATAGCCCATACCATAATTATTTTTTGCACCTTCATTAATTCCTTCATTTAAAATTTTTCCTGTTTCTTCTATCATACCAAAAGTGCCATCTTCAATTGTTCTTTCTACATATTCTGATGTTTCTCCAATATATGCAAGCTCAAAGTCATGAATCGGGCATGCTCCGTTCATTGCAATATGTTTTATTATTCCTTTCCTCATCAAATCGATTATTAAAAGACTCATTCCAACCTTTATCACATGAGCACCAATCATAAAAATTATTTGATTACCTCTATCATATGCCTCAAGTATTCTTTTAATTAATTCATTAAATTCTTTGGAACCAATAAATACTTTTGAATCTACTGGATTAATTAAATCACTTAATTTCACTTTATTTTTTCTTTGCTTTATAGAAATTGTTTTGATTTTAGTGAAGTCCAGCATTTTATACTCCTATTTTCCAAATAATTTATTTTCAACTAATTCACAAATAATATGTCCTGCTAACATGTAACCTTCCTGAATTCTCGGAGTATCATCAGAAGGTACATTTAAACAAATGTCTACTTTATTTTTCAATCCCCCTCCACTTTTACCTGTAAATGCCACAGTGATTCCTCCTAACTCTTTTGCTTTCTCCATTGCTTTAATTACATTCTTTGAATTGCCACTTGTACTTAGCCCTATAATTATGTCACCTTCTTTTACACAACCCTCAACCTGTTTCTTAAACACTTCTTCGAAGCTATAATCATTTCCAATAGCAGTTAAACTTACATTGTCAGTTAAAGCCATGGCAGGAAGAGATTTCCTGTCAAAGTAATAACGAGATACTAACTCAGTAGCTAAGTGCATACTATCTGCACAACTGCCACCATTACCGAAAAGGACAACTTTCCCTTTATTTTTGTAACATTTTATAATAGTCTCTGCTATTAGTTTTATTACTTTTAATTCCGATGACAATTTGTTTATGGTATCACTGTGTTGCTGTAATCTCTGGCGTATTATATTTTCCATTTTTGATATCCTCCAGTGGTGTGCTAATATAGTATGAACTATTCATACTTTAGATTAGAGGTTATTTATAAACCTTTCTCTTTTAGAATACAAAAGTATAAATAGTAATGTATAAATAGTAATACTTATTACTACCTTATCATACCAGTAACATTTTAATGCGCTAAAATTCCACAATGAAAGATAAACTAAAAGGAGCTTTGCTTATAATAACATCTATGTTAATTTTTGGTTTTATTGGTATTGTTGTCAGGACTCTTAAAGTTCCATCTTTGATAGTGGCCTTATACAACTTCTTATTTAGCGGTGCAATGTTGTTTATATTCTTTCTAATAAAAGACAAATCAAAAATTATAATAAAAAACTATAAAAAATATTTATGTCCTATAATACTGTTAGGGGTATTTAATGGAATAGGCTATTTCTTATATTTACAAGCCTTTGTTTTTACAACAATAAGCAATGCAGTTCTAACACATTATTCTGCACCTATATTTGTTGCCTTACTGGCTCCCTTGTTACTTAAAGAAAGATTGCAAAAAATAACAATTTTAGCTTTGATAATTTCTACAATAGGACTTGTTTTTATCTCTTATAAGGATATTTCTTTTAATTCAAAAGATTTTGTTGGAATAATTTATGGAGTAGCATCTGGAATTATGTATGCCCTAATAATAATCTATATTAAATTTCTATCAAAAAACATATCAATTTACACAATTGTTATCTATAATTATTTTGTAGCAGTAATTGTATTGGCTCCTTTTGCGATTAAATCAGATTTTGTTGTAAGCTTAGAATTATTATTTACACTTATTTTGTTTGCACTGGTTTTTGGGGTATTTGCTGGTTTACTTCATTCATTTGGAATTAAAAAGGTTAAATCTCAAGATGCAGGCATATTGGCTTATGTAGAACCACTTGCAGCTACAATCTATGCAATAATATTCTTTTCTGAATTTCCTTCATTAAATACAATAATTGGCGGTACATTTATCCTAATTGGGGGTTACTTGGTGATAAGAAAAGGATTATAAAAATGATTAAAACCAAGATAGCAATATCAATCGATGCTTCATTATTGAGGGTTCTTGATTCAAAAGTAGATGGCTCCATCATAAGGAGCAGATCTCAGGCAATAGAATACTTTGCAAAAAAAGGACTAAGGGAGCAATCGGTAAGTGTCGCAGTTTTGTTGGTTAAAGGAGAACATCAGCATTTATCATTGAGAGAAATAAATGGGATATCATTAATAAAACAACAGATAAACTTTTTTTCAAAGTATGGAATAAAAACAGTGTATATTATAACACAATACACTAAAAATATAAATTTATTATTAAATGAAATTTCTGATGCTAAGATAAATGTTAAAATAATTGAAAAGCATACAAAAGGAAATGCTGATGCTTTACGAGCAATAAAAGAAAATGTTGATAATAACTTTGTAGTTATGTCAGGTGATACTTACAATGATTTTGATCTGGCAAAGATGATAGAAAAGCATATTAATTCGGAAAAGCTAGCAACAATGGGTTTGATGACACGAGAAAAACCAAGCAGTTATGGAACAGCCATACTTGATGGTGATTTAATTGTGGATTTTAAGGAAAAGCCAAAAAATTACTCAACTAATATAGTTAATGCAGGAATTTACATTTTTAAGCCTGAGATTTTTGAGTTTTTTGGGAACTCTATTTCTTTAGAGAGAGATTTGTTTCCAAAACTCACCAGGATAAAACAGCTTGTGGGCTTCTTTACTTATGGAGGGTATATGCATGTTGGAGATTGATAATTGTATTATCCTAAATTTCAAAGAATAACCAATATACCCTATACTAATTTATTCACTTCCTTCATAACATCGCTAACACTTATATTCTTCATGCATTTTTGGTAATCATTGCTTCTTTTTGGGAATAAACAATCTGGAACCTGACCCTTATGCACATTAATGCAGGGACTAAACTCGCAATTATAGCCTTTGTACAGTCCAATATTGCCTTCCCCATATGGTCCAAATCTTAATGGTATGTTTGGTCCAAACAAGCCAAGAGTTTTTACACCCTGAGCAGCTGCAATGTGCATAGGACCTGAATCATTACCAATAAAAAGCTTTGGTTTTGTCATTAGATAAAATAACTGAGTTAATGTCAATTCACTGGCGATTATAGACTTATTCTTATCCTCTATAAGTTTTTGTATCCAATCCATTAATATGGTTTCACTTTGGTTTCCAACAAAAATCACCTTAAAATTGTAATTGGCTATTATTTCATTACAAAGTTCAGCATAAAACTTGTAAGGCCAGATTCTGGCTTTTGCAGATTCTCCAGCACCTGGTGCAACACAAATAAAAAGATCATCTTTTCTTATATCCTTCTTTCTTAAGAATTTATCAACTATAATCTTATCTTTTTTAGAATAGCTTAATCTGGGTAATTTATTATTATTGAATAGTTTATTAGTATTGAAATCAGTGCCAAGAACCCGTACTAGATCTAAAAAGGTTTGTACAGCATGTTGGCCATCATTATATTTTATCTTTTGTGTGTATAATCCAGACCTGGATCCATGAGAATAACCAATTATTTTCCTTCCAGTAAAAAATGAGATTATAGCAGATATATTTAGATATTCCTCCATATCAATAACTAAATCATAACTTTTTATGTTACCTATAACAAAATTGATAATTGAGAATATACTGAGTTCTATTATTTTAATCTTATTAATATTTTTGTTATTAAAAAATACATCTTTATTCCTTGATGTAGCTAGAACATCTATTTCTGCTTTAGGAAATCTTTTTCTTAATGCTACTATTGCAGGCAAGGTTAAGATGGTTTCTCCTATGCCCCAAAGTTGAACAACAAGTATTCTGTTTGGAACACTATCTGATTTAATATAACCTTCTTTTTCCTTAAAAAATGCTAAAAAATTACATAGTAAATTTCCTATATACTTGTCTATAAGTTTTATTAGTAGCATGCTAAACAAAAGGCAATTTAGAGAATATTTAAAGATTACTTATTAGAAGCCCCATAGAAACCCTCTCACTTTCGTTCGGGTAGTGCCGAATTCTGCTGTTTAT
>CAZIEE010000067.1:0-6478 GCA_964538135.1 uncultured Methanosarcinales archaeon
TGGAAAAACCATCGAAGTAAGACAACGATTTGTTACTCGGCTTAAGCTGGTTTTAAGGGCAGAGACAACTCGTTATGACATCCACAGAAAGCGATGCAAAAAATGCAAAAAGATTATAGAAAAGGATGTACCAAATGTATTACCCCACTGCCAATTCGACCTCAATATTATGCTGCTTATAATGTACCTCAAGCTTGGATTAAGATTAAGCTGCACTAGAGTATGCGAATACTTTCTTACAATATATGAGCTGAAAATGTGTCCGTCAACAGTTACGCATACATTAAAACTATTGGCATCGGAGTTTGGTGATTATTATTCTTATCTTGAGAAATCTGTTAAATTTGCAAGAGTCAAACATACAGACTCCACTTCTTGGCGTATTAAGGGAAACAACTATTTTTTGTGGGTATTCATAGCTTATGGAATTGTTCTTTACAAGATTCGCAAACGAAACAATAGCAAATCGCCCCTTACTGTATTTGGCACCAAGCAAAAAGGAAACACTTTAGTTATTGATAGGCATTCGGCTCTGCGAGCACTCGCTGAGAAAGCAGGATTTATCTTGCAATTCTGTTGGTCACATATAACAGATGATTCGAAAAAATTATCGGAGAATTTTGGAAAAGAAGCAATGTTTGTTCATAGAAAGCTAAAAGAGGTTTATGCAATAGCAAAATCCCTTGAGCATAAGGGAACTCCTGAACAAGTTGAGCAACTCAAAGGAGAGATATTTCAATTAACCTTAAGACGATACAAGCATTCAACAATAAGAAAATTTGTAAATAATCTTTACTACCGAGATATCAACTCACTCTTTGTTTTTGCAACAGAGCCTGATGTTGATGGCACAAACAATATTTCAGAACGAGAGCTAAGAGAACTGGTTATTCAACGGGATATGACTCATGGATCTGGCTCACAGAGAGGCGCGCATGCAATGACAATGCTCATATCAATTATTCAAACGCTCAAATTAAACAAGAAAAATGTGCTTCAAGGATTGAAACAAATCATTAATAATCGGTCAAGTTGTTAAATGATTACAGGCATCAGAAACATTTATAAACACGCCAAATTTCTTGATGACGTTAATAATAATAAATTAGATGTGTTTTTTATGGAACAACCCAGACCTTTGGATTCATTGAATAACTCAAGAGATAAAAGAGTCATAGTAGAGTTAAAGAATGGTAAGCAATACATTGGTAAGTTAAGATCATTTGATATTCACATAAATGTTGTTCTGGAAGATGTAGAAGAAAGGATCAATGGAGAACTAACAAGAAAGCTTGGAAATGTATTTATCAGGGGGGATATGATAACGACAATATCGCTTGATTAACATGAAAGGAACTCCATCAAAAGGAAAAAGATCAGGTAATAAAAATATGATTTATTGTAGAAGGTGTGGCGGACATACATTTAATTTTGGGAAAGAAAAATGCAGTGCATGTGGTTTTGGAAAAAATACCAGGTTAAGAAGCTATACTTGGCAAAAAAAGATACATTAAACTAAAAATTAAACAATATATAATGTTCTTTGTTATATCCTAAATCCATTACTCTCAATTTTTCAATAAACAAAGAATTCTTTTATTTATTAAATTTTTTAGCTAACAGATTCCAGATAGTTGCAAATAAAAAGCCTATAATAAAACCATCTATGAATGATACAATGATTAAAATTACAGCAGTTGCCAAATTAAACCCAGTAACTGCTACACTAATTGAGAGGAAGTGCATACTCAATTTCAAGTTAATAAGATACTGAGCAAACCCGCTTACGACTATTAATACCAATAATAAAAAATATTATAAACAATCTTACTATCCCTATTCTATTATGCAAAAATACAAATTAAAAAATGGTATTACTGTAATTTTTGAGAAGAACTCCTCAAAATCAGTTGCTTTGGAAGTTATGTTCAAAGTTGGTTCTAACTATGAAAGAGATAACGAAGCTGGAATCTCGCATTTTATTGAGCATATGCTTTTTGAAGGGACTAAAAAAAGAAAAAGCAGTGCAGAAATATCTATTGTGATTGAAAAGTATGGTGGGGAGTTTAATGCATATACCACAGGTGACAGAACAGCTTTCTTTATTAAAATAATTAAAAAAAGGTTTGAGACAGCGCTGGATATTTTGTCAGATATTACTATTAATCCAACCTTTGATGAAAAAGTGATAGATAAGGAAAAAGATGTAATTCTAAAAGAGATAAATATGGTTATTGATGACTCAAGACTTTACCAATGGGTACTGTTTAACAAAAATTTATTTGCTAAGCATCCTGCTAAGAATCCAACTTATGGACGAGTAGAAACTGTTAAAAGTTTTGATAGGAAAAAGCTCATGGAATATTACAAAAAATACTACATAACTGACAATCTAATAATATCAATAGTTGGAAATGTTACAAATGTAAAAGAAAAAGTACAAAAGTATTTTGGAAAGATGGGAACTGGAAAATTAGTTAAAAGACCTTATGTAAAAGAGCCAGTACAAACTAAAGTCAAAACATTCATAGAGAAAAGAAAAATTCTAAACTCTTACATGGTTTTGGGTTATAATTCTGTTTCAAAAACCCACAAAGATAGGTATGTTTTTGAGGTTATAACCGGAATACTGGGTAGAGGACAAAGTGGCTGGATATTTGATGAGATAAGAAATAAGCGAGGCCTGGCCTACCAGGTTGGAGTTCACAACGAAAATGAGTCTGATTATGGGAGTTTTTCAGTATACATTGGATTAGACAAAAAAAACTTAGATAAAGCAAAACAACTTGTGCTCGAACAGTTTACAAGACTAGATAAAGTAAGTGATAAAGAGATTAAGGATGCAAAAACCTACATTGAAGGTAGCCATACATTAAGTATGGAAGATAACTTTCACCGTGCAGATGATCTCTGTACATTAGAATCTATAAAAGATTCAAAGCTTGATAAGGATTACATAAAAAACATAAATAAAGTAAGTATAGAAGATATTAGAAGGGTTGCAAGAATATATTTAAACGATAAATATACAATGATAGTTCTAGAACAGGAGTAGTGTATAGAAATCAAAATTTCAATTAATCTTCATCAACTTTCTTAAAGCCATTGTAAAAACTATTGAAAATATGATATAAGTTCCAAGCCATCCAAGCTTCCACCCAAATAGATTAAATATCTTCTTAGATAAATAATCAATCTGTATAAGTTTAATCTTTCCATTTGTTTTTTTGGTTGGTTCTATGTATTTGTCTTGTTTAGTTATCAAAATTGTTTTTTGTTGAGATTCCCCATTATAAATGAACTCAAGTATATGCTCACCTTCCTCCCCTTTTAATGCAAATATTGCCTTATCATTCTCTATCTTTTTCACTTTATCATCAAATATAGTTACACTTTCAGGAGCGACTAAAGAAATGTTTCCATTTGTTTCTTTTTCAAAAAAAACAGTTACTGTAAAGTTTTGTTGAGGATTAATGGCTTCAAATGCAAATGTAGAACTCATCCACCCAAATATAATAATTATTGGAATAAATGTTATGAGTGTTGGTTTTAGAGAATGCTTCATATAATCCAGATTGATTCCCATTATTTTCTTTTGTATCTCCATTGCCTTTGCAGGATTGTTTTTCAGCTCTTTAATTTGTTTTTGATGTAACTTTATATCATCCTTTAGTTTTTTCATTAGAGGTTGGTCTGTTGTATATTTTGTTATAATCATCATAATTAAAGATACAATAAATGCCAATATTATCACTGAGAATAGTGAAGGCAAAATAAGCAGAGGTGCAAATATAGTATTTAAGATTAAATTTAAAGAATTAAACATCAGTTACCTCCCATAAATTTTTTCATCATTGGATTCATATCCATCATGTGTTGTCTTGCTATATCTTCATACAATTTGTAAATAATCATAACAGTTAGTAATATTCCGGTTCCACTGCTTAGTGCACCGGTTAGATCTGCAAAAGAAGCTAAAAACCCAACAGTTAGCCCTCCCATTATGGTTAATGGGAATATATATCGTTTAAGTAATCTTTCAAGAATCCTTTCATCCTTTCTAAAGCCAGGTATTTGCAATCCACTGGACATCATCTGAGATGCCTGGCTTTTTGCATCCATACCAGAGGTTTGTACCCAAAAAATACTGAATATGATGCTGCCTAAGATAAAAAATAACATATATGCGAGAGCATGTAAGTAAGGTGCTACTCCTATGAACAATGTATGTTGTTGTAAAATTCTGCTGACAAAATCTATTCCGCTTATCCAATAAACAAAGCCAGATATTGGTTGACCTGTTGATGAGCTAAAACTCCCAAGCAATGGCAACCCAACATTCTGCAAAAGCCTTCCCCATAGTTGTAAATTTGCAGCAAGAGCTGCCACTAAAATAACAGAGATGTTTGATGTATAAACAAATGACAAAGGCCATCTTATGCCATGACCTCTTACCATGCCAAAAGAAAGGGGTATTTCCACTTTCATAGCCTGAACATAGACTGCTACTGCAAAAACTAAAACTGTAAAAAACACTTTTGATGCCATGATAATAGCAGTTGTAACATCACCATTGACCAGGCTTTGAAATAATGCAGGAATAGCCCCTGAGGAATATGTGTAGCCTGCTAACCCGCTTGGCCCAGGTAACCAATTGAATAATTGTATAAATAAACTTTTGCTTACTCCAGCTGCAATAAATAGACTTATTCCTGAACCAAAACCCCATTTGCTTACTACTTCATCCAAAAGCATGATTAACAATCCACCTAAGAATAATTGAAATATCAAAACCAATTGCAATTGAAAATAAAGATTAGTGCCCTTAAATTGTTCTGCAGGAGCTAACCCACCTAAAAATACATAGAGCCCACTTTCGAAGATAATAAAAAACAAGGATAGTAGTTTTTGTATTCCTTGAAATTTCTTTTTACCTTCTGAACTTGTTAAATCAAATTTCCATATACCAGAGCCATTTAGCAGTTGTAAAACTATTGAAGCAGTTACAATAGGCCCTATACCTAAAGATATTAATGAGCCAAACTCTGCCCCTAATATTATAGACAATGTCTCAAATCTTTGCAAAGCATTGACTCCCAACCCAAATAAGGGCATCAAACCCATAACAAAGAATATTAACAATACAATTCCTGTCCACTTAAGCTTCTCTCTAAAAGAGAGCATTTTTTGGGTAGGTCCTTCTACCTCTGGTAGATTTGAGATTATACTATTCCAAATAGATTTTTCAGCCATTTATATTAACTTTTAGAACAAGAAATATTGGGGTTATTGATAAAGTTTACGAAAAGATAGAACTACATTATAGATTAAGCTGATTTTGCCGATCTTTCTGCCTGTAATTCTTCAAGCTCTAATTTATTGATAACAATTCTGAATTCCTGTGATAATAGTTCATTAAAATTCTTCCCTACTTCTTTATCAATCATTTTCTTTAAACTGTTTATTGCACTTTCTGTCTGAACTTCAGGTAATTTACCTCCTTTTACCATTTTTTTGAGATATTCGTCAGCCTTTTCTACAGTGTAGAGAACCTTTAAAATCATGAGTATTGCCCTCTCTCGGACCAAATACGATTCTCTGAAATAAATCTTAATTGTTTCACAAATTTGGTTTAGTTCAATCTCCAGTTCTTTTGATAACTTTGTTAAATTTGAATTTTTTGTTTCTTTTGAAATCCTTTTTAAAAGATTCTTTAAATCATTTCTAAGTTTATTTGTTGAGATTATACATCTTGTAGAAGTATTTATTTCCCATCTCCAGGTACGTTTTTCAAGTAAATTTCTTAACTTTAAATTTTTTTTAACTCTAGTTCTTAAAAAGTCCATAAATTCTTGATGATCCCCTGATTTCTTTGCTTCTAGAGTAATAGCCTCTACCTCTTTATATTCTGGCCTGTATCTCAATTTAGTTTCTTCATCATCTATAGCAGCTAATCTAATTAGTGCAGTTCTTTCAATTTCTTTAAATTTTTGATCCTTATCCTTAGGTAGATTCATCCAAAAATCGGCAAGCTGTTTGATAATACCCCCTTCTGCTTTGATTTCTGAAATATCCTGTGTTAACTGATTGAATATTATATTTACACAATTAGTACAAACTACTCTAATCGCTTTTAAAAAAGATGGAAATTTTTTTTTATAAAAGTAAGTTATTGCATGATCTTCTTCAATAATTTTGGGGAATTTTTTTAAAAAAAGTTCTGATACTTTACCACCCTTCTTTTCTATACGCCGTAACTCAAATCTTTCTTTAAGACCAGTCATTATGGGACCTTTTAATAAAGTACTCCATTGTTTGGTATAAAACCCCATTGTTCACCTTTTTATATAAAAATTTTGATATTTGATTAGATTCATTGAATTCTTTAATATTCTTTATTGTTATATAAACTTTTCTTTTTCGAGATAAAGTCAACTTAACGTCATCTCAATTTTCCTAGCCAATAAAATTAGACTTA
>CAZIEE010000068.1:0-6475 GCA_964538135.1 uncultured Methanosarcinales archaeon
TTTATTATTTTTTCAAAAATAATTCTGAAAATTTAAAACTTTTTAGACAGTCCCACATGAAAACGCCTATTCAAATAAAAATGAAAGGATACGAGGTAATGGAAAAGAAACCAGAGCGAGGAGGTAATAGTGCCAGAATTTATGTACCTAAACATTGGATTGGAAAAAAAGTACGAGTGGTGCTCATTGAACAATGAACGACACAGAGAAATTAAAAGAGAAGAATCCACTGTTAGAGATGCAAGAAATACTCAAAAGTGCTTCAGATTACTGAAGTATTACTTATGATGGTAAATTTTATAAGTGGTAGTTCACGGTATTTTTGACAATGAAAACAAAAAGTGGGCAGATAACCTATATCCTGATTTTTGGATTAGTAATCATTCTGGTAGTTGGATTTATTTTGTATGTTAATAAATTAACTAATTCTCCTATAGATACTGAAAAAGAGATTTCAAACAAAATCCCATTTAAGAGACAAAGTATTGAAAACTTTATCACAACATGTTTAGGTGAAGTTGGAAGTAAAGGTATAAATCTTATTGCCATGCATGGTGGATACTTAAATCCTTCTGGAGAAGATAATTATGGTGAACCTGGGGATGGAAAATCTTACCATGAACATTATTTTAATGGCCATATAGAGTTACCCTATATTATTGATGGAAGTGAAGAAAACTTGAGAGACAAAAATACTTTAGAAGAAATACTGGCAAAATACGTCATTGTTGAATTGGATAAATGTGCTGATTTTTCTGAATTTGAGCGACAGGGCTTTAAAATACAAAAGCCAGACATACCATGGCAAAGTATCAACTTTGATTTTAGCCAAGCAATAGTCTCATATTCTTCAACTAAAGTTAGCAGTAAGGTTACAATTGGGCCAAAAGATGTTAAAATTGATGCTTCTTACCCCCTCTTACTCAAGCTCGGTGGAGATGAATTAAGGCTTGAAAGCTTTAGTTTTAATGTTCCATTACGCCTCGGAACACTTTATTCTATCACCCAAGAATTAGTAGAAAATATAAAGAGCAACCCTAATTTTTATAATCTAGGGGGGGATTGCAATGAATACCAAACCTCTGATGGTTTAATCAATGTTTATTTGGCTCAAAACGATCTCAGTTTACAAAGCTATGCTATAAGGTTGGTTGATGCTCAACCCACTCCTGCTAAATTGCCTCTAACCTTTCAATTTGCTCTTAAAAATGTAATTGTAAGTGGAGAATGTACTGGATGAAAAATTTAAAAAATTTTTTAAAAGAACCTTATTTTATGATTTTATACTTGCTTTACTTTCTGGTAATTGTAATAATCTCAACTCCATCAATAAAGGCTGATGCTGATCTTAGAAATAATGTATTTGTAATTGAAGATGATGAAGATTCATCTTTGATTGCAAGTGCTAATTCAGCCTTTATTCTTACAAAAAAATTTTATGAAAAATATCCAGATCAGGACAAATACAATTTTATTGGGTTTCATTTCTTAAAAGGTGACAAGGAAATTGATACATATAGTTACAAAGTACAGTATTCAGATAAAGGTACATTTCAATATCCATTTCTTGACAAATTAGATTTATATGGCAGCAGCACAGGTAAACTACTCGGAGGTTATGTAGATAGCTCTGATTTTAGCAAACAATGGGTAGAGAGAAAATCTAATAATAATCCGATTAGTCTTATTGACAGTGTTTATTTTAAATTATTATCTCATGAAATGACTCATTATTGGGGACCTGATGGACTACCAGAACAACTTAAAGAATCTTTAGTAGGAAACAAGTGGCCAAATTTTCATTTTGAATTTTATACAGGTTCTTTGCTAGCAGCTGACATTAACACAAGACTTAAGCTCGTAGAACTGCCTGATGATAAGTATTTAAAAATATTCAAAATAGATTGTACTTCAGAGCCAAAGCATCATGATTTCGATCTGTACTCAATGGGTTTGAAATCACCTGAAGAAATAAAAGAGAAGCTTGTTGTTACTAATAAATCTGGCCAGATTCCAGGTTATATTAGATGTGGAGAAAACATAAAAGTTTCTGAGGACTCCATTAGAAAATCATATTCAATTCAAGATTTTATTGATGTTCTTGGTCCAAGGATTCCATCTGTTGTAGATTCTCAAAAAGATTTTACTATTGCTTTTGTCTTGATTGTTCCTAAAGGCATCATCCCAACTCAAAGAGAAATAGATGCCATGAATTGGATTGCAGATAAATTTCCTATAACATGGTATAAGTCTACTGAAGGAAGATCTAAATTAAATGAGATTACACCTCAAGATTTAAGTCCTCCAGTAATATCAGATGTTAGTGTTTCAGCCACAGATTCTTCTATTGAAGTTAATTGGAAGACTGATGAACGTGCATCATCCTTTGTTATTTATACAGAACAAGCTTCTAATTCTAATAGTATAATTTTTCCAAAGGGAGGATACGTTACTAATCCACCAATTTTTTCTACTTTGCATCAGGTTATTGTAGAATCAAGCGGATTTACTCCAATAAATTCAGATACCCTGTACAAAATTAAAATACTGTCTATTGATGAAAACTACAATCTTGCAATTTATGATGCAGGAGAAGTCAAAACTAAAGATTCAAAACCTTCAATAATTTCAACTGTAAGTGGTACTTTAGATATAGAATTTAAACTTAAATCACCTTTTATTATTAGGGATGAAATTATAAATGAGGTAGATAAACCAATATATTTTAAAGAAAATTTAGAAATACAAAAAGATTTAATCAAACATGGGAGATTTTTTATGTATTTAAATTTCATTAATCTACCTGAAGAGGGGAGTAAGATTAATATCATTAATATCATGCGTAAAGATATTACAGTTGGTAAAACAGTGATTAATGTTAAAAGTGAAAAAATGATTATTAATGATTTTTATTTTCAACTTAAAGGTTTGAGCCTTCAGGAATGGATTAAAAGTGAAAGTATTTCAGATGATATTGATCTTGTGCTTTTTAAAGATGGTTCAAAAATAGGAGAATTGAAAATAAATGTATTTATTTCTGATTTAGAAGAAGAAAATAACAATTTTGTATTAAAACAACTAAATGCTCACGACATTGTTGGTGAAGTAAAGGTTAATGTAAATTTTGAAGGAATGTCTGTAGAATCTGAGATTATCACAAATAACTTCTTTGGAACTATAAAAACAGAAGATGGAACATCATTAAACGGTTTACTTCATGCTTTGGTAGAAGATAATGATAAAAAGCCAATAGCTTATGAGCAAAAATTTATAGATGGAAAGTATGAAAATTTTTATATTACTGGACCTCTGAATGCAGATGTATACTTTGCTGTAAGCAGATTGCCTTTTACAGGTTTCCATTTAAAAAATTTCAAAAAAACAATTCAGAGTGGAACAGAACCATTTAATTTTGATATCATAGTTTACCCAAATACTCAAAATAATTTTAAAGATGAAGACAAAGACGGAATTAGCGATGATAAAGATAAGTGTCATGGTTCAAAAACATACTTTGTTGACACATCTGGTTGTGATTGTGAACAAATAGGATGTAGTGGAGATTGTATTATGAAAGATTCAACACCTATATGTTCAGCTACTTGCTTTGACAATATCAAAAATCAAAACGAAGAAGGAATTGATTGTGGTGGTAATTGCAATCCCTGTCCAATATGTTCATCTTTTTCATTATCTAATCAATGTATTTCTGATAAGAAGCCATATTATTGCGATCAAAATGGTATTGCAGTCAAGAAATGCTCTGTCTGTTCTTGTCCTGATGAATTTGAATGCAACGAAGAAGATGGTCAATGCTACAAAACAATTGAACTTAAGCCTCTTAAGTGTAAATTGAATGATTTTGATATGGGATGTTCTGAATTGAGTTTAGATTCTGATGAATTGATTCAAGAAAAAGTTTCTGATTATCTAAATTTTAAAATAAAACATGTTCCTCAATTTATAAAGAAAAAAATAAGAAATAAGATAAACAATGAAATGAATAATTTTAATGTTTGCATCAGAACAAAAGAGGGCTGTGTCTCGCAAGATACTGAATGTCCTGGAGAAGATATTCTTCGAAATAAAAAGGAAGAAATTACTTCAATAATACAAGCAGAGGTTGATAAAAAAATGGGATATTCTAAATTCTTTTTAGGTATTTTATCTTTTGGTATAGGAAAGATTGAAGCAAAAGTAGATCTTAGTTCATTCAGTTTAGAAGTACCTTCTACTCTTACTTGTAAACCTATAAAATTAGATTCAGATGAAGCATGTAAGAAATTAATAATTAATGGCAAAAGTGAAGATAAGGCAGATATTTTATTTATAGGTGATAAGTTTTCAAATGATGATGAACTAAGGAAAAAAATTTTGGATATGCTCGATTACGAAGGAAATTTTATTGATACGAAATTTGAAGGTTTGTTTAGTAGAGAGCCATTCAAATCAAATAAAAACAAATTCAATATTTGGTATATGAATACTGGTAAGTTGGATTATGAAAAAGAAAAAAAATGGGGTATCGTTCCAAAATTGGAGGATGTAAGAATAAAAGAGGCAATTTGCAATAACATAAATTATACCCTAGTATTATCAAATAAGGATAGTTATAGATCATTCTGCTCAGGACGAACTTGTTTTTTATCATTACCTTATAAGTCATATGCTGGCAGGCTTTTATTGCATGAGTTTGGCCATGGTTTTGCTAACTTAGCAGATGAATACTATAACCGTATTGGAGAGATTGATATAAATAGTATTGTAGCACCTTTAATTCTTAAATCTGGTATTCCTAGTGAATATCCAAATTGTAAATCAACTCAACAAGAGGCTGAAAATGCATGGGGTAATCTTTTAGAAAAAAGTAAAAATATTGGATACTTTAAGGGTTGCGGGGGAGATTGTGATGAAGTGTGCGCAAATTATATTAAGCCTCAAAAGAATTCTATTATGAATGATCCTAATTTAAAACCATTTGATCCTTACTATGAGGTCAATGAAAGAAAAATTTTAAAAGAACTGGAAAATTATGATGCATCAATAACCACCTTATCTATCATCGAACTGGAAAGTTCAACTCAATGCATTAAATTAAATTATGCTGGGGATCCTAAAAATAAACTAGACATTTTGTTTATTGGTGATAATTACTTGGATTCAGATAAAGCTAAGTTTGCAAATGATGTTAACATATTTATTAATAAATTATTAGAGTATGAACCATTTAAATCACAAAAAAATAAAATAAATTTTTATAGAATAGATAATACTCAAGATCTTGTTTGTAAATATAATTGTAGGGATATAGAACGATTAATATGTTGTGATAACTCTAAAATTGAAAAAGTAGCTGTTCACTGCCCTCATGATCAGATATTTGTAATAGTTAATGACGATAAATATGGAGGGAGTGGAGGAACCTACTCAATATCATACAGGGGTGATCCTAGAGTAGGAATACATGAATTTGGTCATTCATTTGGAGAATTGTCTGATGAATACAGTTATGGTATTTCTTGTCAAAATTGTGATGATATTAATTTTGATAGTATTGTTAATTGTGATACAGAATCTAGTTGTCCAAAATGGTTAAATCTCCAAAATACTAATTGTGTAAATGGATGCACTTATAATAACTGGTATAGACCACGCGAGTATAATTCGATGATGTTAGATCTGAATGGTGATTTTAATCCTATTGG
Source organism: uncultured Methanosarcinales archaeon (assembly GCA_964538135.1). Taxonomy (GTDB): domain Archaea; phylum Nanobdellota; class Nanobdellia; order Woesearchaeales; family GW2011-AR4. The sequence goes on from CAZIEE010000068.1 coordinate 5,706, forward strand.
TGAGAGACAATTGTTTAAATTAATGGAGGCTTATTCATGAAAATAACTTTTTTATTATTTTTTATTTTTATAATACCTTTTGTTATAGCTTTACAATCTGAAAAAATTTATTTTTTAGATTTGGTATATAATAAAGGAACATTAGAATTAATAGATGTATACCTAATCACAGGATACCCTATAATCTCTAATGATAGCTCCTTATCTTATAAATTAGAATTGCTATCGATTGATAAAGAAATTCTCTATCGAGGTTATTTTGATATTCCTAATAAAATTTTTGCTCCACCTCCACTCAAACCTGGAGAAAAATCAGGTATTGTTGAAATAGATAATTTGAATTTTAGTATTTCATTGCCCTATTATAAAAAAGGCAACATAATTAATATAATAAAAGATGGAAGGGTATTATTACATATTGATGTCTCAAAATTTTCAATGTATTGCGGGGATTCAATATGTCAGTCTGATGAAAAAAATCAAAATTGTTCCCAGGACTGCATAAGTGCAAATGTCCCTGTTCCAATCCAAAAAGAGAAAGGAGGTATAAGTAACAAATTATATACTATTATTGTTATTATTGTTACCCTAATAATAATTGTAGGGGTGTCCACAGTAATATATTTTAAAACTAGGTAAAATTTAAGTGGATAGTTATCTATCTATTTATATAATTAAATACATCTTTAACATCCTTTTCTTCCCACCCAAAATGCTTAAGATAATCAATAATGTATTCCTTAGTATAGCCTCGCTCTAACATCAATCTG
>CAZIEE010000069.1:0-6344 GCA_964538135.1 uncultured Methanosarcinales archaeon
GAAATCCCATTGTAAGAAAATAGATTATACTGTTATTCTCTTACAGCCTGTCGACTATGCACATACGAATTCCATGACACTGGCATAAGGATGATCACTACTATAAATCTTGTGTTCATCTTTGTATTTTTTATCAAGTTCTGATTGATGTGATAATATACTTCCAACAAGTTCATCATAATGAAATCGAACAAAAAATGGCAAAAGGATTACAAAAGTCACCAAGCAAAGAACAAAGAAAGATTTCGCAAAATTTATGCAAGGTGTGGTTTTGTCCTATCCATATGCAGAAAAATTAAGAATTGTCCTTGACAATTTGAATACTCATTTTGAGAGTTCTTTTTATGAAACTTTTGAGAAAGACGAAGCAAAGAGAATTTTGAAGCAATTGAAAGAACAAGGTGAAGATACAGGAAAGCCTCTTTCTGGACTTTCATTTTTCAGAGAAAAAAAGTTTGATGGCAAGCGGTTATATTATCTGGTTTATAAGGATTCAAACCACTATTATACAGCTTTTGTATTATTGATTTCCTCACGTCTTTAGCTATTTCAGGCAAACAAATTTCCAAAGTCTGATTAGCGTCTAATCCCCATTGATGTTCTGAATCAATTACGAAATTTCTGATAATTGCAATGACAGCGTCAGTTTTGTTCCGCTGATGAAAGGAGCTATTGATAATTTAGGCAAATCACCAGAAAATGCCAACAGTGATACAACTTATGGAAACGAAGAAAACCACAGTTTTCTTGAAAATAATAATATTAATAATTTTTTGAAGTATGGTTTGTATTATATATCACACAATTTAAGGAAAATTAAAACTTATCTTAGCCAGAAAACATAACTGTTGAACTGATTTTATTATTTTTTCAAAAATAATTCTGAAAATCTAAAACTTTTTAGACAGCCCTGTTGTTACCATAATATTTATATATCTGTCTAAATGTTAAATCTTTTAAAGAGGTGTTTAGATGGGATTTTTAGGTAAATTGGCATTTTGGAAGAAAAGGGATGATCTAGATGATTTAGGTAAGGAGCTTGGTCTTGACAAAGAATTTGGATTAGATGTAAGTGGACATTCTCCAGATTTAGGATTTGGATTGGAACAAGGAAATATGCAAATGCAGCCACAAATGCAACCACAAATTCAGCAACCCTATTCAAGATATGGTTCATTTCAGCAACCTTCACAAGGATTTAATCCATTACAAAGTTTCCAACAGCCTCAACAAGCTTCTCAAACAATGAGTGATAGTTTCATAGCATCAAAAAATCTTGAAGTAATATCAAGCAAACTGGATGCTTTAAGAGCCTCTTTAGAGTCTATTAATCAGCGATTAGCCAATCTGGAAGCTATAGCTAAAAATGAACAAGAAGGTATTAAAAGGAGGTATTATTAAAATAAAAATAACCAGAGTTTTTTTAATTGCCTTACTGGTTGTTTTTTTAGACCAGCTTTCAAAAATACTCATAAGGAACAATTTTGAGTTAAATCAATCAGTTCCAATAATAAAAGGGATATTGAGCTTTACTTACACAACCAACACTGGATCTGCTTTTGGTTTATTAAAGGGTTATAATACTTTTTTTATATTATTCTCAATTACTGTAATCATAGCTATCTTGTACATTATTAGAAAAATTGGACATGTGAATATGAAACATGTTAATGAAAGATTTCAATTATCACATTTCTCTTTAAGTATGTTGTTAGGAGGTACACTTGGAAATTTGATTGATAGATTCATTTATGGCTCAGTTATTGACTTTATAGACTTTAGAATCTGGCCTGTTTTCAACTTAGCTGATAGCGCTATTACAATAAGTGCTGTACTTTTATTTTTATTGTTATTAAGGATTAAATCATAAGAAATAATAATTTTTCTAAAATAGGCACAAAAAATATAAATAAGTTACATAGCTATAAAACTTTGTAATGGTTAAAAATATTAAGATAGAAGGAATGCACTGCGCAAGCTGCGAGGTTTTGATAGAAAGAAGATTCAAAAAAATTGAGGGAGTTGAAAAAGTTCATGTCAATCATGCAACAGGAGAAGTAGAAATAATCTGCTCAAAAGAGTTAAGTATTGAGCAACTGCAGGAATCAATCAAGGACACGAAATACAAAGTTCTTCCAAACAGCACAATTAAAAAAGGAACAATTACAAAAAGAAAAAAAACTTTTGATGATTACTTTGAAATCATAGCTTTTTTTGTAATTGTAGTAGGAGTTTACTATTTCTTAAAGCAGATGAATCTGCTGCCTAGCATTGGAATATCTGAAAATATGAGCTATTGGGTGGTATTTTTGATTGGTTTAGTGGCTGCAATGTCAACCTGCTTGGCTCTTTCTGGAGGATTATTGCTTGCTGCAACAGCAAAATACAATGAAATACATCCTAATCTTACGGGATGGCAGAAATTCAAGCCAAATATTTACTTCAACATTGGGAGGATTTTTTCTTACACTGTTCTTGGCGGAATTATAGGGGCTTTTGGTTCTGCATTGACATTATCGTCAAGAACAAATGGAGTTCTAACAATAATAGCAAGCATTGCTATGCTATTGCTTGGATTTCAATTGCTGAAAATTTTTCCTAATCTAGCCAGATTTCAGCCAAAGATTCCAAAGTTTTTTAGTCACAAAATACATGATGCTGCGACAAAAGAACACTTGGGGGCTCCATTTTTGCTTGGATGTGGAACATTTTTCCTTCCGTGCGGATTTACGATTGCGTTGCAGCTTTATGTCCTTAGCAAAGGAAGTATTATTACAGGGGCTTTGACGATGCTTGTTTTTTCCCTGGGAACTTTGCCTTCACTAATATCCTTGGGCGCAATTACAAGCTACATAAAAGGATCATTGCAAAAAGATTTTTTAAAATTTGCAGGAGTTGTTGTTATTCTTTTGGGAATTTTGAATATACCCAGTGGGTTAACACTAGTTGGGATTAATTTTGATTTATTTCCCTCAACGCAGGTGGCTTATACTTCTACTGAGACTCAAAGCGATATTGATACAAGCAATATAAATCCATTTATTGCAAATTACATTAAAAGCACAAGAGCGCCGGAACAGAAAGTAGAAATTGTGGATGGCAAGCAAATTGCAAAAATGAAAATTGTTGATTTGAATTATTTTCCAGCTAAATTTATAATAAAAAAAGGGATTCCTGTTGAATGGGAAATTGATGCTTCAAAGGCAGCAGGATGCGCTCAAGTAATAACTGCTTCAAAACTGAGGATTTTCAAATATTTGTCTCCAAGCAAGATAAACAAAATAGAATTCACTCCTCAAAGTGAAGGAAGAATAACATTTTCATGCACAATGGGAATGACAACTTCAGGAGCATCATTTAATGTAGTGTGAGGTCAATAAATGAAAACTGTTACATTTAATATCAGAGGAATGCACTGCGCTTCCTGCTCTGCACGCAATGAGGTAAATCTTAAGAAACTAGATGGGGTTATTGAAGCCAATGTAAATTTTGCTACACATACAGCCAATGTCAAATTCGAGGAATCAAAGATTTCAGAAAATGAGATTTATGACGCAGTAATAAAAAATGGATATAAAGTTTTAGCAGAATCCAATTTTGAATTCCAAAAAGAAGAGACAAAAAAAGAGCTTGCAAGAGCAAAGATAAAAGCATTTGTTGCAATTGCTCTTTCTATTCCTGTTTTAATACTCGCAATGCTTGGTATTAAATTGCCATTAATAATTGTAGAATACAACCTCAGCATCTGGCTTCAGGCCATTGTCAGCGCTTTTGTAATTCTTGTCCTTGGCTGGGAATTTCACATCGGAATGATAAAGAGATTAAGAAATTTTTCTGCAAATATGGACACTTTAATCTCAATTGGAACGCTTGCTGCTCTTTTCTTCAGTATTTGGGCAATGATTTCAAAAGAAACCAACTTATATTTTGAAACAGGGGCTGTGATTGCTGCATTAATTTTGCTTGGAAGATACTTTGAAGCAAGAAGCAGAGGACAAGCCAGTGAAGCTATAGAAAAATTGTTGCAGCTTGGAGCTAAAACAGCTCGCGTAATAAGAAATGGAAAAGAAATTGAAATTCAAATAGAAGAAGTAAAAGTTAATGATACTTTGATTGTAAAGCCAGGAGAAAAGATCCCTGTTGACGGAAAAGTTATCAATGGAAGCACAAGCATTGACGAATCAATGCTGACAGGAGAAAGTATGCCAGTTGGCAAAAAAATTGGAGATGATACTTTTGGAGCTACAATAAACCAATCCGGCTCGATTCAAATTAAAGCAACTAAAGTAGGGCAGGATACTGTTTTGGCTCAAATTGTCAAGATGGTAACAGAAGCGCAAACAAAAAAAGCTCCCATTCAAAAACTTGTAGATAAAATCTCAGGAATCTTTGTTCCTGTGGTGCTTGGAATTGCGCTCATTACTGGACTTATCTGGTATGTATCGACAGGAAATGCTGCGCAAAGCATAATTCCTGCTGTAGCTGTATTGGTTATTGCATGCCCTTGTTCTCTTGGACTTGCAACTCCAACTGCTATAATGGTTGGCACTGGCTTAGGGGCAAAACATGGAATTCTTATTAAAAATGGAGAAGCATTGGAGAAAAGCAAGCAGATAGATATAGTTATATTTGATAAGACAGGCACACTAACAGAAGGAAAGCCAAAAGTTACTGATGTGGTTGCTTGCGATTCCAAAATATTCCCAATATCCCAGAATGAAGTATTGATGATTGGTGCAAGTTTGGAAAAATTTTCAGAGCATCCACTAGCTCAGGCAATAGTGAATGCAACAAAAGAAAAAAAACAGCGCTTAATGGAAGCAAAAGATTTTGAAAGCTTGTCAGGAAAAGGTATCAAAGGAAAAATAGGCAAAGATAGTGTCTTGATTGGAAACACACGCTTAATGAAAGAAAACAATATTCCAATTAAGGATTGCAAAGAAAAATTAGAAAATTTAGAGCAGGAAGCCAAGACTGTTGTTATTGTTTCCAGAAACAAAAAAGCAATTGGGCTTATTGCGATTGCAGATACCTTAAAAGAGGACTCAAAAGAAGCTGTTCAAAAATTAAAGAAATCAGGAATTGAAACAGTAATGATAACAGGTGACAACAAAAGAACAGCAGAGGCAATAGCAAAAAAATTAGGAATTGAAAAAGTATTTGCAGAAGTTCTTCCCAAAGACAAAGCAGAGAAAGTAAAAGAGCTTCAAAATCAAGGAAAAAAAGTTGCATTTGTTGGAGATGGAATCAATGATGCCCCTGCACTTGTGCAATCAAATGTAGGAATTGCAGTAGGAACAGGAACAGATATTGCAATCGAGGCAGGAGACATAGTTCTTGTAAAGGGCAGTCCATTAAAAGTCGTTGAAGCTTTGAATTTGTCAAAATTGACTTTCAAGACAATAAAACAAAACTTGTTTTGGGCTTTCTTTTACAACATTGCTGGTATTCCATTAGCTGCGCTTGGATTTTTAAATCCGATGATTTCTGCTATTGCAATGGCATCTTCAAGTATTAGTGTAGTGGGGAATAGTTTAAGGATAAAAAACAAAAATTAAGATGATGAAGATGAGAGAAATAATTGTAAAATAAATAAGGAGGTGCTAAAATGGGAAAAGGAGTAATATTGAGGTAGGGCAGTTAGTGAAAATTCTTAAACAATCTTGACGAGAATTATCATTATCTAATTCTTCAGGCAGCTGTACACACCGAACTGCGCCCCTTCAAAATGGGGTGGGCCTGCATCCGAGATTAGAACCATCGTATACCCTTCAGAGCAAGAGCATTCTCCAGACTGGAAAGCATTTTCTGATGAACAGCTGGTAGGAGCTTGAGTTTTAGTTTTATCGCAGCAAGAAACCCAGCCATGAGCACCACATGGATATATTATACAATAACCATACAATCCAGAGGGAATAGGGGCACTATTTGAAATAGTTTTCCAGCTTGCCAGTCCATTTGCATCAGATGTTAAGACTTTGTCGGATCCTTGGGTGCCATCAACAATTTTAATACTTCCAGTAACATCCACTTTCCCCTGAATATTGACGTCTCCAGAAAATTTTCCGGTGGTAGCATCAACAGAACCACCTTTTAAATTGGTTGAGGTAGTAGCAGTGGTTGCAGAAGTTGCTATCCCCGTTAGTGGCCCAACAAATTCTGTGGCTTCGACTTTGTTAGAAAATTTTCCGGTGGTAGCATCAACAGAACCACCTTTTAAATTGGTTGAGGTAGTAGCAGTGGTTGCAGAAGTTGCTATCCCCGTTAGTGGCCCAACAAATTCTGTGGCTTCGACAGGCTGTAATACAATACCAATAATTTAATCCAGTAACAGCATCGTCTAC
>CAZIEE010000070.1:0-6170 GCA_964538135.1 uncultured Methanosarcinales archaeon
AGGAAAGGAGAACTACTATATAAATGTTTCAAAATTAAATTGTTAGAATACTAGTATATAAATCTTTCTCCATTTTTCTCCACTACAAAAAGGAGAGAATAAAAAATGGTTTGTAGTCGATGTAAGAAAAAATGTTTAGCTAGAAGTGGTCAATGTGAGTGTTAAACTGATTTTATTATTTTTTCAAAAATAATTTTGAAAATTTAAAACTTTTTGGACAGCCCCTCTTTTTACAGAGCGCAACCATCACGCGCTCAAGTTTCATTTTAATTTACTATCACTCTCATCTTCTTGGGGTACCCTTATAGCACTTACAATTTTATCATCAGATTTTAGTTTCATGAGCTTAACCCCCTGAGTATTCCTGCTAATTATTTTGATTTCTGATGAGGGTACTCTTATAATGCTACCATTTTTACTTATGAACATAACATCATAGTCATCTGTTATAGAGCATATAGAAACAACATTACCATTTCTTTGACTTTTTTGTATGCTGATAACCCCAGAACCACCTCTACTCGTAAGCCTGTACTCACTAACATAAGTTCTTTTCCCATAACCATTTTCTGTTACTACAAGTAATGTACTCTTATCTATTACACTTTTGGGGGTAGTGATCATTCCAATAACTTCATCATCATTCTTTAACCTTATTCCAATAACACCTTTGGAGGATCTCCCACTTTTTCTTATCTTCATTTCATCAAAACGGACAGAAGATCCGTTTTTTGTTGCTATAGTAACATTACTATTCCCATTTGTTAACTCCACATTGATCAATTCGTCCCCTTCTTCAAGTGTAATTGCAATAATACCATGTTTCCTTGGATTGCTATATGCCATAAGCTCTGTTTTTTTTACAGTTCCTTTTTTTGTTGCCATTACAAGGTAGCCTTGACTATTAAAATCTAAAACTGGAACGTAAGCTGTTACGTACTCATCATTTTTAAGTTCAACAATGTTTATAATAGCCTTACCACGAGCCTGCCTTGATGCTTCTGGAAGGTTATAAACTTTAATCCAATGTACATTTCCTTTATTCGTAAAAAACAAAATGTATGAATGTGTTCTTGCAACAAAAAGGTGTTTTACAATATCCTCTCCCTTAGTTGTTGTTGCAATTACCCCTTTTCCTGCTCTATGTTGAAGTTTGTATGTTTGTAAAGGTAATCTCTTAATGTATCCAGAAGCACTTATTGTTATTAACATTTCCTCATCTTTTATCAGGTCTTCACTTTCCAAAACCATACCTCTCTGATCTGCAATCTGAGTTCTTCTTGCATCATCATAAACATTTTTTATTTCAGATAATTCATTTTTTATAATCTCAAGTATTTTAGAAGGGTTTACAAGTACAAACTTAAACTCTTCAATCATCTTTAATAAGTCAATGCGTTCCTGCTTTATTTTTTCGTGCTCTAAAGAAGTAAGCCTCTGCAATTTCATATCAAGAATAGAATTGGTCTGTTCTATTGTTAAATTAAAATTGGATCCAAGTGCATTTCTTGCATCATCTACTGTACGACTTTCTCTAATTATTTTGATAACATCTTTTATATTTGCTAATGCAATAGTCAAACCTTCAAGAACATGTTCTTTTATTTGTGCTTTGTTTAACTCAAATAATGTCCTCTTTCTTACTACATTCTTTCTATGTTCTATATAGTAATAGATTAACTGTTTTATATTGAGAATTTTTGGTTCATTATTAACAAGAACAAGCATTATTACTCCAAATGTTGTCTGCATTCTTGTATGCTTAAACAATTGATTAAGAACTATATTTGGTTCGGCATCTCTTTTTAGCTCAATAACCACCCTTATCCCATTTCTGTCTGATTCATCTCTTAAGTCACTCACTCCATTGATTTTTTTATCTCTTACCAAATCTGCTATCTCCTCTAATAGTTCTGACTTATTAACCATAAATGGAATTTCATTTACAATAATAATTGATTTATTCTTATCTTTCCCATCCTGTTCAAAGATTGATTTAGCCCTTACAATAATCTTACCTCTTCCAGTGTGATATGCCTCTTTTATTCCATTAGTCCCACAAATTATCCCACCAGTTGGAAAATCAGGACCATGAACAATATTCATTATTTCTTCTATGCTTATTTCTGGATTTTCTATTTGTTTTATAGTAGCATCAATTATTTCTCCAATGTTGTTGGGAGGCAAATTTGTTGCCATTCCAACTGCAATTCCTGATCCCCCATTAATTAACAGGTTAGGTAATTTAGAAGGTAAGACTGTCGGTTCAGTAGTGCTATTATCAAAATTTGGCATAACCCTGACTGTTTTTTTGTCTATATCTTCGAGCATTTGTTCTGCTAGTTTTGTCAAACGACATTCAGTATATCTCATTGCAGCAGGTGGGTCGCCATCGATTGAATTGTGAACGAAAATCCCAGCACTTAAAGCAAAATTATGGGTATGTTCTATGCTTAAATCGTAAACATCTGCGAATTCTTCCAAAAATTCTATTTTGGTTACTTTATGATTATTAACTACCTCTTGCAGTAAGAATTCCTCAGAAATCCAAGAACAGGTTGGCATTAAGGAATCATTTGGTAACAAATCTTTAGCTTCTTTATAGTTACCATCCCTTAACATAAATTTATGGTTTAATGTACATCTTATTTCTTCAGCATTATCCAAAACAACTTTCATAATTTCTGCATTTTTTTTTGTCAATCTTGGATTTTTTATTTCAGCTATTTTGATAAATCCTTTTTCATCAACAGTAAATGTAAAGTTTTTCTTGCCTTGTTTTTGCTCTTCAATCAATTCTACAAAAGATAAATTTCTATCATCTTTTAGTTTGACTTTTGTATCTCCTGTAAAACATCCATAATTTCCCTGACCATCCACTAAAGTATATCGCATTGAGAAGTTCTGAGCTAATCTGACAAGAGTATCGTAAACAGCAACATCAGAATGTGGATGATATTTACCCAAAACCTCTCCAACAACACGAGCACTTTTTTTAAATGACTGATTATGTTTTAATCCCAATTCATTCATTGCATAAAGAACACGCCTATGTACTGGTTTTAGGCCATCCCTGACATCAGGCAAAGCTCTTCCAACTATAACAGACATAGAATAATCCAAATAAGCCTGTTTTACTTCATCCTGGATTATCCTAGGTATTATTTTTGTACCTATTGGGATATGTTTTTCCTCTGTCATTTTTTGTATGTTTATTAGAATTTAAACACTCATTTATCGTCTATAAATAAGTATATTGGTCACTTTATAATGGTTGTGGTTTTTGGTAATACTTTCTTAACTATATTAAAACTAACAGAAAAACTTTTGTTGCAATATACGCACCTTTTCCTTTTTTTAGATACATAAATATCATTGCTTTGGTATTTCATTTGATTTTTACATCTTGGGCATTTGAGGAGGAACATTTTTTGTGGAGCTAATTTTTGTTTTGGTTTTCTTCTTTACTTCCTCTTTCAGGATGTAAAATTTCTTCTACTTTTTTGTCTACTTTTGCCTTTGCTTCAGGAGTCAATATTATCCCTTTTTCTGCATGAGTGATTTGTGGAGTTTGTTTTACTTTTTCTTGCTTGGGTTTTTCAGATTTTTCTTTTTTTTCTATGGACAAATCTGATTTTAATTTGTCTGCTAATTTGTCTGCTTTTGCTTCGTATGTTTCTAATGGAATTTCAAATTCTTCTCCAGAATCTTCCAAGTTATCTATCTCTTTTTTTATTCTTTCTTCCTCTTTTTTAAGATCTTCTGCTTTCTTAATCTGTTCTTCTTCCAGGCGATTCGATTCTTCCTCTTTTTCTTTAATTGTTTTTGCTATGCTTTCAAAATCCTTAAACTTATCCTTTAAACTTTCTTCTGTTAGATCAAAATATTTGAAAAACTTTCCAGTTAGTTTTATCAAATTGGTTCTGCTATGCTTTTGCCTCGATATATAACCAGATTCCTCTAGTTCAGCAAGATGGTCGTAAGCCTTATTTGTTCTTATTTTAATTAAATCTGATTGCAAGATAGGATATTTAAAAGCTATTACAGCAAGTGTTTCAAGCACAGTTTTTGTTAACTCTGTTTCTGTTACAATTTTTCTTATTATTGGGGCAAAATGATCCCTCACAGTAAGTTTCCAGAAATCACCGTCTTCGATAAGTATAAGTGATGATTGTTTTTCATCATAATCCTTTTTCAGTTCCTCTAAAGCCACAAGAATTTCATCTTTTTTTTCTCTGCAAAATTTACTTATTTCATCAACACTTATTCTATGAGCTATAGAAAAAAGAACTGCTTCTACTTTATTTTTAACGCTTGCTTTTTTAATTTCTGTTTTCATACTATTTTCATACTATTCTCATAATAAGCTGTACAGTTCACCATCTTTTTTAATCTTCTTTTCTTCAATTAACTTTTCAAGATAGAGTTCAAGTTCTTTTTTATGAATGCCTGTAACTTGGGAAAGTTGATCTAGTGATAGATTACCTAACCTTAGAGTTATGATGATGGAATTTTGTATTATGTTGTTCATATTCACCTTTAGAAAATCATTTTCTGCTTTCATTTTCTTTACAACCATATCTACATTGTGTAATCTTGCTTGTAGGTCATTAATCAGATTAGATAGTTCTGTACTGGAAAAGGACATTTGATCTGGTTTTATCACTTCGATTGAGGAAGGCATATATTCAAAGCAAAAGCTTATCAGTTTTTTGGAATCTTTAAACAATAATTCGAGCTCTACAAATTTAGTCCAGAGTTTGCCTTGATCTTTAATTTCAGAATTATATTCATTTAATACAATAAGCTCTGAATCCTGTTTTATATGTTCAACGTATTTTTTTATTGATTCCTCAACATAAGTCTGAGGTTTACCAAGAACCTCAATTATTGCCTTGCATCTTATTTTATTTTGAGATATGCCTTCCTCCTTATCATTTTTTTTCTCTTCTGACATAATTTATCACTGCTTTCAGAGGGAGTATCATGTTTAAAAAGCTTCCGTCAAAAATGCACAATTATTAAATAGTTATTCCCCATTCATCTTATCATGTATTTCATAACTTCCAAGAAGGACAAGGTATCTTTAGATCTTGTAAAAAGTATAGTTTCTTTCTTAAAAAAATATAGTATGGAATATACAATAAGTGAACACTTACCATTAATTGGAATTAAAAAGGAATTTGATGAAAGAGACTGTAAACTTGTAATGGTGATAGGAGATGATGGATTTATATTGGAAACATTTCGCAGGCTTGGAACAGCACAAACACCAGTTTTTACAATAGCATCAAATCAGAGCTTTTTATCCTCAGCTGATAGCTTAAACTTTAAACATTACCTAAAACTAATAAAAGAAAATAAATTTAAGGTATTTAAAAAATCAAGGTTAGTAGCAAGATTTGATAAAATAAAAAGCCCTATTTGTTTAAATGATATTAGTTTATTTTCCTCTAAAAGTGCATCTTTGATTAAGCATACCCTGATTTTAAATGATGATATATTTTGGAAAGATACTGGAGATGGATTAGTTATAGCAACACCAACTGGAAGTACAGGTTATTCTCTATCTGCTGGGGGTCCAATAATCTTAGGTGAACCAAACATAATTACCCTAACACCAATCTCTTCTATGGAAAAACACTCATCAGTTGTTGTATCAGATACCACAAAAATCAGGTTAACAAACATAGAGGGGCATAACCCAACTTTAATAATGGATGGTGAGGTTAGGATCCCAGTAAAAACAAAAGAACTTTTAATTGAGAAGTCTCCTTATACTGCTAATTTTGTTGTATTCTCTAAAGAGCACTCTTTAGAAAGTAAATTAAGAAAAAGAACAATCACTACTGATTTTAATTCACTTAGAAATCTGCCTGCAAGCTCAAAACTGATATATAAGTTATTAATGCATGAGGGGGATATGACTCAAAAGGAGATAATAAATGCATCATTGCTCCCAGAGAGGACAGTTAGATATTCTTTAAACATTTTAATAAAAAAAAAGGTTGTATCCAATAAAACAAGCTTTAAGGATGCAAGACAGAATGTGTATAGTGTTTAATGCGCTAAAATTCAAGAAAAAACAAGTCAGTTCGTTAAACGATTACTTTTTTTCGGCACTTTCTGATTTATGAGTGATTTCCTTATTTTTGAAATCATTTCCTATG
>CAZIEE010000071.1:0-6065 GCA_964538135.1 uncultured Methanosarcinales archaeon
TTAACATTTTTGATTGAAAACATCATTTTCTGATTCCAACTGTCGAATGTGGGAACTTGATTTGTTTAACCAGTTTTGTCGTAGGAGTGAATTTGGCATTGCAGTCTTTGCATTTGTATCGTGCCTTCTTTCCTTCTTTTGTTACATTGTAGCCAAACTTCACGACATTAGAAGAGCCGCAGAACCTGTAGGAAAAAGCAAGAGACTCTGTTTTAGCAAACTTGCCAGAGCTGTCTTTAACAATACTTTTAAATTGCTCCTTCTCCTTTATTCTATTGGTAGGGTTTTTCATAGCGAACGACTCTATCAACTGCGGAGTTGGCCTTCGAAACTAGCTCTGCAGTTTATATTTACTATTTACATATCATATATGTCATTAGTATGACTAATATTTAAATATATAGGTGGAAGAGTATATAGGTTAATAGTTAAGTTTATATATCCTTAACATATCTATTATTATTGAGGATGAGAAAATGGCCGAACCTTTACCAAAGTGGATAATGCAACGCTACTCTGCACTATGGAACAAATTCAAGGACAAGGAGTTTAACCACGAGGAAGCTTTCAAGACTCTTAACAAAGACAAGATGCTCAGCATTGTCTTATCAGAATTGCGACAAGCGGGATGGTTGGGAATGAAGCTTAGTTCTGAAGATGCAAGAAAGAGAATCTATAAACTTAAAAGTCCGGAGCAGGCTGTCAAGGAAATGAAGAAAAGTGAGTAAAAAATGGAAACAGAACTTGCAATAGATAATGAAAAACTTGTAAAAGAATTTGGAGCTAATAGAATTTCTAAATTAAAAAATATTCCCGACTTTTACACTTTTAAAAAAGGGCTCATTTATTCGCATAGAGATTTTGAAAAGTTTTTTGATGCTTTAAAGAAAGGAGAAAAATGTGCAATTGTTTCGGGGTTAAACGCTTCTGGTTCTTTACACATTGGACATAAAGTAGTTTTTGACACCAACTTATATTTCCAAAAAGAATATGGGATTCCGGTTTTTATACCTATTTCTGATGATGAGTCGTATGTAGCAGGAAAAGTAAAAAGTCAGGAAGAAGCATTAAAATACTCATTAGAATTAGCAAAAGAACTTTTAGCTTACGGTTTTGATCCTCATAAAACTTTTTTTATTATTGATCAAATTTATACAAAAATTTACAATTTAGCGATAAAATTATCAAGGAAAATTAATCTCTCTGAAATAAAAGCTACTTATGGTTATAAGAATGAAGAAAATATAGGGCTTCATTTTTATCCGGCGGTTCAATCAGCCCACATACTTTTTCCTCAGGAGAATTTTGGAATAAAAAATGTTTTAGTGCCCATAGGCCCAGATGAGGATGTTCATATCAGAATCTGTAGAGACATTGCTTCAAGAGCAGGTTATGAAAAACCTTCAATATTGCACCTATCTTTTATGCCAGGAGTAGATGGAACTAAGATGTCTAAATCAAAAAACAACGCTATCTTCCTCAAGGAGAACAATAAATCAATAACAAAAAAAATAAATAAGGCAGTTTCTGGAGGGCAAAAAACTATAGAAGAACATAAGAAGATTGGAGGAAATCCGGATGTAGATATTGCGTGTCAATATTTATCAAAATTCTTTTTGGATGGAGTAGAAAGTAAAGAATTATTTACAACATATAGAAAAGGAGAATTATTGAGTGGAGAAGTAAAAAAAATGTTAACTGAAAAGTTGGTTCAAATGATTAATGAATTTCAGGAGAATCTTAAAAAAATTGATGATAATACTTTGAAGAAATGCATCTTAACCAACGAGATGGATTTAAGGAAGATTATTTCCTGATCTTAATTAGTCTTTTATTTAGTATGTATTAAGCTCCTGACTATATCTTGATTTTTATTAGAGCTTCGGATATCAGAGAAGAATATGTAGATTTACCTAAAGAGGAAATTTTAGATGAGTTGGTAGATAAAGTTCTTGCTTTTTTTGTAGTCATAAAAAATTATCGGTTGCAGGGATTGAATCCCTACAAAGAATTAAAAGCCATCCTCTAGAGCTTAATACATACTCCAAATGCAAACTTTCTTAAATGATTATAGTTATTCTAAAAACATAACTTTTTCAGCTTAATATGGAACTCAAGAAATTTAGATCATTTTTGGATGTGAAATCCTTTGATTATGCATTGTTCTATAACTCCAGCTCTGTTGTTAATTCAAATCTATTCTATTTCTCAGGTTATAGTGGCATAGGGGCTCTAATCGTACCAGTCAAACATGAGCCTTTTCTGATAGTTCCGGATATGGAGTTGGAAAGGGCAAAAAAATCCCAGATTAAAGAGGTATACTCAATGGATAAAAAGAAGTTTTTTGAATCAATATATCAGATAATCAAAAGAAGGAAGATCAAAACAAAAAACATTGCAATGGATTATACCAACTTCAATTTAAACTCCTATAAGGTTTTCAAGAAAAATTTTAAGAAAGTAAAGACAAAAGATATTTCTTTGGACTGTCTCAAGATGAGGCAGATTAAATCAGATAAAGAAATAGAGATTACAAAGGAATCCTGTTATTACTCTGATAAGATTATGCAAAAAGCCATAAGTAATTTTAAGGATTTTAAAACAGAATCAGACGCGTCTGCTTTTCTTAGTTATGAGGCAAGGGTTAAGGGATTGGAATTAGCTTTTGAACCCATTATTGCATCTGGCTCTAATTCAAGCATGCCCCACTATAAGCCATCTTCCAAAATTAAAAATGGATTTTGTGTTGTTGATTTTGGAGTAAAATACAAGGGCTATTGTTCAGATATGACCAGGACAATTTATATAGGTAAGCCATCTCAAAAAGAAAAGGATATATATAAATCATTATTAAAAATTCAGATTGATGCAATAAATCAAATAAAGATTAATAAAAAATGCTCTGAGCTTTATAATTATGTGAATGATCAATTAGGAGAATACAAAAGATATTTTACTCATGGATTAGGCCATGGGATTGGAGTTGAAATTCATGAACTGCCAAATTTGACATTAAACTCAAAGGATAGGATAAAAAATAACATGGCATTTACAATAGAACCTGGTGTTTACTTTCCTAATAAATTTGGTATAAGGATTGAAGATTCTTTATTGTTCAAAAATAAGCCCATTCTATTGACAAATACAACAAAAGATTTATTAATATCTTAGATTGAATTTTGATCTTATGATGCTTGCACATACTAATAAATTCCTCTAACAAATGAAATACGACCTAAATGAATTTAATTATGCAGTAAAATATTACAGAAATTGTTTTAAAAGTATAAAAAGTAAATCAGTCCTTATAGTATTTGATATTAATAATAAGCAGGCATTCTATTCAATTGCACCATTATCAAGGGCACTGCATAATGAATCATGTGATGTAAGTTGCATTGGTATTAATGGAAAATCCGAAGCATTAGATGCTCTGATTGATGTATGGGAAGTTTTTGATGAACTGGAAAGAAAGATACAAAACCCTAAGACAAATGCTCTTAACGAGTTTATCAATGAAGTAGACAAAAAGGCAGGAAATAAAAAGGGAAAATTCAAGGGCATCTTCAAAAGACCAGAATGTATATTATATGCAAAAGAGAAATGTTTTACCAACGGTTTTACTGATTCTTCAAGAAATTATCAGAAGAATATTTCCAGCAGTTCTTTGGAATTGGAATACAATGCAAAATGGTACAAAGATTACAGGATGGAAGAGCTTATGCAGACTTCCAATATCCTATGGAAAGAGGTTTATTCTCTAAAAAAAGGTGAGCGAGCAGGCATTGGTTTTGTGTTGATACCTCATCAAGATTTAATGGGGCACCCTTTGGAAGATTATCTTGATTCTTATAGTATAATCTGGGCTATGGCACAAACTGCAAGCAAAAGTGCAGATGTGTTTATGAGTGCTTATACCTCTAGAGGATCTATGCTTGAATCAGGTGAAAGAGTTGCAGAATTAAGGGCCACTTTGCTTGGTTGTGAGTTAGATAAGAGCATAGATGAAGATGTATTCATAAAATACAAGCAGTTATCAAATCTATTGAATTTAGCAAGAATAAAACCCATTGATTTGACTTTCTTTGTAGGTGGAAAGGGGTATCCAGGAAGGCATTTTTTTGGAGAAATAATAGGATATCCGTCATTAAATAAAAAAACAAGATGGCAAAGTCCTGGTCAGATGGTATATAAACTTGATTTTTATCCACAAACAATACATGAAACAAGAGATCCAATTGCAAGGGTTGCTTTTACAGAAACAATACCCATAGATATTTTTATTGATACTAATCTAATTAATTGGACTGATCTAAGAACAAAAAACCAAAGAGTAAAAGATATAATGGATAGATGTGAGGTTGTTTATGTAAAAGGGAATCCAAACGGAAATCCAAAGAAAAATACAAAGGAAAATACAAAGGAAAAATATGTCACAAATCTCGAGGTTGGATTGGTAAAAGAGGGTGGCTCAAGAAGATGGGTCAGGCGTTCTGATTCTGATGTAATGGAAAAAATAAACAAAACCTATCTTAAAATGACTGGGATTAAATCAGGATGTATGGGGAATATTCCAGGAGGAGAGGCATTTGTAACACCAGAATATATGAAAGGTATTTTTGTTGGAGACGTTGTGGTTCATGTAGACCAGAGCTACCCATTAAATAAGGAATATCCATTGGTTGTGGAATGTTATGGGGATAAGTATAAAATAATAGAGGGACCTAAGGAGATAATAGACAAGATAAATAAAAGAAAGAAAGAAGCAATGAGTTTATTACTTGAATCAGAAAAAAATAAGAGCTTACCTCAGGAGATTATAGATTTAAAAAAGAAAAATTTTGAGAGGATTGGAGAATTTGCAATAAATACAAACCCCAAAGCAAGATTATGCGAGTACTTAATTGTTAATGAAAAGATTGCAAAAATGATGCACATTGCACTTGGATCTGGATTCGAGCCTGATAGAAGCACAGATTATCATATGGATATTGTTTTTAATGCACCAAGGCAAAAACTTAATGTGTATGGTGTAGATAAAAAAGGCAAGGAACATTGGATATTGAAAGATGGAGATTTTGTGGCATAAATGCTTGAATGTAAAAGAAAATGAAAGTGTGCTGATAATTACTGATTCTAAGCTGTATAAATTAGGTATGATCTTTTTTAGTGAGGCACAAAAATTAACGAACAATGCTAAACTAATAATGGTACCTATACCAAAAACCCATGGAACTGAGCCTCCTGAAAATATTTCATATGAAATGCTAAAATATAATGTAATATTGATGCCTACAACAAAATCATTGACTCACACCAAAGCAACAAAGATGGCATGCAAAAATGGAGCAAGGGTTGCAAGCATGCCTGGCATAACAGAAGATATGATTAAAAGGGCATTAAATGTTGATTTTAATAAAGTAATAAACTCAAATAAAAAATTGATATGTGAATTAAAAAACAAAAGCGTTGTAAGAATAACTACAAAAGAAGGGACTGATGTTGAATTTTACCTAAAAGGCAGAAAATGGAAGTCTGATGACGGAGTGTATACAAAAAAAGGCGATTGCGGTAATCTTCCAGCAGGTGAGATATTTATTGCTCCTTTAGAAGGAAAAACAAATGGTACAGTAATTGTTGATGCAAGTGTAGGAGGTCTTGGCAAAGTTGATAAAAAAATTGAAATAAAAATTAAAAATGGAATTATAGAACATATAAAAGGTGGAAAAACAGCAAAGGCTTTCAATGATTTGTTAAAGAATGAACTTTACAAGAGTGTTGCAGAACTAGGCATAGGCACTAATTACAAAGCTAAAATAACAGGAAATGTTTTAGAAGATGAAAAGGTAGCAGGAACTTGCCATATAGCATTTGGCAACAATAAATATTTCGGAGGCAAAATTGATATCCCTTTTCATGTGGATGTTGTAATTAAAAAACCTGAAATTATTTAAAGTCCTGAAATCATGTCTCTGATTTCCACTTATCCAGATGAAAGTAAGATTTTTCCTAACCCACATTCGACAGTTGGAATCAGAAAATGATGTTTTCAATCAAAAATGTTA
>CAZIEE010000072.1:0-6019 GCA_964538135.1 uncultured Methanosarcinales archaeon
TAGGTTTTTTATTGAGGAAGCAAAATCAAGAAATCGTTAGTAGCCTAATACATACATAAAAAAGAAACTTTTAAAAGTTCATGTAATTTTAATGTATTAACTAAAGTATCAACAACTATATGATATTAATACTTAATTTTGGAGGACAAACCTGTAATTTGATAGCTCATAGAATTAGAGATTTCAATGTTTATTCTGAAATTTTGCCTTATGATTCTTCTATAGAAAAAATTAAAAAAATAAAACCTGTAGGGATAATACTCTCTGGAGGGCCTGCAAGTGTATATGATACCAGTGCCCCTACAATTAACAAAAAAATTCTTGATTTGGGAATCCCAATCCTGGGAATCTGCTATGGACTGCAATTGATTGGAAAACTTGCTGGAGGCACAGTTCTTCCTGGAAAACTAAAGGAATTTGGGAAAAAAATATTGAATATTGAAGAATATGGAGAGTTATTAAAGGGTTTATTAAAAAAAGAACAGGTGTGGATGAGTCATGGGGATATGGTAACCAGCCTACCAAAAGATTTTGGTATTTTGGCACATACTGATGCATGTAAAATAGCAGCTTTTGAAAACAAAAATAAAAGATTATATGGTATCCAATTTCATGCAGAAGTTATTCATACTTTGAAAGGAAAAAAGATTCTAAAGAATTTTGTTTTTAATATATGCAAAGCAAAAAAAGATTGGGATGTTAAGAATTTATCAAAAAAACTGACACTGGAAATAAAAAAGCAGGTGGGAAGAGATTCAGTAATTATGGCTGTTTCTGGAGGGGTAGACAGCACAGTTGCAGCTATGTTGATGCATAATGTGATTGGTGAACATTTATATTGTGTTTTTGTTGATCATGGATTAATAAGAAAACATGAAACAGATGAAATAAAGAATATGTTTGAAAAAAAATTAAAATTTGGAAAGTTTTATTTTATTGATGCATCAAAGACTTTTATTAAAAAACTTGAAGGAATTATAGATCCTGAACAGAAAAGAAAAATAATAGGACATACCTTTATTGAGATTTTTGAAAATAAAGTTATTGAGTTGGAAAAATATGATCCAAAAATAAAATTTCTTGGGCAAGGCACCATTTATCCTGATAGAATTGAAAGCGCTCAACCTACAAGATATGCTTCTAAAATAAAAAGCCATCATAATGTAACTTTGCCAGAAAAAATGAAACTAAAAGTTATCGAACCGTTAAAAGAGTTCTACAAAGATGAAGTAAGAAAGCTTGGAAAGGGACTTAAGATTCCTAATGAAATATTGATCAGGCATCCATTTCCAGGACCTGGGCTTGCAATCAGAATTCTTGGGGAAGTTACAGAAGAAAGATTGAATATTTTAAAAGAGGCAGATTATATTTTTATTGAAGAATTGAAGAAATCTGGATTTTATAATAAGGTATGGCAAGCATTTGCTGCGCTATTCCCAATTAAGTCTGTTGGTGTTATGGGAGATGCAAGGACTTACGAATATATTATCTCTTTAAGAGCTGTAACCAGTGTTGATGCAATGACTGCAGATTGGGCAAAGCTTCCATACGATCTTATAGAAAATATCTCTAATAGGATAATAAATGAAGTAAGAGGAGTTAACAGAGTAGTTTATGATACAAGTCAAAAACCACCTGCAACGATAGAGTATGAATAAGAAATATTTATAAACTCGATTGTTTTATTTTTTTACATGGCAAACATTGTTTTATGGGCAATAGTAGGAGTATTTGCATTTATAATTTTGTATATAGTTCTGATTTTTAACAGTCTTATAAATCTAAAAAATAGGGTAGAGAATGCTTGGAGTCAGATAGATGTTCAGTTAAAAAGAAGGTATGATCTGATACCTAATTTAGTGAATACTGTAGAAGGGTATATGAAACATGAAAGGGGTACGCTTACAGAAGTAACCAAGATGAGAGCTAGTTTGGTTACTGGAAGCATGGACCAAAAAGCCAAGGCAAATAATATGATAACCGATGCATTAAAAACAATTTTTGCAGTTGCTGAAGATTATCCTAAGTTACAAGCATCTGAAAATTTCAAGATGCTTCAAGAAGAGTTATCTGGAACAGAGAGTAAGATCGCTTTTTCAAGACAGTTCTACAATGACAATGTTATGATTTTAAATAATAAAATACAACAGTTCCCTAGCAACATAATTGCTAGAATGCTAAATTTTACTGAAAGAGAATTTTTTAAGTCTGCAGAAGCTGAGAAAAAGGCTATTAAGGTAGAGTTTTAATTCTATTAAAAATGTCAACACTCTACGACCACATCTCCTCAAACAAAAAAAAGTCTATATTTTTGATTATTATCTTCTTTATTATTATTGGGCTGCTTGGCTATGTTTTTGGATTTTATTTTGGAAATCCTTTTGTAGGGATTGGCTTTGCGATTATTTTCTCTACTATAATGACCTTAATAAGTTTTTATTCTGGAGACAAGATGGTATTGGGAATGAGTCATGCTATTCCAGCAGACAGAAAAAAATACCCTCACTTTGTGAATACAGTAGAAGGATTAGCTATTGCTTCTGGGATTCCTACACCTAAAATTTATGTTATTGAGGATACAGCAATAAATGCTTTTGCAACAGGTAGAGACCCAAAACACGCTTCAGTAACAGTAACAACAGGTGCAATCGAGAGACTCAAAAGAGATGAGTTAGAAGGAGTAATTGCTCATGAGATTGCACATATAAGGAATTATGATATAAGGATGATGATGGTTGTTGTTATTCTTGTTGGAGTGATAGCTTTACTTAGTGATATGTTTCTAAGAAGTATATTTTATGGTGGTAACAAAAGGGACTCAAAAGGGGGAGGGATAATTGGAGTTGTTTTAATACTGGTTGGGGTTGTTTTGGCAATATTGGCACCATTTATAGCCCAACTGATCAAACTTTCTGTTAGCAGAAAAAGAGAATTTCTTGCAGATGCTGATGGTGCCTTGATCTTAAGAAATCCACAAGGGCTAGCAAATGCATTAAAGAAGATAAGAGATGATAAAGAACCATTAGTAGAGGCTGCAAATAAGGCAACTGCGCATTTATTTATTGAGAATCCATTAAGAACTTTTAGAGGTAAAGTTAATGTATTATTCCAAACACATCCCCCTATAGGAGAGAGGATAAAAAGATTAGAAGGAGGAAGGGAATAATAAAAACGAAAATACGAAGCAACAGCCAGCTTAGTTATTTATCATACCACTTTTAACAAATCACTCATAGCCTTTTTTATATCCTTATTCTCAAACAAAACATTGTAAGCTTGTTGCGTTAAAGGCATAGCAATATTATGTTTGGAGCTATACTCATAAACAGCTTTTGTTGTAGGTATTCCCTCAGCCATCATTCCATGCATAGATCTTTTTATTTCCTGAATTGTTCTACCTTTTGCAAGGTATTCTCCAAAAAGCCTGTTTCTGCTATTCTCGCTAATACAAGTTGCAATCAAGTCACCAACACCAGCCAATCCATATACTGTACCCCTTTTTGCTCCAAAGTGTTTCCCAAAATTGTTCATTTCTGTTAAACCGAGTGTTAATATAGCACCTTTTGAATTATTACCTATTCCAAGCCCATCACAAACCCCACTTGCTATTGCAGATATATTCTTTAATGCTCCACAAATTTCTACACCAATAACATCATTTAATGGATACAACTTAAAGTAATCTGTAGAAAAATAACTTGCAACTTTTTCACGTGATTTCTTATCCATACTTGCAACAATACCTGCAGTTGGCATCTTCCTACTTAGTTCTTTTGAGTGATTTGGTCCGGATAATGTAACTATCCTGACTTTTCCTAGGATATCCTGAATTAATTGAGACATTCTTTTACATGTCTGATTGCTTTCATCATAACTTAATCCTTTAGTTGTGCTAACTATAATTTGGCCAGAGTAATGATGTTTAATTTGAGAAGTCACTTCCATTAAAAAGTCAGAAGGGATTGCCATGACAATCAATTCAGATCCATTCAAAACATTTTTTAAGGAATTGTATGCTATAACTCCATCAGGCAGGGTTATCCCTGGGAGGTATTGCTCATTTTCTCTTTTATTGTTTATTTTTCTAGATAATTCTTCCCTTCTAGCCCATAAATTAACTTGAAACCCATTTTCACCAAGCAAAAAAGCTAAACAAGTACCAAAGCTCCCTGCACCAATTACAGCAATGTTTCCCATGAATTAGTTTCCTGGATAAAAATCATATTTTTGGTTAGATAGATTCGCTATTTCTTTCATTATTTTTGTAGTTATTTCATTTAATATTTTTTTATTTGGGATTATATCATTATATTCAGTGAAATCAATTGGTTTTCCTATATTGATAATGGACTTCTTAAATTTAGGAATATACTTGCCTTTTGGGAGTATTTCAAATGTCCCAATTAAACCAACAGGTACAACCTGAATTTTTGATTGTAAAGCAATTCTTGCAATACCTGTTTTAGCTTTTTGTAATTTGCCATCCAAACTCCGAGTTCCTTCTGGGTGGATTGCTATTATTTTACCTTCCAATAATGATTTTACCGCCTTCTCTATTGCATCTTTGCCATTTCTCCTATCAATAGGGATTGCCCCGGCATAAGTATGCCATGCCCTCTTAAATACATTATCAAAATGCTCTTTCTTTGAAAGAAAATGTATTTTTTTATTTAGGTGTTTGATGAATATAGCACCAATTATAAGGTGATCCATATAACTGGTATGGTTGGCAGCAATTATGAAATTTCTATCTTTTGGTATGTTCCCAATTCCATTTGCTTCTTTAATCCAAAATTTGATTATTGGAGCGAGGAACCTCCTCAAAATGAGATATACCATATTTTGTAGTTTTTAGTTTATGATTTATGATTTATGGTTAATAGATTAAAATTTATGGTTAATCAATAATTATATTCTTGATTGCACAAACTTGCGATTTCCTTCATAATACTCCTGGTTATTGATTCCAAGGTTTTTTCATATTTATCCTCGCTATAATCCTTACCATAATATTTTGTAAAATACATCAATTTACCTATATTTACATTACACCTCTTAAATCTTGGAAATAACTTTCCTTTAGGTAATACCTTATAAGAACCAATTATTCCTATTGGTAAGACTGGTACTTTGGCTTTTAATGCTAATGCTGCAACACCATTATATGCTTTTTTTAATTTACCATCATAACTTCTACCACCCTCTGGAAAAATTTCAATTACTTCATTTTTTTTGAGACATTTTAATGCTTCTATAATTGTTTTTTTGTTGTTTCTTGTATTGTTTTTTGTAGCTTGTTTTGATTTTTCCCCAATAAAGACAGGGAGACATTTCCCCCAATTCAATATTCCTTTTATTATAAAATTATCATAATATTTACGATTTACCAGCGCATGTATGTTTTTATTTATTTTTGGGATGATTAATGTATGGAGTAGTAATGTATCATAATAACTGGAGTGATTTACAGCTATTATAAATGGTTTGTCTATTGGTACATTATTCAATCCTTCAACCTTCCTTAACCATAGTTTATAGATAGGGGGTATGATGTGTTTTGCAATAGGATATACCATATTTTGTATGTTCATATGGTGATAGATTAAAATTTATGGTTTTTGATCCAACAAAAAAAACAATAACGAAACAATAATCGATAATAAATCAATAATAAATAAAAAATAACAAACAAATTGGGACCACATACTTAACATGACCAAATACTTAACTCAATATATAAACATAATTTAATACATAACCCATTTAATATATAACCCCATTGTTTCTAATAGAGTTATTTGTTTTTGTTTTTGATTATTATAATTATATTCATATTAATATTTTCTATATAGAAAACTATTATGATATATAATATATTATTTTTTTATAACACAAAATACAAATCTCCATACGAAATGATGGGGTGAGGTGTAGTCAATCTGGTTCTTTAACATTAAAAAAAACTTTAGGAGCAGCGTGACCTGCTGAACCCTCGCGGATTGAGCAAAGCGAAATCCGC
>CAZIEE010000073.1:0-5883 GCA_964538135.1 uncultured Methanosarcinales archaeon
CGAAAAAATGTAATTGCTCTTGATATCTGTACACGAGGATCAGATTCAGTTAGCCATAAATACGAAGAAATAGGTGAAGGATTAAAAGCATCTGACGTAGTCAATGCAGATGAAACAGGTTCAAACCAAAGCGGAAAATCTGAATGGTTGTTGGGTTTTTTTACCTCAGTCCTTGCTTTTTTTGTAGTCATAAAAAAAATTATCGGTTGCAGGGATTGAATCCCTATAAAGAATTAAAAGCTATCCTCTAGAGCTTAATACATACCAGCTGAGTATGTGCATAGCAGATTTTTATCTACATACAATTTTACCTCTCATACCTCTCTTTTTGCAAATTAAAAAATGACCTTATGTTCTTGAATAAATCATTACATTGCTCAGCAACAACTCCATCATATTTATCTATAGAAAAATTGTAGATATAGTTATTAATCAAAGTTCTTATAAAATAGTAAACTGGTTTTATCTGCCAAAAGCTTCCATGGATGTGGGATTGTACAAACCCATCAATATTTATGAAAACATCCCCGTTGTTAATTCTTATTTTTTTATTGCCTTTTTTTATTATAGCTTCCTGTATATTGTTTAGCATCGCCCTTAGGATAACAATACCATGATGTTGGTCGTCCAAGTGGGAATGCGCTTCTATCACCCATTCTATTTTTTTTCCATTCCCAATTAAGTGCTCCATTTTACTTTTAAGCTCTTTCTCAAGACCATTTTGTTTTATCCAGTTGTCAACTTCTGAATAGAATTCCTCAACTACAAAAGGTCCATTATAGGTTGTCCTGAGATCGTAAACAACTTGTTTTTTTTCTGCCATACTTCTTAATACCTTTTAATACCTCTTAATACTCCTTATACCTCTTATACTATTGTTAATTGTTAGAATAACTATGGAGCTTTACTTGAAATAACACTATAATTTCTGTATACATTAAAAAATTTCTCCAGATTATCAGTAAGATGATTTATGTCATGAATAAGCATTTGTTCAAATCTTTCTGTGTACACTTTAAATATGAAGTAGTCATAAATTGTTCTTAAAAACAACAAAAATGGCCTTTCATCCCATTTGTTATCATAGTCATTTTCTATAAATCCATCAATAACGATAATAACCCTCCCTTTATCAATTTTTATTTTTTTACCACTTTTTGGATCTGTAACAGATTCAGTATTGATTATATCATAACCAAGCACTCTTATTTTTATTATGTATCTTACATAATCACTAATTTTTTTCCAGGGGGATATCTGCCACTCTAAACATTTTCCAGTAGGGGTTTTTTGCTCAAAATCTTTGTCTTGTTTTTTATCAAATCCTCTTTCAAACAAAAAATTCTCAATTGTTTTGAACAAATCATTTAACTGAAGAAGTCCACTGTAATCTATCTTTTCATGGTCAAGTATAATTTTTAAATGACCCATTTTAATGTACACCAGAGAAATGTCTTTGCTCAAATCCTTCTGATTCCATTTTTAGTCTTTCTTTAATTAATGCATGGAGCCTTAACAAAATTTTATAATACAGTTCATCCCACCATACCCCCTCGAATCTTTTTCTTATTATATACTTATTATAAAAACTCTTTAGATATGCTAAAAAAGCACTCTTCTCCCACAATTTTTCATAGTCTGTTACAACATTGGCAGACATTTGGACCCATAACCTTCCTTTTGCCATTTTCTTCTTTGTTCCATCTTTTGAAACAATATCAATTTCCTGCATATCAAATGTTTCTACATTAACAGTAACTATCCATTCGTAATAGTCTTCTACCTTTCTTTTTGCCTCAAACTGGTGAAGCACCTCTGCTCCAAAAGAACTAGGTCTTCTATGTCTTTGCTGTTTTTCATAGAACTTAAATTTTTTCTGCCTGAAAAAATCTGCAATTGATTGATGTAAGTCCTGCATATCAAAAATTCCTTTATACTGTACATAGACGGTAGGTGTTCCAGCTTCTACGTTGTGAATGAAATCTTCAGGTTTTGGTTCCATTTATAACAAAATTTTTCAAATAACCTTATCTGTATAGAACAAGAATAAAAAGCTTTCTGAAGCTTATTCAAAAAAGAGCTCAGGAAAAGCATCATTCGATAAGGTGATACTACCAGAAGTTCTGTATGTATTAACCTCTAGAAGATAGCACATTCTTCCTTAAATAACTCAGCAAACCTCCAAAAGCTCCAAATTTAATAGTGCCCCCCACTTTGGTTTTTTTTCTTTTTATAGCTGTCCTTAAGTCAGTATCACTCTCAAAAATTGTATATCCAGTTCCTATCTCAAAAAAGAAATGTGAATCAGAACCACCTGTTTTTGTAATATTTAATTGATCAGCAGCATTATTTGCTTTTTTATTATCGCCAGGAAGAGTCCTTGCATTGAAGCACTCAACTGCATCTATTTTATTCTTGACATCTTTAAGGGGGAGCCTGAACTTATGATTATTAATCAAAGTTGTCCTGAATGGGTGAGGTATCACTATCAGGGCTCCCTGTTTTTTTGCTTCATCGACTACACTAAAAAAATCAATTACATCGATTTTTTTGTTTAGATAATAGACTAAAACATCTCCATAATTTGTACTGATCTCTTCACCAACAATAACTTCAAAATCTTTATTCTTGTTTATTTTTTGAATCTCTAAAGCACCTTTTATCTCGTGGTGGTCTGTTATGGCAATTCCATTCAGGTTGCGCCTTTTTGCAAGCTTTAGGATAACATCTGGATCAAGGTTGCTGCACTTCGAATAATGGGTATGTACGTGTAGATCGTATATCATTTTCATATATTATTTACATTCAGAAAAATATTTAAGTAATTATAAATGTTATGCACAAAATACGAAACTAGATATTGTTTCGAATTTCGTATTTAGAATTTCGAATTTAATTTATTATGTACTAAAGATTAAGAAGCGTCTGTATAGGGATTATAATGAAAATTAAATTTAACGTACCCAACAAAATAACTATTCTAAGAGTGGCTTTAATTCCATTATTTGTGATAATTCTTTTGACAGATATACCTATAAAGAATATTTTATCTGCTATAATATTTACACTACTTTCTTTATCAGACTTTTTGGATGGATATTTTGCAAGGAAAAAAAGACAATCTACAGAATTAGGAAAACTCGTAGACCCTATTGCTGATAAGTTGTTGATCTCAACAGCACTCATTTTTTTAATTGGAAAAGGAGTGGATCTATGGATTGCTGTAACTATCATCAGTAGAGAAGTAATACTTACTGCGATAAGGATTTATTTGGCTCCAACTAAAGTAGTAGCTGCAAGCAAATATGGGAAGGTAAAAACATTTATGCAAAGCATTGCTATAATCTCTGTACTTTTAGGTTTTCCTTTCAGCTGGCATTTAATGCTTATAGCTGTTTTAATAACTGTTGTCACAGGCATTATCTATTTAATTAAGATAAAACAGGCAACAGGAAATAGAATAGTTAATCTACCCAATATTATTACCCTATCAAGATTTTTGCTCATAATACCTTTTTCCTATTTTTTTTTGAACTCAAAAATACTTATTACCCTAATAATCTTTGCAGTTATAACATTAAGTGATAAGCTTGATGGTATTTTTGCTAGATTAATGAATCAGAAAACAGAACTTGGCTCTGGTTTTGATTCTTTTACTGACTGGACATTAATAATTACAACATTTATCCTTTTTGTGATCAAGGAAGAGGTCAGTATTCTATGGTTAATTGTAGTATCCTTACCTGCAATAATTAGTGGTATACTAAAAATAAAATATGCAAAGAAAAAAAAGACACTTCCCGTTATCCCAATAGCAAGGCTAAGCGTATGCTTTATTTACATAACTATAACCTCTATTTTGATAAAATTTGCAGATAATGCCTACACATTTTATTTATTAACCATAACAAGTGCTTTGGTTTATTTTGTAATGATCAGCTATATAGTAAAGGTTGTTAATCTGCCTAATCTGTCAAAAAAGTAATTTGAAAAGGAGGTTTTAAATTTTGAATTTTTAAAAATTTTTGTTCAATATCGTAAAGAAAAATCAGTTATGCACATACACAAAATCTACTTTTTTTATTATGGGGATTGTATCATTTACAATCTTTTTAAACCTATCCTGGTCTTGATAAGATAGTTTTGATCCTTCTTTTAATTTTATGTTTACTGTATCGCCTTGTAAATCAATCTCTAAAGTTTTTTTTCCATCTTCTGCATCTTTTATATGAAAATTGGAATTTAAAAGAGCCTTAATTTTTTCTTTATCATCATCAATAATCCTTTTTAATTTAACATTGTAAACAAGATCCTTGCTTGAAAGGGGGTGATTGAAATCAACTAAACACCTTCCACCACTTACTGTTCTTACAATTCCAAAAATACCATCCATATTGATGTGCAAACCTGGAATTGGATTTATCTTGTGATTTGTAAACTCATTGAGTTGGATTAGTCTTATTAAACTTGAATCCTTTCTACCAAAGGCATCCTCTGATTTTATCTCAAAGGTGTATTCTTTTGTTATTTCTTTACCAATTATTTGATCTTCGATAATTTTTAATGCACTGCCTTGACCTACACAAATAGTAACTTCGTCTTTATCGAATATGACATTGTCTCCTTTAGTACTTCCTGTATATTGTATTTCAACAAAATCGTATTTTTTTACAAGAGTCATTTTTTAATTAATCCAATAATTCCTCTTTCTTTATTTTTTCTGGTAGATACTTGTCTGATATAAATGTTATGCCTTTTGAGGAAAGTGCCTGAATTTCAAGTTTAGCTCCAAAGTCCTTCATCATCTTGAATTGCCTCTGCCATCCCTTGTTTTTTTGGAACCAATCGTATTCTGAAATTTGCTTTAACCTTACCAAGTCAACATCCTTTAATTTAATAAAATGTTTTTTCAGCTCATAGTTTGTTACATCATCAGCAGTAATTCCAAGGAACCTTGCATTCTGCAAAGTCATTGTGCTTGACATATGGGCTAGATTGATAGAACCAAACTTCAAGACGGAATATATATAAAATCCCCATGGGTCAAAATCAGCCAAAACATATATTGGTAAACCATATTCTTGAGATAATCTTTGCAATAACCTTCTTATCCCTCTTGTAGTTTGGCCTTGTGAAGTAACAATCAAACAATTTTGCTTATCCCAAAACTTATCTTCATGTAGTCTTTCCCAAACAGCTTGTTTTTCCATGTATATAACATATTTGACTTTAACATTTTTGAATGTAAGATCTTCTACATTGGAAGGGATACTCCAGCCACCTGATCCAAGTTTTGCCCAGTTTATTGTATCCCCAGCATCTTCTATAACGACATTACCAGCTACAGAACCCATTTTGTTTGCATTTATATTAAGCTGTTCCCGTGGGCAATCTGTTATTAACTCAAGATCTTCCAATGCTTTATCACTTTCTACTTGTTCATCAACAATGTTTATATTGGAGTTTTGAATTGTACGTTTAGCCATGTAAAATACATCTCTTAAGCTGGCGTGTTTTCCAACACCAAGGAGATTTTTGCTTACCTTGGCCACCTCAAGGGTTTGTAGAAACTTCTTTGCATGGCCAACATTAAAAAATGTTCTTTGTTGTTGCTTTTCCCCAAGCATTAGTGTTTTTGTGTTTTGGTCGTATACTACATTGGATAATGTTCTTAAGGTGAATTCTATTGTAGGATTTTTACCTTTCTCGATGTCTACAACAAGTTTTCTTCCAAGATCCTCTAATTCCTTAATTGGCTTTTTTTCTTTTGCATTCATTTTTTGATCTTAGAAAGATAATTTACATTTAAATATATAGGTTAGTGTATGTGGGCACTTTCTGATTTATGAGTGATTTCCTTATTTTTGAAATCATTTCCTATGG
>CAZIEE010000074.1:0-5805 GCA_964538135.1 uncultured Methanosarcinales archaeon
CCATAGGAAATGATTTCAAAAATAAGGAAATCACTCATAAATCAGAAAGTGCCTGTTGGAGGTCATATTTCCAACTTTTCCCCATCTAAATAAATAGTTGGCTTCTTGAAAACCTGGTCTAGATGGATAATGGCATAGATATTGCCTCCGAACCAATAGTTAGAACCTATGCCTATATGAGCTGTTCCAAGAGTTTTGTCATCAACAATCATTGCACCTATTATCTGCGCCTTTGGGTTTAATCCAATACCAAGCTCACAGATTCTTCTTACATTACCAGGGTTTTTTGCAACAGATGCAGCCCATTTTAATGTATCCTCAAGCTGCTTTGCTTCTTCCTTCCCTTTAATGTTAGTTATGACTCCCTCCTCTATTGTCAGTTCTATAGGATTTTTAATTAAGTTTGTATGCTCATGAGTTCTTGAACTTCCATCAATTACCACCTTTCCCTCTACATTTTTTCCATTTGGTGGAGCGTAAACTTCTCCTGCTGGAAGGTTACCCCCTGTCCCAGGCAAAGTGTAGTTTCCATCAGCTGAAATTGCATTTATCCCCTCCTTATTGTAATGTAGATCAGTGCCTGCTTGAGTTGTTATATGTACCTCTTTTGCACATTTTAGTTTTTGCCTTATCTCCTCGTGCTGAGTTTGTAAAGGCTTGTAATTAATGTCCATTGCCTTCAATATTAAATCTATATTACTTGTAGGTAAATCTCCAAGACTCATAGCAGATATAAATCGATGTTTCTTTTTTGCATTCCATCTTCTAAAACTCTTTCCAAGTTGTTGGATGCTCCCTAACTTATCTGACATGTTTAGAATTATGATATTCCCCTCCTTAAGTTCAACCAAGTCATTTATAACAAAATCATCACTGATGTCCCCTCTTGATTTAACATTTTGCAATATGAGTTTTGCATCTAGATTTAGTTGTTTAGCTGCAAGATAATAAGCAGTTGACAGAATGCCTGCTACATTCCTATTTTCATAGCCCACATCTCCAATTATCAGGAGCTTTTCATCTTTTACAGCAAGGCATGGGGTAAACACTTTTTTCAAAAAAATTGCAGTGTTAGAAGCAAGCTCATAAAGATTATGTTCCCTAATCCATTTTAAGGATTCAATAGTTTCCATTGACACCTTGAAAAAATCTATCTTTTTAAAGGTTTTGAAAGCAAAATCTTTTAAACAGACAATCGTTAGTGAAATACTCCGAGTTGAGCGCAAAGTGAAACTCGGAGTAGCTCACAATTCAATCTTGATTCCCTTATCTTTAATATTTAGCAGTACCTTTCTTAAGAATTCATCTATTTTAATATCAAAATAAACATTGTTATCCATACTCCTTATTGCAACTGTTTCATTATTTACTTCCTTCTCTCCAACTGTTAATATTAAAGGAATTTTATTAAACTGAGCTTCTCTGACTTTATAGCTTATACTCTCTGTCCTTGAATCAACCTCAACTCTTAAATTGTTTTTTTCGAATTCTTCTTTTAGTTTATTTGCATATTGAAGGTATTTGTCAGAAACAGTCAATATTATAACTTGTACAGGTGCCAACCATAATGGAAGTTTTCCACCATAATGTTCGACTAATATTCCAATAAACCTTTCAATTGAGCCAAGCAAAGCACGGTGTATCATAACTACCATATGCTTTGAATTGTCTTTTCCAATATAGGTTGCATCAAATCTAGCTGGTAATTGAAAGTCCAGCTGTACTGTTGCTAACTGCCAACTTCTTCCCAGTGCATCTTTAATATGAAAATCTATCTTTGGACCATAAAAAGCACCATCTCTTTCTTTTATTTCATATTTTATACCTTTTTTTTCAAGTGCGTTCTTAAGAGAGTTCTCTGCTTTATCCCAATCTTCCAGACTTCCTATAAACTTATCAGGCCTTGTACTTAGTTCGACTTTGTACTCGAAATCAAAAACCTTGGAATAGATGTAATGTGCAAAATCAAGCACTCTAAAAATTTCTTCCTCAATTTGAGTAGGCTCAATAAAAATATGGCTATCATCCTGGGACATCTTTCTCACTCTGGTTAAGCCTGCCAAAACACCAGAAAGCTCGTTTCTGTGCAAAGATGCAAAATCAGCAATCCTTAAAGGCAAATCCCTGTAACTTCTTGATTTTGATTTATAGATAAGCAAGTGGGAAGGGCAATTCATAGGCTTGAGTGCATATTCTTTGCCTTCAGAATTGAAAGTAAACATCTGTTCCTTAAAATACTCCCAATGACCCGAGCTGGTCCATAAAGATTTTGAGTAGATTAAAGGGGTGATAACCTCTTGATAACCTCTTTGCTGATATTCTTCCCTAATGAAATTCAACAACAAATTATAGATAATAGTGCCTTTTGGAAAAAAGAAAGGGGCACCAGGAGATTCTTCAAAAAATGTAAACCATTCCAGTTCTTTTCCTGTTTTTCTATGATCCCTTTTTTCAGCTTCTTCCAAAAACTTAAAGTGTTTTTCAAGCTGGCTTTTTTCAGGAAAACTTACTCCATAGATTCTCTGCAACTGCTTGCTCTTTGGATCTCCCCTCCAATATGCTGCTGCAATCTTTGTAAGCTTAAAAGCCTTGATCTTCCCAATATTTGGAAGATGAGGGCCCCTACATAGATCAATAAATTCTCCTTGTCTATAAATACTTACCTGCTCATTCAGTGCCTTAAGTTCTTCAATAATTTCTATTTTGTATGAGTTACCCTCAAAAATTCTTTTGGCCTCAGTATAGCTTAACTCTATCCTTTCTACTTTATAATCTTTTTTTACAATCTCATGCATCCTTTGCTCAATCTTAACTAAATCATCAGGAGTAAAGTTATGATTTATATCAAAATCATAATAAAATCCCTCTTCTACAACTGGACCAATTGTTGGCTTTGCCTCAGGAAACAATTCGATAACTGCATGAGCAAGAAGATGAGC
The DNA here is from genome assembly GCA_964538135.1 of uncultured Methanosarcinales archaeon. Classification (GTDB taxonomy): domain Archaea; phylum Nanobdellota; class Nanobdellia; order Woesearchaeales; family GW2011-AR4. The sequence goes on from CAZIEE010000074.1 coordinate 2,940, forward strand.
TGTGCTATGTCTAAAAACATTCAACCCACGTAAATCATTAAATGTTATAATTTTTATATTTGAGTCTTCATTTATAGGCAAAAAAAGGTCTTTAAGTTCTCCATTTATCTCTATTACTAAGGCATCTTCTCCTAAACGCCTGCCTATATCAAAGGCTATCTCTCCTCCACTAATTCCCTTTTTGTATTCCCTTACAATTCCATCTGGAAGTGTTATTTTTATTTTTGACATTTTAGAATTACAGAAGTAAGAGTCTAGATAACCAGTAATTATTTAAATCTTGTGGATAAACTTTAAATACTTATTATTTTTTACATTAAAAATGATTATAGACAAAATAAGAAATTTCTTTGTAAATCAAAGCAAAAGATTCAATGAAGCGAGAAATGACAGCAATAGGTTGGAATCATTTAGAGAAACAGAGGAGATGAAAAATGCTGAATATATAAAGAGAGAAGCAGACAGGCTCGCTCAACTGAAACAATACCAAACTGCGATTGAAGAGTATGATAAGGCATTAGACATCTACCCTTACAAAGGAAAAGAACCAGACTTGTTCAACAACGCTGCTGAATTTTTGTTTAAATGCAATTACAATATTGCTGCTTGTTATTCTTATATGGATAATTTTGATAGTTCAATACTTTATTTTGATAATGCCCTCAATATAAGCAACACAAGTGATGAAACTAAGGTAAGAGCACTGATGGGAAAGGGAAGATGTTATTATAGCAAAAAATTGCTTGTAGATGGTCATATGCCGTCAAAGTATATCTTAATGAATTCCTTAGAGCTGGAAAAAGTAGACAAAACAATTGAAGGATATAAAAAAGAAGATCAAAAAAAAAGGTTTGTCAATCTTTCACATGATTGTTTTTCCCAGGCTGTGGAGTTTGATAAAAACAATGTAGAGGCTTGGTACAATAAAGGCCATATGGAAGTCCTGATTGGTAATATAAAGGATGCTGTTCAATCTTTTGATCATGTTTTAAGTATAAACAAAAACTATGAGAACATAGAATCAGTTCCATTATTTGATGAGATTAAAAAAGAAAAAGGGATACAAGTAAAATTATCTGAAATAATGAATGAGAGTCAGTATGGTGATACAGTTTTCAAGACAAAAACAGGTCATTTAGTCAAAACAAAATCAGAGATGATTGTAGCAAATTTCTTATTCGATAACAATATTTTATTTCAATACAACACAATTGCCACATGGGCAGATAATGATGATTTTAGAGTAGCTTTCTATATCCCCAAGTTTGATCTTTACATAGATTTTTTTCCCCATGATTATGTTAAAGAATATCAAAAATCTATGAGGATCAAGATAAGGGAGTATGAAAAGAAAAAGAAAAAGCACATATATCTAACTTCTGAAGATGAAAAAAATATCGAAGAAGCACTAAAGCTTAAGATGAAGCCTTATGCGATTTTATAGAAATATTATAAAGCATATACGCCCCTAATAAAAACATAGGAAAACTAATCAATTGTCCAACTGTGAAATAATTAAAAACAAATCCTATCTGTTCATCAGGCTGCCTAAAAAATTCAACAATAGTTCTTAACAATCCGTATGCAGATATAAAACTCCAAAACAAAAAGCCTTTTGGCAACTTATTGTCTTTTATGAACCACAAAAATGTGAATATAGTTAAATTCTTAATAGATGCATAAATCTGGGAAGGATGCCTGCAACCAGTTGGAGATTCTATAAATTGATTTTTGGAATAGTCTACACACCAACTTACATTTGTTATTCGTCCATAAAGCTCTGCATTGATAAAATTACCTAATCTACCAATTGCCAGGGCAAGAGCAACTGGAATAACTGCAATGTCTGCCAGATTGTAAAATTCAATTTTTTTTCTTTTACAAAATAAATAACTGGCAATTACCACCCCAACCAACCCTCCATGAAAACTCAATCCACCATGCCACACTGCAATTATCTCAGAGGTATTTTGCAAGTAATACCTGAGATTGTAAAATAGAACATAGAATATCCTTGCACCTGAAATCACCCCTACACTAGTATAAATCAAAAATTCAGAAACATCATCTTTACTTAGGGTTAATTCTTTGATTTTTGCAAGGTAAGCAATTAAAAAATAAGCAATTAAAAATCCAAGAGCATAAAACAAACCATAATACCTGATTTGGAAAGGACCAAGTTCGAACAATACAGGGTTTAGGTTGTGGAAGAACATTTTATTAATAAAATATTTATTGTTGATTGTTTGCCCATTCGATTAACGGAACAATTGCTTTCATTAATTTTTTGCCTTTAGGTGTTAACTCATATTCAACTCTTGGTGGAATTTCTTTATAGATCATCCTTTTGACGAGTTGCAAAGTTTCAAGTTCTTTTAATCTTTCAGCAAGAGTTTTTCCTGTTACTCCTTCAACTCTGCTCAAAATGTTATTAAATCTTAATTTTTTGAAATTACCAATAGTTGTGATTATGCTGATCATCCACTTCTTGCTAAGAAAAGAATTTGCAGCTTCTAATGGTTGTGGACAATAACCAGAACCTTTCATGCTACATTCTTTACTTTCCAAATTGACACTAATGTTAGTTTCCATTTTGTTACTTTTTAATATATAAATAAGTTATACTTTACAAAGGTAAGTAATCATAAAATATAAACTTTATGAAACGGGGTATGTGCATAGCTACAAAGACACTGAGCAAAATATATGTTGCCGTCTTTTGTGAGCAATATCACCTAAACGTAATAACCGACTTCGAGGGGGATGTCCCGTGACATGCGAGTGAGCTCGTTGCGAACTCGCTCACAAGTGACGGGGACGAATGTCGGTTATCACAAAAATAATAACCATGTGCGAACCTGACGGC
>CAZIEE010000075.1:0-5740 GCA_964538135.1 uncultured Methanosarcinales archaeon
CCAAAATGGAATTATACATTATCAAAAATTTAAGACTTTATTTTTAGGCTTCCTCATAGTAAGAAAGATAGTCTTTAACAGTATCATATGAAAGCTTAAGGGAGTTTCTCACATTTCTCAATGAAACCAAACCTGCGAGATTCGTTGTAAAAAACAGCGCAAGGTCTTTTGCTTTTTGAGAGTTTAGATTATGTCTATCTATGATATCCTTATATAAAATATCATCAAAATACTGCTCAAGAACCCTCATCTTATAATTCTCAGGCTTAAATACTATCTCTGGAAATCCGCCAAGATTGAGGTATTCTTTTAAATTCTTAAAAATGGCCAATTTTGTTTTTTCAAGAAGTATATTTTTTTTAATGTTGCCTTTATCGACTTCTATACCTTTAAATAATAAAAATTCTTCAAAACTTAAAGGGAATACTTCAAAAGTCAGGTTTCTTCCAGTTAATAATGTAGAATATTCTTTTTTTAATAAATAAGAGCATGATCCCGAAATGACAAATTTATTATTGGTTTTTTGGTCGTATTTATTTCTTATCCATGATTCCCATCCTTCTTTTCTATGAATCTCATCAAAGAATATGTATGCTTTTTTGTCTATGTTAATATTTTCCCTGTAACATTGGTATATACTGTCTAATGGCTCATTAGTCAATCTTTTATCTTCCAGATTTACGAATAATATCTGTTTAGGATCTGTTTCAATTTTCAGGAGATTGCTGATCATCTGGTACATGAAAGTGCTTTTGCCAGATCTCCTCACACCTGTTATTATAGTTATCTCCTTAATACCAACAGAATTAACCAAATAATCGTAATTAGGCCTGTGTTTTCCTATTAAGCCTTTAATTAATTCTTTGCTTTCCCACCAAGGATTCCATTCATTTAGTTTGGTTATTTCCATGTTACAAAAAAATGTAATAATTCATATATAAATGTTACGTTTCTTTGTAACCTAATTTAAATTAATTATGTTTCTTCTCTACCATAAAATGCTGATGCTATGCACATACCTACTTTAGTTAATTTTAAATAGTTCACTATATTATTTAAAAAAATTTAAAATATATGACAATTACAACAGCAGACTATATAGAATTAAGGAAAAAGGTAGACTCGCAGGGTCTGTTGAAATACACTCCATTCTACAATCTATCTAAAATCCTGATAATATTGGTTATACTTATTTTTTTATTTTGGATCCTCATATATTATAAGACTATAACTGTTGCTGTTTTGATGAGTTTTCCAATTGCCTTCATAGTCATACAAATGGGATTCATCGGACACGACGCTGGCCATGGTTCAATATCCAGAAAAAAAAGCTTGAATGATATTATAGGGCAAATAACACTCTCATTTTTTATGGGAGTAAGCTTTAATTATTGGAGAAGAAGCCATAATTTACATCACATGGAACCTAATCACGAGGAAATTGATCCAGATATAAATGAAGGAAGCCCCCTCTCATTCATAGAAAGGGAAGCTAAAAAAAGAAAAGGACTGACAAGGCTTATAACAAGGTACCAGTCATTTATTCTTTTTCCTGCTTCTTTATTCCTCGTATTTACCAGACAGAATGAATCATTAAAATATATCATAAAAAACAAGAAGGGTATGCTCATAGATATATTTTTTATATCACTACATGTGCTCTTCTTTATAGGGGTGTTATCTTACTACATTGGAGTATTTACTGCATTGATTTTATATCTAATGGTTTTCATTCAAATTGGGTTTTATTTTGGTTTTGCTTTTATTCCTAATCATCTTGGATTGCCTACAATAAAAGAAGGAAATAATCTTTCTTTTCTTGAAAAGCAGGTTATAACCTCAAGGGATATAAGGGGAGGAAAGATATTAAGCTTTATTTCAGGTCATTTAAATTATCAGATCGAGCATCATATTTTTCCAAATGCATCAAGAAAGAATCTTTTAAAGATAAAAAAAATTGTGAAGGCGTTCTGTATTAAAAAAAGGATTGAGTACAATGACGACTCACTTTTAGGTGCATGGAAATCTGTTTTTATTTATATGAATAAAATAGGCAAAATTGCTATCAGACTAAATATTAAAAAAATTAATTCTGAGATGTTCTAGGATTAAACTATCGGGCTGGTTCTTGCATAACTTTTTTATATACTGCATTTTTACAGAAATAAACGGTGAGCTTAGATAATGGACAAAGGCATAAACTATGAGGTTAAGGATATTGATTTAGCAGATCAGGGTAAATTAAATATTGAAATTGCTGAATCAAGAATGCAAGCCTTAATGGAGGTAAAGAAAAGATTTCAATTAGAGAAACCACTTAAAGGTATAAGGATAGGGATGGCCTTGCATGTCACAAAAGAAACTGCTGTTTTAGTGAGAACATTAATCGCAGGAGGGGCAGAAGTTGCCATTACAGGATGTAATCCATTAAGTACACAAGACGATGTTGCAGCAGCCCTTGCTAAAGAAAATATCAGAGTTTGGGCATATAAGGGTGAAACAAAAGAAGATTATTATAGATACTTAACAAATGTCATCAACTTCAAACCCAATATCACAATAGATGATGGTTGTGATTTAGTTAGTGAAATACATAAAAAATACCCATATCTCATAAAAGATATAATTGCTGGATGTGAGGAAACAACAACAGGTATTGTAAGGCTAAAGGCAATGGAAAGAGATAATGCATTGAAATACCCAATGATTGCAGTTAATGACAACAAGACTAAGCATTTACTTGACAACTATATAGGAACAGGTGAATCAACCTGGGATGGCATCAAAAGAGGAACTAATGTACTGGTTTCAGGCAGGACTGTTGTTGTAGCTGGATATGGCTCATGTGGAAAAGGAGTTTCGTTAAGGGCAAAGGGTATGGGGGCAAATGTAATTGTGACAGAAGTTAACCCATTTAGAGCTTTACAAGCATTATATGATGGTTATCAAGTCATGAAAATGGACGATGCAGCAAGAATCGGAGATATTTTCATAACAGTAACTGGTGATATAAATGTAATAAAGATGAGACATATGCAAAATATGAAAGATGGTGTAATTATTTGCAATTCAGGACATTTTGATGTAGAAATTGATTATAAAGGACTGAAAACAATTGCTAAGAATATGAGGGAGATAAGGCCATTAGTAGAGGAGTTCACTCTTAAAAATGGACATAAAATAACTTGTCTTGCACAAGGACGTTTAGTTAATTTGTCTTTAGCTGAGGGACATCCCAGTGAAGTTATGGATACTTCATTTTGTGGACAGGCTTTAGCTTGTGAATATGTAGTAAAAAATAAAGGAAAAATGAAGCTTGAAGTAATCCTGCTTCCAGAAGAAATAGACAACACTATTGCAAAGCTAAAGTTGGAAGCTTATAATATTGAAATTGATGAATTGGATGAAGAACAAATTAAATACCTTAACTCTTGGGAAGAAGGAACTTAAACTTTTTTATCAAACCAGTCTATAGTTCTTGTAAGCCCTTCACTTAATTTGACCTTTGGTTGCCATCCCAGCAATTTTTTTGCTTTGGTTATATCAGGACACCTTACATGAGGATCATCTGTTGGCAATGGTTTAAACACAATCTTGCTTTTGCTTTTTGTTAACTTCTTAATCATTTCTGCAAACTCAATAATAGTGTGTTCTTCTGGATTTCCAATATTAATTGGTTCATTTGTCTTAGATAACATCAATTTGTATATGCCCTCTATTAAGTCAATTACGTAGCAAAAGCTTCTTGTTTGATTTCCATCTCCATAAACTGTGATTGGTTCATTCTTTAATGCCTGGGTTATAAAATTTGGAACAACTCTACCATCCTCCCCCCTCATTAAAGGACCATAGGTATTGAAAATTCTCGCTATTTTTGTATCAACTCTGTGTATTCTGTGATATGCCATTGTTAACGCCTCTGCAAATCTTTTCGATTCGTCATAGCACCCCCTTAGTCCAACACAATTCACATTCCCCCAATAACTCTCGACTTGGGGATTTACTAATGGGTCACCATATACTTCAGATGTAGAAGCTAACATATACTTTGCCTTTTTAGCTAATGCCAATCCAAGTGTATTGTAAGTTCCTAAACTACCTGCCTTTAATGTTTGTATAGGTATTTTTTGGTAATCAACAGGACTTGCAGGAGATGCAAAGTGGAGAACAAAATCTAATTCTTCATTAATAACAATATGCTTGCTTACATCATGATACAAATATATAAAATCAGGATTAGACCTTAAATGCTCTATATTTTTTAGGCTGCCTGTTATAAGATTATCAACAGCAATCACTCTATGACCTTTTTTTAAGAGAAACTCACATAAATTACTTCCAATAAATCCAGCTCCACCTGTTAACAATACTTTTTTCATTTGAACCAACTATCGTAAAAAATATCTGTACTTAAACCTTTTGCATAAAAGATTAACAACATTAAATTAGGCCAGTTTGCCCTTTACCTAAGAAAGTGAGTATTACTTACTCGTAGCAATCTCTATAACATCTCTGTGCTTTAATATATAATCTTTACCCACAGGCTTTTTACTCTTTACATCAATTGCTTTAATGAAATTATTACCTATATCAGTATGTAGCTTAAAAGCAAAGTCCAATGCAGTTGTGTTTTCTGGCATTAAAAAACAATCAGGGAGAATATTACCATGTTGATCATGAAGTTTACCAACGCCACCAGGGAACACAGCAATATATTTTAAAACTTCAAAAACAGCAATATCAATAACATTTTGGACACCAGTTGATCCAAATTTATCCAGTATACCTTCTTTTATAAATCTCAATCCATTTTTTTGTTTGTCATTCAATTTTTCAGGATTTATAATTTCAAAATTATTATCAGAAGGGATATACTTGATTAATCCATGATTTGAAGCCTCTCTTAAAGCAAGCTCTGCTTCTGCACTGCATGGCACAAGCTTATAATTAAATTCTTTTTTTAATCTCTCAAAATTTTCATAGGCTCCTTTTACATCTATTTTATTACATGCAATAATCATTGGCTTTGTAGCTATTCTAAGCTCTGTTGCAAGTTTTTTAAGTACATCTTTATCCCATTGCAGTATATCTTCACTCAGCTCCAATTTTTGAATTAATTTTTCTACTAATTTTTCAGTTACCCTTAAAGAGCTAAGTTGTTTTGCAACAGCTTTATTCAGTTTAGTCTTTTCCTGATTAACAGTTCTTGCAAATTTTTGCCAGCCTTTTTCTATTAACCTAACGTACCACATATTCAATTCATGTTCTAAAAACCTTATGTCATTTGCTGGCTCGTAGCTTAAAGCAGGCACCTGCTCTCCTTTTTCATTTATTGAACCTGAAACATCTACAATATGAATTAAAATATCTGCTTGATTTAAATCATCGAGAAATTGATTGCCCATGCCCTTGCCTTCATGAGCACCAGGAACCAGTCCAGCTACATCAAGCAATTCAACTGGTACAAACCTTTTTCCATCTATACAATATCCAAATCTTGGATTGCATTTTGTGCCGAATTCTTTATCGACACATTCTACTCTTACAAATCCCACACCTTCATTTTTTGCAATAGTTGTAAATGGGTATGGGGCAATGGCTACATCTGCAAGCGTACTTGCCTTAAAGAAAGTACTTTTTCCACAACTAGGTTTACCTACTAAGCCTATTTTCATTAAATCACCTCATAGTTTTATAGAATTTAATACGATAAACTAGTATTTATATTTATAGTTTCTGA